>JBBRQV010000011.1:0-41508 GCA_038225955.1 Ignavibacteria bacterium | reverse complement strand
AGTGTAATCAGTGATTCAAAATGGGCATAAAAAAATCCCGTCTGAAAAAAACATAAAATTTTTCATTATCAAACGGGATTGAAGGAGAGACTTGTTACTATTTTATATCGAATACTCTATCAAGACGAGCGATCTTTATTAGATCTTCCACTGCCTTGTTAACGTTCATCAATACTAACTTATTACCTTTTTCACGCTCCATTCTTTCTGAAAGAAGAAGGCATGAAAGTCCTGAGCTATCGCAGCGAGTTACGTCGCCGAGATCAATCACGAACTGGTTATCAACTTCTTTCTGAAGAAAAATTAATTCAGCTTTTAAATCAGCAGCAATCTCGTGTCCGAGCACTTTTGCTTCAAGCTTGAATATTGTTTTATCTTTCTGTTTATCGATTTCGAATTTCATTTTGAGAGAATTTAATTTTCTTAATTATTCTTTCGATTCTTATTACCGTTTCTTAGCGTCTGTTTCCGCCGCCGCGTCTGTCGTCTCTTCTTGGTCCGTCTCTTCTATCGCCTTCAGATCTTTCGCGTTTTACCGGCTCTACATAACCTTCAGGTTTAGGCATTAATGCTTTCATACTTAATTTCATTTTGCCTTCTCTGTCAACATCAAGAAGCATAACTTCAATTTTATCGCCCATATGTAAAACATCTTCAACTTTATCTACTCTCTTATAATCTATTTCAGAAATGTGAAGAAGTCCTTCTTTACCCGGAATAATTTCTACGAATGCGCCGAAATCTTTAATCGATTTCACTATACCTTCGTATGTTTTTCCTTTTTCAGGAACTTCAACTAATCTGCCAACCATCGTTTTTGCAATCTCTGCATTCTCAGAATTAACTGCAGCAATTGTTAACATACCTGTATCATCAATGTTAAGCTCGCAGCCTGATTCAGCAATGATATGACGAATCATTTTTCCGCCCGGTCCGATAATTGTTCCTATCATATCAGGTGGAATCTGCATTGAGTAAAGATGCGGTGCATATTTCGATAAGCTTTCTCTAGGTGCAGTAAGTGTTTCGCTCATTTTTCTGAGGATGTGAAGTCTTCCTTCTTTAGCCTGGTTAAGAGCGGTCTCAAGTACTTCCATTGAAATACCTCTTATTTTTATATCCATCTGGATTGCTGTTATACCGTCTGTAGTTCCTGCAACTTTGAAATCCATATCACCGAAGTGATCTTCATCACCTAAAATATCCGAAAGCACTGCAATTCTATCGCCTTCTTTTATAAGACCCATTGCAATACCTGCTACAGGTTTATGCATTTTAACACCGGCATCCATAAGAGCAAGCGAACCTGCGCAAACAGTTGCCATTGAAGATGAACCGTTTGATTCAAGAATATCGGATACGATACGAATTACGTATGGGAATTCTTTAGCATCGGGAGCCATTTTTTTCAATGCTCTCTCTGCAAGATTTCCGTGTCCGATTTCTCTTCTTCCCGGTCCTGGTCTTCCACTTGTTTCACCTGTGCTGAAGCCCGGGAAATTATAGTGAAGTATAAATCCTTTTTTAATTTCGTCTTTCAATCCTTCGATTGTCTGCGCATCGTTTCCTGTACCAAGTGTAACAGTTGTTAAACTTTGTGTTTCACCTCTGGTGAATAAAGCTGAACCGTGTGTTCTTGGAAGAATACCAACTTCAGATGTAATGTTTCTGATGTTTGTCGTTCCTCTACCATCTAATCTTTTTCCGTCATCTAAAATCATTGCGCGGATAACATCGTATTGAATGTCGTGCATAATTCCTGAAAGCTCTTTACCTTTTTCAGGATATTTTTCTGCTAATGCTGTAATTACTTTTTCGTGAAGCTCATGATTTTTATCGTGTCTTTGTTCTTTAGGAAGAATTGCGCTAATCATTGTTTTATAATCAGCTTCATAGATTGCTTTTACATCGGCAATCATTTCGCTTCTGTCTTCTTTTTCCGCAATTGGTTTCTTTGTCTTAGCAACTTCTGCTGCAAATTCTTTTTGGAATTTACAAAGCGTTGCGATATGTGAATGTCCGAATCTTACTGCTTCAATAAATTCATGCTCTGACATTTCTTTTGCTTCGCCTTCAACCATAACGATTGAATCTTCTGTACCTGCTACAATAATATCAAAATCACCTTCGTCGTTTTGCTTGTATGTTGGAAGAATTATTAATTCTCCGTTTATTCTTGTTACTCTTACTTCTGCTATAGGTATATCAAAAGGAATGTCGGATATTAAGAGGGCAGCTGATGCGCCGATTGCGGCGATAACATCTGCGTCGTTCTCTCCATCGGATGAGTAAACACCGGTCTGAACGTCAACTTCATTCAAGTATCCGTCCGGAAACATTGGTCTGATAGGTCTGTCTATCAATCTTGATGAGAGAATTTCTTTTTCTGTTGGTCTTGCTTCTCTTTTGAAAAATCCGCCCGGGATTTTTCCTACTGCCGATGATTTTTCTCTGTAATCAACTTTTAACGGGAAGAAATCCTGTCCCGGCGCTGCTTCATCTTTTGCTACTACTGTGCATAATACCACTGTATCTTCAAGTGAGATTAGGACTGCTCCGTTTGCTTGCTTAGCAAGTTTTCCTGTTTCTAGAGTAAGAGTTTTTCCGCCTATCTCTATGCTTTTTCTTGTCAATTCTTTATTACCTTTCTGTGTAATGATTTTAATTTAATTTCTTTTTTCCTCTTTGTTTCTTTCTTCTTGTGGTTTTTATATAAACTATATAAACGACAAACCCGTCCTATAAAAATGGGGACGGGCATTTGTGTAATAGAATAAAAAATCCGAAAAATTATTTTCTGATGTTTAATTCTTTTATGATGCCTCTGTATCTTGTAACATCTTTGTTTTCGAGATATCTTAACAGCTTTCTTCTTTTACCAACCATTTTCAAAAGGCCTCTTCTTGAGTGGTTATCTTTTGCATGAGTGTTAAAATGGCTTGCTGAAAGCTCATTAATTCTTTTTGTAAGTATTGCAACCTGAACTTCAGTCTTTCCTGAGTTGTTAGCTGATTCGCCGTACTTGGTTACGTTCTCGCTTTTTTCTTCTTTAGTTAATGCCACGTGTTTTTTTAATTAATGTTACTGAATATATTTAAAGTTTTTTGTTTGTCTTCGTGAAGCTTTTCTTTCAGCTCTTCAAGGGAGTCGAATTTTACTTCTTCCCTTATGTACTCAACAAACCTGATTTTAATTTTTTCTCCGTAAATATCTTTATCGAAACTAAAGATGTTTACTTCAAGGAATATCTCATTCGTATCGTTCACTGTAGGGTTATGCCCTATACTCATCATGCCTCTGTAGAACTTATCATCGTGAAGAACTTCCACTGCGTAAATTCCATTTTTCGGAATTTGTTTGTTATCGTCAGTTACTTTTAAGTTAGCCGTCGGATAGCCTAGCTCTCTTCCTCTCTTTGCCCCTTCTACAACTATACCCTCTACATCGTAAAATCTTCCGAGGAAAAATTTCGCAGCGTTTACATCTCCCTCTTCAAGAAGATTTCTTATTTCCGTGCTGCTGATGTTTTTATCAGAGATTTTAAACTCCGGCACTTTATGAACTGCAAAGCCGAATTTATTTGAAAGAGCGTGTACTGTTTCTATACTGCCTTCTCTGTTCTTACCGAACATGTGGTCATATCCGATAACTAAGTCATTAAGTCCAATCCTGTTCACAATGTAATCAACAAAAAAATTCTCTGCAGGTGTTGCTGCAAACTCTTTGCTGAAATTTATTATATAAACTATATCAAGAGGAAATTTTTTAAGAAGCTCAAGCTTCTCCTCTGTTGATGTCAGAAGTTTTACATCTTTAGAGCGGTTTCTTAACACAATCTGTGGATGCGGGTCGAAGGTAATTACTATACTTCTTAATCCTTTTTCTTCCTTTAGCCTGTTAAGCTCGCCAATAATCTGCTGATGCCCTATGTGAACACCATCAAAAGTTCCTACCGTAACTACAGTTTTCTTATCGTAAACAATTTCAGCGGGTTCTCTTACAACAATCATGTATTAATTGTAAAAATTAATTCAACGACTTAAGAACTTCTTTCACTTTATCAAAGTTTGGTAAATCACCTGCGCTTGCAAGAACTTCTGCGTATTGAATCTTGCCTTCTTTATCAACCACAAATGCTGCTCTTCTGGAAACGCCGTTCATATTATGAGCGAATTCTCCGTCAGCGTATCTTGTTCCGTATTTACCTATAACTTCTTTGTTGAAATCGCTTAGTAAAGGAATTTTGATTCCGTTTTGCTTTGCAAAAACTTCAAGTGTGAAAATCGAATCAACACTTATTCCAAGTGTATCTGTGTTCAAATCTGCATATTGCTGAAAATCGTCATTGATGGTACACATTTCTTTTGTGCACACACCTGTAAAGGCAGCGGGAAAGAAAAACAGCACAACATTTTTTCCTTTGTAACTGCTTAATGTAACATCTTTTACTTCGCCTGTTTCATTTTTACTTTTTAAAGTAAAATCGGGCGCAACATCTCCAACGTTCAAGGCCATGTTTATAAATAGAATTAATTTTTAACCAATTAGTAATATATCTATTTACGTAGAGAGTTTCAATGAGAAAAGGCACTCCAAAATGGGATGTTTTTTGAACAGTAGGTTAGATGGGGTTACTCTGCAAAATTAAGAAGTAAGTCCTTGTTTTTTCTTCTTATTTCGTCGTTTAACGATTACAATAACTATAATAATTATGAAAAGTATAATCAGAATCGGAACTCCATAAACAAGGAATATGATAAGGTATCCGAAGATATTCATGCCCCACGTATCGTGGACTTCAAAGTCATTTGCGTTGAAAGTTTTGTAAGATTCAGCAAAAATATTAGTAGGCTGTATCCTATCTACCTCATCATAATACTTATTCGCATCATTAACGATTGGCTGAAAATCAAATTTCTCATTAATTTTTTTGTAGCGGATTAAGATGTTATCCTTTGGAGTTGGCTCAAGCGATTTAAAATCGTAAATCAAACTATTGCCTTCTTCATTAATTGTAAATTTCGATTGAGGTGAGACGCCGAGAATATCCTTAGCCTTCAAGCCGTTCATTAGCTGAATATTTATTCTACCCTTCTCGATATTTTTTGCCCATGCTTTGCCTGTTTCCAAAACATATACAAATCCGTTATCGTGGTCTCTGCTGTATCCTTTTCTTAAAATGCTATTGGAAGTATTTACGATGAAGTAAACTTTTATTTTTGTTATTACGCCCGGTTTAAAATTTGATTTCCAGACATACCAGTTATTGTACAAATTTCTTTTTTGTTCGTCATACTGAAACGTAGAATCTCCGCCTTTCATTTTTTCATTAGACACTTCCTTATTATCAACAAAAACTTTTAAGCCATAAATATCTTCAAGACCTACTCTTGAAACAACATCGTTATCGAATGAACCGTTAATGGGATAACCTGTATTAAAAATTATTTCTTTATCGGATAAGTTGAGCATATTATATTCACCGCGTACAATTGCGAAATTGGGGTAAAGCAACACTGTAATAAGCTCGCTCTGCATTTGGATTTTATCGAGGTAAGCACTATCAGAAGCGAAGAATGGTACGAAGTCAGTACTGCCGCCGTTATTATAAAATCCAGGCGCTGCAGCATTTGAAAAAGCTTTATTGGAAGAAATGGTTAGCGATAAAAAAAATAAAACTATAAATAATTTTTTCATTAGAATTCTCTGGGGTTTATACTATTAATTTTGTGCAGATTCCTGCGCGCGTTTAAAAGCATTGAGCATATCAACTACTCCACCCGACCTTGAAAGCGAAGAGAAAGGCACTTTAGAATTTTTTCCTTTTACTTTCACTTGCAATCCCGGATATGTTCTTGCTGAGCTTGTTATAATGTCTTTCATTTGTGTTGCTGTAAGATTCGGGAAAAATGCTTTTAAGTTTGCTGCAATGCCTGTCACTTCAGGGGAAGCCATACTTGTTCCGCTCTCATGTTTGTATAATGGATTTGGGTAACAGCTATTTATTTCTACTCCGGGAGCAAAGACATCAACAATTTTATCTGAGTAGTTACTGAACGATGCCGCAAGGTCGTAATGCCCTGCTAAATCTTCAGGATCTTTTTCCTTAGACCATTCTTTCATCCACGTTGATGCTCCGACTACAATTATATTTGAGAAAAATTTCATCTGCCCGTTATCCATAATAAATTTTCTCGGATAACTTATTTTCTCTTGAATATCAGCACCATCATTTCCGGCTGAAATTACAAACAAAACTCCTTTTTCTTCGGCATATTTTTCTGCTTCAACAACTAAATCAGCCTTTGGAGAAAAATATTTTCCCGCGGACATATTAATGATGCTTGCTCCGTTATCTACTGCATATCTTATTCCGTTAGCAATATCTTTATCTCTTTCATCACCTTCATCCGGCACGCATCGTATGCACATAATTTTTGCATAAGGAGACTGGCCAATTGTATTCACACTTGCAGCAATTATTCCCGCAACGTGAGTTGCATGGTCCATGCTGCCTGTATTAGGTTTATTATTCCCGTAACTTTTATCAAGAAAAAGATTTGGATTATCCCCTATTAATAAATAAGTGCTTGTCGTATCTGTTAAGTACTTTGCTTTAGTATCGTACTCTTTTTGCAGCTCAAGCATTTCATCTTTTTTTACACCGTACATGAAATATGTATTCAAAATTATGGAGGCGGCCTCTTCGTATTTACCTGTAAGTGTGCTGGAAACTTTTTGAAGCTTATCCGGGTCAGTAGGATAATTTTTTTCCTTCAATACAAGCTCTGCTTTATTTAGTTCATCCACTGAAGAATTTATACCAAGCTTCGTAAACATTACTTCACTTTTTTCGTCTGTATATGCATCCTTAACTTTTTTAAAGTAAGGGTCTGTCTCACTCACGCCTTCTCTTTTCATGCGGAAGTATTCACGTGTAAATTCCATTCCAAGGCTTTCCTGCGTTCCAAGAAAATTCCATCCGTAGAAATCGTCAACAAATCCGTTACCGTCATCATCAACTCCCGGCTGTCCGTTTATTTCAGCCATGTTCTGCCAGATGTTATTTTTTAAGTCAGGATGATTTATATCTATACCGCCATCTATAACTGCAACAATTACTTGCTTTGGTTCATTTAAAGTCTGAACATTATTCGTTAAATAATCTCTGAACGCTAAAGTTCTCGTTCCTTCATATCCGTCCTTTGGGTCTGTTAAAGCCCAGTCGGGAAGCTCAGCCGAATTTCTATTAGCATACTTCTGAGCTTTCTCAAAAAGTAATTCATCGAATTTATTTTCTGAACGTGGAATAAACGCAAATGAAGATACAGCCAGAATAATCGCAAAAAGGGAGGAGACAAGAATTTTATTTTTAGACATGAATTTGAACAGTTTTAATTTCATATTTCTAACGAATTTTATTTTATATATTAACAGTTATATTTACAATAGAATTACAACTGCCTTGTAATAATTCAAATGCGAATCCTCTGTATTAAATTCCAAATTCAATTAAAAGTTTCATCATAGATTAACATAATGGAAAAATTTTTAAAGAAGTATAATGAGTACAAGAAGAAAATTGATGAAAAGGTAAATTCATTAGTAGAATTAAAGGAACCCAAAAGTCTTTACGACCCCGTAAACTATGTACTTTCAGGCGGCGGTAAAAGAATCCGCCCGATTATTACTCTCTTTGCATGTGAATCCGTCGGCGGAAATATAGAAGATGCCTTAGATGCAGGAGCGGCAATTGAAGTACTGCATAATTTTACTTTAGTTCATGATGATATAATGGATAACGCTGATACACGCAGAGGTAATGAAACAGTTCATAAAAAATGGAATGTAAACACGGCAATTCTTGCGGGTGATAATTTAATAGCCATTGCATATAAATCTCTCCTTAGAACCAAAGCTTTACGAATTGAAAAAATAGTTGAGGAGTTTACCGAGGGAGTTGTTGAAGTGTGCGAAGGACAAAGCTATGATAAGGATTTTGAAATAGAATCAGACGTTACGATTGATAAATATTTAATGATGATTCAGAAAAAAACTGCAAAGCTTATTGAAGTCAGCGCGGTTATGGGAGCGATAATAGGCGGCGGAAGTGATGAACAGATAGAAAACATAAGAAATTTTGCGATTAACTCAGGGCTTGCATTTCAGATACAAGACGACTTGCTTGATATTATAGCCGATGAAAAAGAGTTTGGAAAAAAAATAGGCGGTGATTTAATAGAGGGGAAGAGAACTTATTTATTGTTGAAGTCGCTTGAAGTCGTTAATAAAAAAGAAGACAGAGAGAGAATAGAAAAAATTGTAAAGAACTCAGGCATAAAAGAAAATCACGAAGAAGAAATCGAGGCAATTAAAAAAATATATTATGACTACGGTGTGATAGATGCTGCAAAAGAAGCAGTTGAGAGCTTTACATCAAAAGCAGATAACTATATAAAAGATGTTCACGCTGAACATCAGGAATTATTAAAAGGATTTTCACAAATGTTACTTGAAAGAAATTTTTAAGATTTATTCATTTATTCTATGATAGAAAAAGAAGTTGAGATAGTAAACAACGCAGGTATGCACACTCGACCTGCATCATCGATAGTAAAAATCGCAGCAAAGTACCGCGCAGATTTTTTTATAACTCGAAATGATTTTGAAGTGAACGGCAAAAGCATCATAGGTGTAATGACTCTTGCTGCAGAGAAAGGCTCAAAGCTTATGCTGAAATTTGAAGGCGAAGATGAGGAAGCATTATCAGTTGAGATGATTGATTTTTTTGAAAAAGGTTTCGGTGAAATGTAAATTATTCTAATTTGAAAAAAATTTTACCCCTCATACTCTTCTTAGTTTTAGTTAATTTTTGTAAAGCGGATAATAAATCTTTAATTGATTACTCCGCCGACTCAGATAATCCATTCTTCTATACAAAAGAAAATCATTTAATATCCGGTTACCTAAAAATTTTGAATACCGATGGTAGTGTATATAATCAGTTTGAGTTCATAACTAAAACAGATTCAGTTCTATACATTCCTGATTTTAACTTCATAAGTTTTACCAACACAAAAGGATATTTCTCGATGGTGAAATTTTCTTTTCCTTTTCTTGAACTGAAGTTTAACGTAATCCCCTACCTCCAGGCACCCGCTCTTATAAAGTTTTTATACTTGATGGATAAAGTAAAGTTTAAGCCGAGAGTTTCGGATGGAATGCGAACGAATGAAAGTCAGTTAATCTATAAAAGAAGAGGATGGTCTAACATTGAAGCATCTCCGCATATTATCGGAGCGGCAATGGATTTATCCTATACAACTCCCGAGGAGAAAGCAAAAATTCTTTCTTTGAACGATGCGATAAACGTTCATTATCTCGAGCACGGCCATAGGGGAAACAGGCATGTTCACATTCAGGATAACAGCATCTGGAATATGGATGTTTCTACCTATGCAAACAACCTAAGCGCAAACCTGAATCAAATTATAAATCAGAAAATCTGTATGCTTGCAAGCGCATGCACGCACGTTAATAAAAAATCTGACAAGGTAAATTCTTTTATTTATGATTTTACGAATAAAAATCCGGGTGAACTCAAAATAAAAATTTATGATATGTATGGCAGGGAGAAAGCGGAATTACTTTCGGGAATTTACGAGCCCGGAAAGCACTCTTTAAATATCTTTACAGATTTTTTAGGAACAGGAGTATACAAAGCAATCATTACCAACGAAGAAGGATTGTTGGAAGAAAAAATTATCGGAGTGATATAGATTCACTTTTATTTTTCGAAATTTTTCGTACATTCATCTATGAAACGGAGATTAACATATTGCCTCATTTTAATTTCCCTCACACTCACTCTCATTGCTATTCCCTCGCAAATTTTCTCTCAATCACAAATTAAATTATTAGAACAAGCTTACAAAGAAGATTCAGATTCATTGATGAGGGAGTTTTTTAAGGAATGGGAAAGAATGACCCCAATTAATTTCTATGAAGGTCAAGAAAACACCAATGATACCTTGAAAACAATCAGAGATATTTATAAATCATTTTATGATTCATTGAAGTTTTTTAAAACAAAACAAATAAATGTTATTCCTAACGATATTAATTATAGCATTGTAGAAAGAATAATGTTCTTTCAATGGTATGAAGATCCAAGATTTAAAACCATTGAGGAGTATAATGAAAGAAGAGATACTATTCAGTGTCCAGAGATTTTGCGTGCAAGTAATGCAGAGGAATATATATACAATAGAAAAATAACTAACTTTAGGCCAAAAATTACTAATAATATAATCTTGTTCTTAGACACACTTTATTCCAGCAGAATAAACAGTTTTTTAATTGGAGATTATAGAAAAGAAAGTTTTGTTAATTTACTTCAAAACTTGAACAACAGACCTGATCAATTTCTTGCTAAATTTAATTTTTTAACTTCGTATTGGTTATTAAGACAAGGCGGAGAAAGAATTTACGATAAAAATGAGATTTTTTTTTATAACAAGTACCTTGATTTATATCCGGAGAATACAATTTATAAAATATTAATTGACAAAACTTTAAAATATGGGATAGTAAAAACCGAAGATTTTAATTGTTCAGATTATTATTATATGATAAAGACAGAAAAGAAATGGGAAATAAAAAGGAAAGGTGGTATGTGTTGGGATTGGTTAACCCCTCTTCACCTCAAAAAAACTTTTCAAAATCCCAGCGCACTCTTTATCCATAATCCCTCCGTAGACGTTTACATTGTGATTCATCTTTTCGTTTGAAGTGATGTTGAATGCGCTTCCGCATGCGCCGATATTATTATCGAATGCGCCGAAGTAAAGATTATCAACCTTTGCCATTACAATTGCCCCCGCGCACATAGGACAGGGCTCAAGCGTAATATACATATTGCATCCGATGAGAGCTTTTGATTGCAGATACTCAGCAGCGGAAGTGATTGCAATTATCTCTGCGTGTGCAGTCGGGTCTTTTAATGTTTCTACCTGATTATGAGCCTTTGCAATTATTGTGTTTTGAAAAGTTATAATGCATCCTATCGGTACTTCATTTTCTTCATAAGCTCGTTCTGCTTCTTTAAAAGCGTACTTCATCCATAGTTGCTGTGTTTCCATGCTATGTTTTATTTTTTCTTTTTAGGTGTTTTCGGAACAGGGTTTAAAGTATCAGCTTTTACTCCTTGCGGATTGTCATTTGGTTTCTCGTCGCTCGGTTTTACCAATGGAGCGTTAAGTTTTTTCATCATATCTTTGAACGAATAAAACTTATATCCTCGTCTTTTTAAATTCGCAATTTCTTTATCGAGGAATGTAAACTCAGAAGGAGAAAGATTAAGAATGTAAAAATTATTTGCAAATCCGCTCTTTGTTCTGTTAATTATATTGGTAAATAAATCATAAACTTTTTTCTCATCAATATTAGATGAAGCAAATTTCATAAGCAAAGTATCTTTGTACGTGTTTATTTTATATTTCTGAAACTCTTCCTTTATTTTCTGTCCGAAGACAAAATCCTTTACCGGATTTTCTAAAATTACTCCCCCGGTTTTAGTAAATTCATACGAAACACTTTTTATTTTTGCGCGCCATTCTCTGCTGTTTTCAGTGCCTGATTTAAAATCAGCTTCAACATCATCTTCTTTTCCCAATGAAAACTTCATTAGAAAATCTTTTTTAGAATTTAAAATGGAAGACTGTACGTCTGATTTATCATTCGTAAGAGGAAGTATTACAGAAAAACTTTCATTGGAGTTTAACACGTCGTTTAAATCCGAAGATTTAAAATCAGTGATATTATTTAATATCAGGCAGACATCTGAAGCATCTCTTTTTATTTTATCGGTGTAAGTAAGCTTTACATTTCCGACGGTTTTTTTCAGGCTGTCTTTTTTGAAAAAAATATCTGCGCTTATGTTTTTTGTTTTTGGGTCTTCGTTGATTAGCTGCTCAAGTCCGAAGTATCGAAGAAGATTTGTAAGGTTTGTTGTTACTTCTATTGTGCTTAAATCAAAGGGGATTGAAATATCTTTTGCAAACCACAACTCCGGACTTGTCTTGTCTGACTTCTTTTCATTTTTGCCGTCCTTTATCCATTCCTTTTTTATCCCATAGGAGTAAAGCATTGAATCAATTTCCACAGGAATAACTTTCTTTAACTCCTCGTCAGAATATTTCTTCTCAGTCTTTTTTTCAGTGCCTGTTTCTTTTCCGGCATCGGATTTACCTAAATAAAAATATAGCAGCACTGCAGAAACTACAACAAGCGATGCTATTAAAATCATTTTTGTTTTATGCTCTTTAAAAGATTCCATGAAAATTTCCATCCTAATTAATTTATATGGTCAGCTATTTCACTTTTTATCTTCTTTAATACGGAAATTGTTTCAGGAAGTTTTTTTAATCCTAAAATTTTTACTGCATCATCTACATATTTTTCTTTTCTAGCTCCGATTAATACAGTTGAAACACCTTCAGTAGATTCTATTATCAACATTGTTTTTTGTGAAAGTGATAAGCTATGATACTCTCCCGGTATAAACTCATTTATTATAGAATGTATCTTTGCATTTCTGCTGTTCGCATTAATTTTATAATATGTCGAAATAAAATTAAACAGCTTGTAGCACTCTACAAGATACTTGGCAAAAAATTCTTTTGCATTCACTTCTTCAACTTCATTATTAAAAAAATCTGTTAGGAAATTTATTTTTGGGGCAAAATTATGCTCTATGGTATCGTTGTAATGCTCTAGTGTTCCAAAGAATTTCCAGTTTTCATCAATCAGCTTTCCGAACGAAAGAAACTTCTTTGCTTTCTCTAAGTCTTCCGTGCTTTCCATGTCAAGAAGTTTTTCATCGATGATATCCTGCTCCATCATCATTACAAGTTTATTCTGTTTTACAAAATCGTTCTCGATGTACTGACCGGTAACTTCAAAATCAGCAAGGCGTAAAAGCCCTTTTGCAGTGATAGCATTCAATGGGCGATTTATAAGCACTTCTAAATTATTTTCTTTGGCAAGTCCGAGAACTGTCTTCGTTCCGTTCGCCTGATTTTTATTTAACGCAGCACCGCTCTCTATTAAATTAAACGGAAGCTGAATGCATTTGAAATTATTACCAGTGCTTATTTCATTGGCTATTTGCAAAACTTTTTCCAATGAAGTAAAATTATATTCATTTTGTAACTCAGGAAATGAATTGGAAGAAATCCCGTACGATTTTATTTTTCCCTCTTTCACTTTCTCCTCTAAGAAAACAAAAGCATTTTTTATTCTTCTGTAATATTCTTCTCTGGCAGCATCAAGTTTCATTTCTTCATGCTCTGCCCAACCGAGGAAATATTCGGGATTATGCAGCAGATAAACATCAACGTAATCCATTTTCAATTTGCCAAGTTGTTCATCAATCTGATGCTGCAAAAAATCGGGATGAATGCAGTGCCATAAACGCTCTGCATATTCAACAACTTCAGTAAAAGGCTTGCCCTCATCTTTTCGCGCAAGTGCAGTTTTGTAATTAGAGCCTTGTATGTATCCGGCTTTAGTTACAACTGTTAAGTCTTCTCTTTTTATTTTACCATCTGATATTAATTTCTCGACGACCTGTCCGACAAGGATTTCGCTTTTGCCGTCAGCATAATTTGCCGATGTATCTATTAAAGTAATGCCTTCTAATGTTGCTTTTTCGAGCGACTTTCGATGTTCATCTACTCTATAATCTATTCTGTAACAGCCGAAGCCTAGTACGGGAAATTTTTTCATTTTTAAAAATAGAAAGAGATTTTCGAAAATTAAATTCAAATCGGGAAAGTTTAGCTAAACATCACAATTAGTTGAAATAAATTATTTCAAAATTTGAATTTTATTTCAGAATTTTGGGTTTTAATTTTATTCCATTGTTAAACAAACAATAAAGTGAACACGATTCGGCTATTTTATACCCACACTGCATTTTCATTCCGTTTTCATTTCACTTGAGTATATTGTCTATAAATGTACGTTAATGAAACACTGCAAGAAAATATTGCGGCAATTTTAAATTAATAATGCTAATCACTAAGAAAGATATAACAAAACTGTTCCAAATTTTTTTATTTTTAATTTTACTGTCCTTTCAAAATAAAATATACTCTCAGGATAATAGCACAACTCAAACGTCTGATTCAAAAGGGAAAATTCACGGATTTGTAATCGATAAAGATACAAAGAGTCCGCTTGAGGGAGTTACAATAATTTTAAAAAAACTTGACGATTCAACCGGTAATTCCGGAGCAATAACCGACGTAAACGGAAAGTTTGATATAGAAACAAGCTTTGGTACCTATAAAATAACAGTGGATTATACAGGCTATCGCTCTGCAGTAAATAACAGAATTCTTCTCTCTAAAAAAGCACCCGAAATAACTCTTGATACGATTAAACTATCTTCAGGCACAACTACTACTGAAGAAATCACTGTTACGGATGAAAAAAGTATGATACAATTTACTCCCGGTAAAAAAGTTATCAATGTCGGGAAGAACGACCTTTACAGTAGTGGCTCGGCTATCGACGTTCTCAAAGATATTCCTTCCGTTACGGTAGATATAGATGAGAACATTTCGTTAAGAGGAAGTACAGGGGTAAAAATACTAATCGATGGAAGACCTTCCGGCTTAAACACTAGCTCAAGAACAAGTATTCTCGAACAAATCCCTGCGAACACCATAGAAAGCATTGAGCTGGTAACTAATCCCGATGCAAAATATGACGCAGAAGGGACTTCAGGTGTAATAAATATTATCCTAAAAAAGAATAACGACTTTGGAGTAAACGGCACTGCTACACTGGGAACAGGAACTGATGATAAATACACAGGCGGACTTAGCTTGAATGCAAAAAACGGCAGTCTTAATATATTTGGGAATTATAATTACAGATTATTTAATAATCCTGTATCAGGTTCTCTTGAAAGAATTAATTTTCTTGATAATACAAATTTTTCGCAAAGTAGTAATGCATTAAACAGACTGATAAATCATTCCGTCAAAGGCGGTATTGATTATTATCCAGATGCTAAATCAACAATCGGGTTTTCAATCAATTACAGTGATAAAAACAGAAAAAGAGGAGACAGTCAAATTACAACTGAGACTGATGCATTAAATAATGTTACCTATAACACTTTAAACTCCTCTGAAGATAATGATATTGGATATAATCTTGATGCCGATTTGAACTATGTGAAAAAATTCAAAACTCCGAAACAACAGCTAAGTCTGGATATAGGCTACAGTAGATTCAAAGAGGACAATACTCAAATCTCAAATATTTACGATAGGATAAATCCTATTTCAAATATTCCAATTCGCAATGACCTTGGTAAAAGCATTAATAACGATTTAGAGATTTCATTAGATTACACTCAGCCACTTAAGAATAAATTAGTTTTAGAAGCAGGTTTTAAAGCGACAATAAGAAACACTGATAACACTTCTACATACAGGAACTTCGATTATACAACAAATAGTCTTGTCGAAGATATTTTATCCTCAAACAGCTTCAACTATAAAGATTTCATTAATGCAGTTTATGCAATGTATTCAGGTTCAATAAAAGATTTTTCTTATTCATTGGGGTTACGCGGCGAGCAGACTAATTCAACAGGAGATTTAGTAAGTGCTAACACCCAGTTTACAAGAAATTATTTCAATATTTTTCCAAGCATAAGTCTTCAACAAAAATTAGAACTGGGAAAGGAAATGCAATTTACCTATTCAAGAAGGATAAAGAGACCTGATACAGAAGATTTAAATCCATTTATTGAAAGGTCAGACCCTCTGAACCTCAGGCAAGGCAATCCTTATCTTAACCCAATGTTCATCGATTCATATGAATTGAGTTTTATTAATTATATCGACCAGACAGTATTAACACCTTCGATTTACTTCAGACAGACACATGATGAAATTACAAGATTCAGAACGCTGCTTGATTCAAATGTAACTCTTACTTCTTTTATAAATAATTCAAGCTCAAAAACATACGGAGCAGAGCTTATCTTCAATACAAAATTATTCAATTCTCTCAACCTGAACGGAAATATTAATTATTACAGAACCGATGCAGATGCTTCTTACATTCAGGCAGGGTTAGTAAATTCAGCTTACTCATGGGCAGGAAGACTATTGGCAGGAATGAATGTATCAACTCTATTTAACATTCAGCTCTCTTATAATTATAACGGAAGAAGAGTGACAAGTCAGGCAATAACTGAGCCTGTACAGACAGTGGATATTGCGTTAAAAAAAGAGTTGCTAATATTTAATAACTCATCAAGCATAAGCTTTAAAGTTTCTGACATATTCGATAAACAGAAAAACACGTCAAACCTTAATGAAATTACCTATACAGAAAATCTGACAAGAAGAAGAAATACAAGAACGGCTTTTTTGACCTTTACTTATAATTTCGGAAGGCAGGATAAGAAATCGGATAAGAAAAAGTCTAATGAAAAACCTAACGATACACCAGATGACATAGGTTATTAATTTTTATGTTATTTATGCGGCTTACACCTCCTTACTTAATAGGGTAGCCCGCCATTTTAATACTTTTTACTGCACTTTGCCCTCCCATTCTTCATTGTAATTAAAAATCAATAACGTTAATTTCATTTTTTACAATCATACCACATTTTCACAATATAATGAGCGATAATTCTTACCTTTCTGCTTCTTACAATAATATTCTGGTTTCAGGAATAGAAAATAAAAACGGACTTAAAGTCGGGCTTATACAATTAAACCGCCCCGATGCCTTAAACGCTTTGAACATTCCTTTGATGAAAGAAGTAGTTGAGACAATGGAGAGCATGGACTTGGATTCTGAAATCGGCTGCATAGTTTTAACAGGCAATGCGAGAGCTTTTGCCGCAGGCGCAGATATAAAAGAAATGGCAGATGCCTCTGCAATTGAAATGCAGATGAGCAACCGTTTTGCAAGATGGGATAGAATAAGAAAAATAAGAAAACCAATAATTGCAGCAGTTAGCGGATTCGCCCTTGGCGGCGGATGCGAACTTGCAATGAGCTGCGATATGATTATCGGCGCCGAGTCTGCAAAGTTCGGACAGCCGGAAATAAATCTAGGTGTAATACCGGGAGCAGGCGGAACACAGAGACTAACGAAAGCAATCGGCAAAGCGCGGGCAATGGAAATGATTTTAACGGGAAGAATGATGTCTTCCAAAGATATGTTTGATGCAGGACTTTTAACAAGAGTTGTTGAAGACAGCGTTTACCTTGATGAAGCAATTGAACTTGCGAAAGAAATCGCAAGCAAGCCAAGTATTGCTGTGATGCTCGGTAAAGAATGTGTGATGAAATCGTTAGACCTTACAATAGAATCCGGACTTGAGTTCGAAAGAAAAAATTTCTATCTATTATTTGCTACGGAAGATAAATTTGAAGGCATGAAAGCGTTTGTTGAAAAAAGAAAAGCAGATTGGAAAGGAAAGTAAATTTAAAATTGAAAATTCAGAATTCAGGATTTAAATATTTAGTAATTTTATTTCTTTTCATTGCGAGTTTTTCATTTGCGCAGGAGAGAAGTGAAACGGAACAGGGGCCGAAAGACGGAGACCTGAATGCAGAGCAAATTATTCAGCAGAATAAAGCAGCACTTGTTTCTATTTGGTATCATACATCTGATAATTATAATTATGCAACATATTCTAATCGCGATACAACATTACTTAACGGAAGCGGATTTATTTTCAGAAGCGATGGACTAATTGGAACTAACTTTCACGTAGTTGAAAGAATTGACAGTCTTATAGTAAAAACAAGCGACGGAGTTTTTCATTATGCGCAGATAGTATTAATAGATGAAAAAAATGATTTTGCAATTTTAAAAATTATTTCCGATGACAGTCTTAATTTTCAGACAATAAAGTTCGGAAATGCTAATGATGTAAAGCAAGGTCAGGATGTATTTGCAATAGGCAGTCCTTTAGGATTTGAATACACAATCTCACAGGGAATTGTGGCTGCAATAAGAGAAAATGAGAAGGTAGATTTTAATGACCCGGTTACTTATATGCCTGTTACAAAAACTTTTGAAAAAGTTATTCAGATAACGGCGGCGATTTCTCCGGGTAATAGCGGCGGCGCGCTTTTTAATTCAAAAGGTGAAGTAATTGGTATTACGACTTACACTTACATGGGTTACGGCAATCTTAATTTTGCAGTAGCAATAAATGCGTTTAAGAAAACAGCAACCCTGATAAATACAGCTAATATTGAAGATAACGCAGAGTTGAAATTAAAGAAGGAAGAAAGTCTTTTTAATTCAAACTACAGAATTGCAGGTAATTTAAAATCTTCACTGATGTATGACTGGTATTACTCGAAGGCTCGCGATACGATGAAAGTTATTGATACATTCACTGTAAAAAAAGATTCTGTTAACAGAATCAATCTTGCTAAGTCTGAAAGTTATTATTACAAATGTATTGAAATGCGTCCCGATAGTTTTTACATATACAGAGACTTGCTTGATTTATATGTAATGACTGATTCGTATAAGAAAGCGGAAGATTTATTTAAGACTGTAAGAGAAAAATTTGCATCAGATAGTTTAGTAAATTCTTTAAGCTCATCGCTTGCAAGCGCTTACTCTTCCTCTAAAGATTACAAAAAGGCATTAATATTTTACGATAAAATGCTGAAGGCAGATACTACGGATAATTTTATACGATACTCCATTGCAAATATTTACGACCAGATGGGTGATTATAAGAAAGCAGAGAAGGGTTATATAGATGTAATAAAAAGAGATTCAAGTAATACAAATGCATATGTCGGGCTTGGGAAAATTTATTTCGAGAAGTACAAGGATTACTCTAAAGCGAAAAAGATTCTTGATGCTGCTTACGAACGCGAAATGAATCTGTACGGTACGACTCCTTACAATTTAGATATGCTTTATTATCTGGGAATGATTGCCGTAAAAGAAGGAAGAAAATTTGATGCAATACTTTCATATATGGATTTAAAAAGTATTTACAGCACGGGGGCAGATGATAATAAGAAAAAATCTGAGCTATACAAAGCTATAAAAAAAATGGAAGAATAATTTCCTCCCAAGTGAAACAAGAAAAAAATTTTAATAAATAATTACAAATGTAATTTTATAAAATATGGTACAAAATTTTGACGTAGTAATTATCGGTGCAGGCGGCGCAGGGCTAAGAGCTGCTGTAGAAATTCCTAAAGAATATTCTTGTGCAGTTCTATCTAAAGTTTTTCCTCCGCGCTCACATACAGGCACAGCGCAGGGCGGTGTTTGCGCGGCACTCTCAAATATGGAAGATGATTCATGGGAAAATCATGCATACGATACGGTAAAAGGAAGCGATTACCTCGGTGACCAGGACTGTATTGAAGTAATGTGCAGAGATGCAATCAGAGCTATCATGGAGCTTGAACACATGGGAATGCCTTTCTCAAGAAATGAAGACGGAAAAATTGCTCAGAGATTTTTCGGCGGTCATACAAAACCTGTTGACCCTGCTAATCCCGATGGGAAAAGAGTTGCTGTTAAACGCTCATGCTACTCAGCCGATAGAACCGGTCACGTAATGCTTCACACATTATATGAAACCTGCATCAAGAATCAGGTGAATTTTTTCTCAGAATATTTTGTGACAGATTTAATTGTTGAAGACGGCGTTTGCAAAGGCGTTGTTGCAATGGATATTGCTACAAGCGAGCTGCATACTTTTCATGCTAAAGCTGTTATTTTTGCAACAGGCGGTTACGGAAGAGTTTTCAGAATTACATCTAACGCGCACGTTGGTACGGGTGATGGTTATGCATTATGCTACAATAACGGATTGCCATTGGAAGATATGGAGTTTTTCCAGTTCCATCCTACAGGATTATGGAAGCTTGGAATTCTTGTAAGCGAGGCTGCAAGAGGTGAAGGCGGAATATTAAAAAATAAAGACGGCGAGAGATTCATGGTGCGTTACGCTCCGACAGTTATGGATTTAGCTCCGAGAGATATGGTATCGCGAGCAATTATTACAGAAATAAGAGAAGGAAGAGGAATAAGAGGAAGCGATGGAACGGATTATGTTTACCTTGATGTATCGCACTTAGGAAAAGAAGTTATCGATGATAAACTGCCTGAGATTACAGGATTTGCAAGAACGTATCTTGGTGTTGAACCGACAAAGGAACCTATTCCGATTCAGCCGACTGCGCACTATGCAATGGGTGGTATTCCAACAAATGTAAACGGTGAGGTTTTATTAAATGAAACAGGCGCTATAGTAAAAGGACTTTATGCTGCAGGCGAATGCGCATGTGTATCTGTTCACGGAGCAAATAGACTTGGTACAAATTCATTATTGGATTTAGTTGTATTCGGAAGAAGAACAGGAAAGGCAGTAACTGAATTTATCAGTAAAACAGATTACGCTCCCCTTCCTGATGATGCAGATGGGAAATCGAAAAAGATTATCAGTGATATTTTTAATAAAAGTGGAAGTGAAAAAGTTGTAACACTCAGAACTGAATTGCAGGATACAATGATGGTTGACTGCGGAGTTTTCAGAAACGAAGCTGACCTGAAAAAAATGGTTGAGAAGGTAAAAGAGATAAAAGAGAGAGCGAAGAATATTTCAATACAGGATAAAGGAAAAATTTTCAATACGGATTTGATGGAAGCAATCGAGCTCGATAATCTTATCGTTACTGCGGAAGCAACTGTAAACAGCGCTTACGCCAGACAGGAATCACGCGGAGCGCACACAAGAGAAGACTTCCCTAAAAGAGACGATGTGAACTGGATGAAGCATACATTTGCTTTCAAGAATGAAAACGGTGATACTCCGGTTTTAAAATATAAACCAGTAGTAGTTACAAGATTTAAACCACAGGAAAGAAAGTACTAATTGAAACACAATTTGAAGATAAAATATTGTTTACTTTTAGTTGTTTTGTTGGGCATTAATTTCTGTAATGCGCAGGATAAGAACGATCTTGATGTTAAGCTTGGCAAATACAGGTTCAGAACAACTTATAATGATAGCGATTACAGCTCGAAGTTAAAAGTTACTGAGGGTAATGATATTATTTTCAAGGATACTTACATAGGGACTGTTGCTGATGTAGTAGACGTTGATTTTAATAACGATGGATTTAAAACTTATCTGCTGCTTACAAATTCCGGTGGGGCACATTGCTGCAACACTTTAATCGCATACAAGATAAGTAACGATAAAATGTCTGCAACTGATACATTGTTTTTAGCTGACTCTTACTATGAGTTAAGTGATATGGATAAGAATGGAAAGAAAGAGTTTACTGCATACAATATGATGTTTGCTTATGCATTCACAAATTTTGCAGAGACACATTCGCCGATAGTAATTTACACTCTACAAAACGGAAAATTTAAAGAGATTACTAAAAACTATCCGATACTTGTAAATCAAGAAATTGATGAGTGGAAAAATGATTTGCAGGTATTTTTAGACAGCAATTATCAATGTCAGCCTGAGGGTACAGAAACATTCAATACAGATGCAGGTTCAGTAAAAACAATTTTAGCAGGAATAACTGCTGATTATTTTACTTTGGGCGAAGTATACAAAGGATATGATTTGATTGAGAAAACTTATCCCTGCCTGGATAAAGACGCATTTATTAAAATTCTGAAAGAAGATTATAAATTGAAATAAAAAAATATTATTACTAATATATTATACAATGGATATTACAATAAAAATTTTACGATACAACCCTGAGAAAGATACGCAGCCGTATTTTCAGGATTTCAATCTGCAAGGTATCAGCGGTGACTGGAGGCTTCTCGATGTTCTTCACGAGATAAAATGGAAACATGACGGCACGCTTACATTCAGACGTTCATGCGCTCATGGTATCTGCGGAAGCGACGGTATGAAGATTAACGGTAAGAACAGGCTTGCATGTTCAATTCTTTTAAAGGATATGAACACCAATAAACCGATTGTTATCGAACCGCTGCCATCATTGCCTATAATAAAAGATTTAGTTGTAGATATGTCGAGTTTCTTCCAGAAGTATGAAGTTATAAAACCATATCTGATAAATAAAACTCCTGCTCCGCAGAATAGCGAAAGATTACAATCGAATGAAGATGCGGAGATGTTATTTGAATCTGCTAAATGTATTTTATGCGCATGCTGTACGACATCATGCCCTTCAACGTGGACAAATGAAAACTATCTAGGACCTGCTGCATTACTAAAAGCATACAGATTTACATATGATACGAGAGATGATGCAGGAGATGAAAGAATGGATATAATTGATAACCCGGACGGAATATGGAGATGTCATACAATTTTTAACTGCATAGAAGCGTGTCCGAAAGAAATAAATATCACATGGCATATTTCACAATTGAAAAAGAAAATTTCTTCAAGAGAATTTTAATTTATTTCGTTCGTAACGCACTTAAATTTTAAGCCCGTTCAAGAGCGGGCTTTTTTATTAAGATATTTTTTATACAAGATGTTTGAAAATTTAGTAAAAGAAAAAACAAATTTAGAAAAAAATAAGATACGTTTGCTTTCGCCGGTATCGAGGAACTCTGTGGCTAAAAGCGAGCTCTCTCCTTTCATAAAAAATTTTATTTTTAATGAGACTCAGGAAATTACTGAGAGCGATTATCTTGATGAGCTTATAGAAAAAGGGGTAAAGCTGTATTTTAATTTTTCCATAAGGCCTAAGTGGACTTTACTGAATTATGTTTATGGCAGCATTGAATCGAAATCTGATAATGAAGTAAGACATAGGCTGAGAGTTTTTACTTTTTATAAATTTTATCCTGATACAATTTTAAATTATCTTGATGAGGAAACTCATTTATATGTTTCAAAAAGTAAAGTTGAGCTTTTATTAAATGATACCAATGAGGTTTTATATAATAAACTATCGAATGAAATCTCCGGGGTAAAGATTAAGAATTTCCTGATAAATATTTTCAAGCTTAAGTATGAAAATGAAAGTGAAATAAATTTAGAATCTAAGATTCCTTTCTCATTTATAAAAATTTTTCTTGAGGATAAAGGCTACGATGACTTACTAAAGAAATTTGATATTATATCGAATATTAAAGAAAGCACTTTAATATCTTACAAAGATATTATAAAAGTTTTCACTGATAAATATACGATTCACGAAGTAAAACATGAAAGTAAGATTGAAGAAATAAAAGAAGAAAAGAATACAGAGAAAATTGATGATGCTTTTGAACCGATTCCCGATATAGAAATAAAACCCGAAGTAACTCCAAGAGAAAAGAAAGTAAAAATTGAAGTTCCTCTAAGTAAAGATTTAAAAAAAGATAGTAAAGAACCTAAGAAGGAACAAAAAAAGGAAATCAATTATACTAAGTATGATATCTATTCAGATGACTTAATAAAAGAACGCGAAGAAAAAGAAAAAGAGCAGGAAGAAATAAAGACCGAAAGTGAGACAGAGATTTTTTCAGAGACTTTGGATAACGATACAGGCGACCAATACGAAATAAAAAGACTCTTCACAGAGAAAGAACTTAACACAATACGAGATAAAGTTTACGGTGGAAGCAAGACCTCTATGCGAAGTTCGTTCAGAACGTTAGCCTCTGTAAATAACTGGAAAGATGCAGCATCACACTTAAAAGATTTATTCAACGAACAAAAAGTAAATATTTATAACAAACAGGTTGTGAAATTTACTGATGCTTTACAGGAACATTTTTTACAAAAAGAAAAATAATTAAGGGACAATAATGTTTTTAGACCACGCAAAGATTTTCATTAAGTCGGGTGACGGCGGCAATGGAGTAGTAAGTTTTCGCAGGGAGAAATTCGTTCCCAAAGGCGGACCAAACGGCGGAGACGGCGGCAGAGGCGGCGATATAATTTTCAAAGCTAATGCACAGCTCGCTACTTTAATCGATTTCTCCTATAAGAGACATTATAAAGCCGGACGCGGAAAGCATGGAGAAGGCGGACTGAAAACAGGCAAAGATGCAGAGGATGTTATCATACAAGTACCATGCGGAAGCATTGTAAAAGATGAAGTTACAGGCGCAGTACTTGCCGACCTTACAAAAGACGGTGAAGAAATAATTGTGCTAAAAGGCGGAAGAGGTGGTAGAGGCAATAACCACTTCAAAACTTCCACTGTACAAGCGCCAAGATATTCCGAAACAGGAAGAGACGGTAAAGAAGCAAACGTTATTATAGAATTAAAATTAATTGCAGATGTAGGACTTGTCGGATTTCCTAATGCTGGCAAGTCAACACTTATCTCACAAATATCTGCTGCTAAACCAAAGATAGCAGATTATCCCTTCACTACGTTAATTCCGAATCTTGGAATAGTAAGATATAAAGAGTACGAATCATTTGTAGTTGCCGATATTCCCGGAATTATTGAAGGTGCATCTGATGGCAAAGGACTTGGGATACAATTTCTTAAGCATATTGAAAGAACGAAGATATTATTATTCTTAATTGATACTACAAACCTACTCGAGGGAACAACTAAAAAAGAATTTTTAAAAGAGTACAAGACTTTATTAAAAGAACTTGAAAACTACTCTGAAGAATTAATTAATAAGCCAAGAATTATCTGCTTCACAAAAATTGATGCAATCCCTGATGAGCTTAAGAAAAAAATTCAAAAGATAAAAACTGATGAAACAAAAATTTTAATCTCATCTATAAGCGGTGAAGGCTTAGATAAATTAAAAGATTTGCTATGGGATAAAATTCAGGAAATAAATAAAACTAACGAATAAATTTTTTAACATTACATGAAGAAACCACTCGTACTTATTTCTAACGATGACGGTATAGAATCAAAAGGAATTAATGCGCTTGCAAAAGAAGTCAGTAAATTTGCCGAGGTAATTGTTGCGGCACCGCATACACAACAAAGCGCTGCCGGGCATGCGATTACAGTTTCAAATCCTATAAGAGCAACGAAGATTTTCAAAAATAAAAAATTCTTTGGTTACGCGGTTGAAGGTACTCCGGCAGATTCAGTAAAGCTCGCCGTAAGGACTTTACTAAAGAATCGGAAAATTGATTTGTGCATTTCCGGTATTAATCACGGAGCAAATACTGCAATTAATATTATTTACTCGGGAACAGTTTCCGCAGCAACAGAGGCAACAATACTTGGCATTCCTTCCATAGCTGTTTCACTCGGAAGCTTTACCTTTATGGATTTTGAACCTTCAGCAAAATTTGCTGCTAAGATGGCTAAGTTAGTTTTGAAAAAAGGATTGCCGAAAGGAACATTGCTCAACGTAAATTTACCGGCTGTGCCTCAAAGTAAAATCAAAGGCGTACTAATTACTAAGCAGGGAAAATCCGATTGGGATGATTTTTATGAAGAACGTTTAGACCCGAATAAAAAACCATACTACTGGCTTGTAGGCGACCATGTTTTATCTGATAAAACAAATGACTTAGACCATAAAGCTATAAACGAAAATTATATTTCCGTTACGCCTATACATTATGATTTGACTGATTACTCTATGATGGATGAATTGCAAAACTGGAATCTTAAGTAGAACTCAAGACATTTGTGTGTGAAGAAAAAGGGAGCTATAGGCTCCCTTTTTATTGATATAAATTATTGTTTATTCAGCGATTTGCTTCTTAATCCAGTTAGTTGTAACTGATTTTGGTCTTACGATAGAAGCGTTCATGCCTCTTGCAAGAATCAACTGAGCTGACATTCCAAGTATTCTTGAAACGCTGAATACCACTGTGTAATATTCATGTTCTTTTAATCCATAATGATAAAGCATAGAGCCACTGCCTGCGTCTACATTAGGCCATGGGTCTTTTGCTTTTCCTTGTTGGATTAAAATATTTGGAACAATTTCGAATAATTGTTTAACGATTTTAAATATCTCATCATCCGGAATAAATTTATTTCCAAATTCTAAGAATGCAGTAAATCTAGGATCAGTAACACGCAATACAGCGTGGCCATATCCCGGAATTACTCTACCGCTTGCTAAAAGTTTTTCGCAATAATCTTTTACTTCGTCATCCGTTGGTGAGTGATCAAATTCTGCTCTCATCTTTACGATGAAGTTTAAGCATTCCTGATTTGCTAATCCGTGCAAAGGACCTGCAAGTCCGTTAAGCCCTGCGCTGATTGCATAGTATGCATCTGATAAAGCTGAACCAACTGTGTAAGTTGTGAACGCGCTAACGTTACCACCTTCGTGATCTGAGTGAAGCACCATATACAATCTCATCAAGTCAGCAAGCTTTCCGTTATCATCCTGTATGCCCAACATCTTTGCATAGTTAGCTGCCCAGTCAAGATTTTTATCAGGCGCAATCATATCACCCTTGTTAAATCTTTTTCTGTAAATGTAAGCAGCAAGAACCGGAACTCTTGCAATAATGTTTAAGCAATCCTCAAGCATAAATTCCCATAGGTTTCCTTTAGCTGCGCCTGTGCTGTAAGCTTTTCTGAATTCAGAATCGTACTCCATTGCAAGCACGCCTGTATTGAACATTACCATAGGATGAGTATCGGCAGGTAATGCGCCAAGCATATCTATTACGTATTGAGGAAGAGTTGCTCTTGAGGAGAATTCTTCCTGCAAATCTTTTAATTCTTCTGCAGTCGGCAGTGTGCCGATAAGCAGTAAATAAAATACTTCTTCAGGCAGTTTATCCGTAAGTTCAAGAATCGGAATACCTCTGATTATTAATCCTGTATCCAATCCAACTTCTGAAGTATCGCATACGAGTCCTTTTACACCGCGCATTCCTCCGTAAAGCTGGTCAATTGTAACTTCACTGATGTTTTTTTTACCGTGATCTTTTACAATTGATTTAGCTTCATCTCTGAGCGCAGGGAGTAAAGAAGATAATTTGTTCTTTAATAAATTTCCCATATAATTATTTAATAAGTGTTAATAGTGTATAGTTTTGTAGACAACTTCAAATATAATTTTTTTAAAATCGATTAAAAAGTTACGATTTTATACCAAAAAACGATTTCCGCGAAAACAAAGGAATTTTGACAAAATTATTTTTTTGTTAATAATAGTCGCATTATAGTCGCATTTTAATTCAACTATTTCACCAGTTCACTATTTTACTATTTGCATCCGGTCGGAAAATGGTCGGATTTTATTTCACCACAAAAATCCCGTTGAAGCGAGACAGGCACCAAAACCACAAAATCTGGCAAAAATAATAATTCTGAATGGTTGGGTTTTGGTCGGATTTTGGTCGGATTTTGGTCGGATTTTAAAATTCTTAATTTAAAATTCTTCATCAATGATGAATTTTTGACGGATTTTATTTTCTTCACTTCAAAAGAACTGCCTTCTTTGCATCCGCCAAAATCCCATCTGAAAATAATGAAATAAAATATACTCCTGATGAAAGTCCTTCCGAAGAAAAATTTAGTTCGTAGCTTCCGGCAGGTTTAAATCCGGATTGTATCAGCTTCACAAATCTTCCCGATGCATCAAATAGTTTTAATTCTATCCCCGAAGATTTCTTTAATGAGTAAAAAATTTTTGTTGAGGGGTTAAAGGGATTGGGATAAATTTTTTCAATTTTAAAATTAGTTGGAATAATAGAATTTTGATTTTGTATTCCTACAATTCCATTTTTATTATATTCAATTAGTCCATTATCTGTGGTTAACCAAAGATTTCCAAATTTATCCTGTTTTATATCTGTTATTATACTTGGTTGAAAATGATAATTAAAAACATTATTATCAAATTCGGCAAGCGAATCATAATTATCAAAACCAACCCACTTTTTATTGGAATTGTCAATGCACAAACCAAAAGGTCGACCGCTGTGCATATTAGAATTTTGAGGTGTCCAATTTGTCCATAAATTTTCTATAATATTAAATCTTGTCAACCCATATCCCATTTGTGTTATCCATAAATTATTAAAATTATCTTCCCTAATTTTATTAATAAATACTCCACCTATTCCGGAATTTGAGGGATTATAGAATGTCCATATACTATCATTTCCTAATTTAAATAGTCCATAAAAATTCTGACCAATCCATTTGTTATTTAACCTGTCTGTATAAATTTCATTGACACTTGAGTATTTTAAAGGTGAGTTAGTGCTATCATAATATTTCCATGTTTTTCCGTCATATTTGTTTAATTTAGTATGAAAGCACCACACAATATTATTTGTATCTACACTTACCGCTGTAAGATTCCCATCATGAATTCCTGAATTTTGAGTATTAAAAAAAGACCAATTATTGTTTCGGTCAAATTTCATTAACGCACCTTGTTGCCCTGCTCCGGTTCTAAACGCACAAATCCATAGATTTTCATTTTTATCAGCAGCCATTGAAGGAATGAAATTAGATTTTATTGGTGAATTTGACAAGTTAAATGATGTGAAATTTTTTCCGTCAAACTTAATTAAACCTGCATCTGTTGATCCAATCCAAACAACATTTTTACTATCTATATACAAATTAGCCAATAAGTTTGTCGGGATTTTAGAATTAGAAGTATTCCAAACTTTCCATTGCTGAGCTTGTCCATAGGATATAAGAGAAGAAAAACAAAAAATTAATATGAGGATAATTTGGAAAAATTTGTAATATTTTTTGGAGATAATCATATGAAGTTAGAATCTAAATAATATTAATATGAACATAAACGTCTTAATTTCCAAAGATTTTTTTAGTAGAAAACCCGATTTTTTAACAATTGATTATTAGGAACATATAAACAATTAATAACATCAATTCTTACTTGTAATAGTCGGAAAATAGTCGGGTTTTATTTTCTTCATTTCAAAAGAACTGCCTTCTTTGTATCCGCCAAAATCCCATCTGAAAATAATGAAATAAAATATACTCCTGATGAAAGTCCTTCCGAAGAAAAATTTATCTCATAGCTGCCAGCGGATTTATAGCCCGATTGAATTAACTTCACAAATCTTCCCGATGCATCAAATAGTTTTAATTCTATCCCCGAAGATTTCTTTAATGAGTAAGAAATTTTTGTTGAGGGGTTAAAGGGGTTGGGATAGTTTTGTGAAAGAGAAAAATCTTTCAATGTAAGCTCTTCTTTTTTTATATTAATTACATTATTGCTGGAATTAAAATTGGTGTCCATTTTAATTACATAACCGTTATAAGTAATACCTTTCTGTTGTTTTAAATACCCTACAGAAAAAATGGAATGTTCCGAAGTATTGAATAATTGATTTAATACTAAATGACCTGATTTATAATCATTAAATTTTACAACATTAAAATTTGAATCTAACATCTTGAACTCATTATATATAGTATCTGTAATTGAGTTTGGAGTTACATTTGACTGTAAAATAAAACCGTCCTTATACTTAATAGTATGCTCTAATATGTCATCAGAGTTAGTCGAACTGAGTAAATTTATTGTTAGAGAATCCATTAAATTAAAATTTACATCACATTTCAGCATAAAATTTCTTGAATAAATACCACTCTGAGATTTAGTACCAAATAAATATAAATTATCGTTCTTTATTATGATACTTTCAAAACTTAGTATTAAATTAGGGAATGAGAATTTTCTTTCTACGAGCGAATCTCCATTTAAATTTATTCTAGAAATTACCGGGTTTCCAAAATCGTTTATATCATCATCTCTTACACCAATTAAATAATAGAAATTATTTTGTTTTATAATTTTTTTAAAATATCTTTTATAACCTGCATCAAAAATTTTACTCCATTGTAAATTTCCCAATGAATCAGTTTTTATTATAAGACCTTGATGATTATTAATGTCTCCGCAAGCAATAAAACCATTATCATCAGTGTTTAAAATTTGAACTAAAGAATGTTGTGCTTGAAAATATTTTTTTAACCACAAAGTATTGCCCTCATTATCGACACAAAGTGTATAAACACTATCGGCATAACCCGTAATAATGTATTTATCGTTTTTCTTTACCATACAATGGGCTCTTGAAACACGCAAAGTATCTTTTATAGTCTTATGCCAAACAGGAAGTCCAAGACTATTTATTTTTAACAAGTAGATTGCGTCTCTGCGCGGAAATTCAACTATTCCGTATCCCGCTAATATATAATCCGAAATACCTGAATTTGCAATATCCGAAAAATATAAATCACTAGGAATATCTGTTGTATAAATTCTTTGAAAGTATTGTGGTTGCGCTTTTAACAAATTTGAAAAACATAAAAGCATAAGCAGTATTGAAATACTTTTTACAATTATATTAAATTTTTTAGTCATGCTAATAATATTGGTATTCTCATCTTAAATAACAAAGATTTTTTTAGTAGAAAACCCGATTTTAAAGTTATTGATTATTAGCAACATATAACCAATTAATAACAAATGGGTCTTTTCATTTTCAATTCTTAATTGTAATAGTCGGAAAATAGTCGGATTTTTGTTTTCTTACATTTTCTGTTCACTATTAATTACTAATTGAACAAAGATACTCACTCCAATTGACTAATCAAAACCTTTCCTCCCTATTACTACTAATAGGGAGAAAAACTCTTTTAGACTTTAATAAATTTCAATTTATGGGTAACTTTACGCTTAAAGCTAATTATGGGAAAAATAATATTTCACGGGCACTCATTTCTCGAAATTCATACAGGAAACCACTCAATCGTTATTGACCCGTTCATTAACGGGAATACGTTATGCGATGTGAAGGTAGATGATGTAAAATGTAATTACATAATTTTAACTCACGGGCATGGCGACCATTACGGCGACTGTATTAAAATTGCCGAGAATAATGGCGCTACAATTATTGCTACGGCTGAGCTTGCTGACCACGTTGGCGAAAAAGTTAAGTCGCATGGAATGAATTTAGGCGGCGGATATAACTTTGATTTTGGCAGAGTAAAACTTACTTTGGCTCATCACTCGTCCTCAACTCCCGATGGCAAATATGCAGGCGACCCTGCAGGTGTTATTTTAACTGTTGAAGGAAAAAACATTTATCACGCAGGCGATACGGCATTATTTTACGATATGAAATTAATCGGTGAAGGCACTTCTCTTGATTATGCTTTTATTCCTATCGGTGATAATTTTACAATGGGAATAGATGATGCAGTGAAGGCAGTTGAGTTTTTGAATCCGAAAGTTGTTGTGCCGATTCATTATAATACATTCAATGTAATAAAAGCCGATGCAAATGATTTTAAAAGAAAAGTAGAATCAATTGGGAAGAAGTGCACAATACTTGCTCCGGGTGAAGCAATAGAATTTTAGAGAATTTAAGAGTACACATAGATCTTATACAAAAAGTTTAATGACAAAAATAATAGCTATAGCCAACCAAAAAGGCGGAGTAGGAAAAACCACTACGGCAGTAAATCTTGCCGCCTCGGTAGCAACGCTCGGAAAAAAAGTTTTAATGATTGACTCCGACCCTCAGGCGAATGCTACTACCGGCGTGGGTATTCAGCCCGTCGATGACGGCAGCACAATTTATGAAGTTTTAGTAACAGATAAAAAAGCAGCGGAGTGCATCAAGCACACCGTGATTCCTAATTTTGATATTATTCCTTCTACTATAAATTTAGTTGCGGCAGAGCTTGAGCTTGTTGAAATACAATCCCGCGAAAGAGTTTTAAAAAATAAGTTAGAAGATTTTTTAAATAGTGATGAAGGTAGAGAGAAATACGATTTTATTTTTATGGATTGTCCCCCATCACTTGGGCTTATAACACTTAATGCTTTGACGGCGGCAAACTCAGTTATGATTCCCGTACAATGTGAGTATTATGCGCTTGAAGGATTATCACAATTACTGAACACAGTTAAGAATGTAAAAAATTCTTTCAATCCCGATTTAAGTATCGAAGGATATTTGATGACGATGTTTGACTCACGTTTAAGATTATCACAGCAGGTAGAAGCAGAGCTTAATAAATTTTTCGGTGAGAAAGTTTTTAAGAATAAAATTTTCAGAAACGTGAAAATCGGTGAGGCGCCAAGTTACGGCAAACCTGTTTTAACATACGACCCGACTTCAACAGGCTCAATGAACTATATGGATTTAGGAAGAGAGTTATTAGAAAAAAATGGAATGGCGCTGGAGACAGCTGTGCCGGGGTATCAGCATCCATTCTAGAATAAAGTAGCAAGTAGAATGTAAAAGTACGAGCGGTTCTACTTACGAATTCGCCGCGGCGAACTGCCTGTCCCGCTTTAGCGGGGTTTCGTAAGGCAGCACAAAAAATAGATTTAATTTATAGTTAACATACAAAAGTTATTTTATGGAAAGAAATACAGGATTGGGAAAAGGGCTTTCTGCGCTATTCACTGAAAGGAATATTGACCCGAATATAAAACCTGACGGAGGAGATAATAAATCTTCCGTTATGGAAATTGAACTCGAAAAGATAAAGAGAAATCCTTTGCAGCCGAGAGTAAATTTCAACGAAGAGAAACTGATTGAACTATCAGAATCTATTTTAAGAAACGGTATCATTCAGCCAATCACTGTCAGACGCACAAAAGATATGACTGGATATGAATTAATTTCCGGTGAGAGAAGACTTAGAGCATCGATGAAAGCGGGAATGAAAAAAATTCCTGCCTACGTTTACGATAGACCTGTTGATACCGATGAAAATATGCTTGAGCTTGCGCTGATTGAAAATATTCAGAGAGACGATTTGAACGCTATGGAGCTATCCGATACGTATCAGAAATTAATGAACGATTATAATTTAACCCAGGAAGATGTTTCAAAAAGAGTTTCAAAAAGCAGAGCGGCTGTAGCAAATTATTTAAGGCTGCAAAAACTTACTCCCGAAGTGAAAGTTTCTTTACGCGATAATAAAATAAGTGAAGGACATGCAAGAATTTTACTGAGATTAGAAAATCCCGAAGAGCAGAAAATTCTATGGAGAAAAACGATAGAAGAAAATTTATCCGTAAGAAAACTTGAAGAACTGACACAGGGTGAAATTAAACCTAAGGGGAAAAAGAAAATTGCAAAAATAGATTTTGCCGATTCGTACATTAAGGATATTGAAACCAAGCTGATGAGGTTTTTCGGAACTAGAGTAAAAGTTAATACAAAGAAAAATAATTCAGGAGAAATTATCATTGAGTATTACAGTGATGACGACCTTGAAAGAATAATTGATAGGTGTAATTAACTAAGAATTACTTAACCCAAAACCATCATGCAAAAACACATCAATACTGATGCAGCGCCGAAGCCAATCGGTCCTTACTCACAGGCAGTAAATTTCAGAAGACTTATTTTTACATCGGGACAAGTTGCCCTTAACGAGCACGGCGTAATAGCAACGGAAGATATAAAAGAGCAGACAAAGATTGTTATTGAGAACCTTAGAAATATTTTAAAAGAAGGCGGCTCATCTTTATTCAACGTAATAAAGACAACGGTATTCTTAAAGAGCATGGAAGATTTTGCGCAGATGAATGAAGTGTACGATGAATTTTTTGGCAAATCCCTCCCTGCAAGAAGCACAGTGGAAGTATCGCGCCTGCCAAAAGATGCGAAGGTTGAGATAGAAGTAATTGCATTCATAAATTAATTTTTGTAATTCATAGGAAATACAATTTTTCAAACTAATACATATAATGAGCAGTCCAACTTACAGCAAGCTATACGAAAAATTGGGGGAAGGAACAATCAGTTTCACAGTCGGCACAACAATTAAAAAAGATGTGCAGACAGTGTGGGAACACGTTTGTAAAGCAGACTTAGTAAAGAAATATTTTACAACAGATGCTAAGAGGGATTTAGATAAAGGCGGAGAAGTAATCTGGATATGGGGCGATGAAGGAGCGATAATAAATGTTCTCGAAATTTATCCGAATGAAAAAATTATATTTGAGTGGAACGCTTACAAAGAAGAATATAAAGTAACAACAGAATTTATTTTTGAAGATATGAAATCTTATACAAGGCTGAAGATAAAAGAAAAAGGATGGTATAATAATGATAAAGGAATTAAAAGCGCGCTGGCAAATAACGGCGGCTGGACTGAGTTTGTGAATGCTCTCAAAATATTTCTTGAGCATAACATTGCATTTTTAAAAGGCTGAGTAAAGAGCCAACAAAACTATAGAATAATTTTTAAAAACAAAAATGCCTCCATATAAATATATCGAGGCATTTTCTATTTATAAAATAAAAATTATGCTAGTTTGTTAATGCGCTTTGCAAGTTTAGATTTTGCATTGGCAGCTTTATTCTTGTGAATAACGCCTTTTACTGCTGCTCTATCTAATACAGCAACGGTTTTTTTCAACTCTTCAATACCTGCTGTTTTATCTTTTGCAGCATGAACTCTTTTTACTGAGCCTTTGATAAGAGCTTTAACTTTTTTATTCTTATCAGTTCTTTTTACCGTCTGTCTTGCTCTTTTTTGAGCGGATTTGTGTCTTAATGGCATTTAACTATGATTATTTTTTTGAAAAGCATTAAGTTACCGATTATTTGAAAATTATTCAATCCATTTCTTTAACCTTTCGGAACCCACAAATATGCGATTTTGGAACAAATTACAGGATAATGTATTGAAAGGTAAACAACCATTGAATATTTTATTTTAAATGCCCGGAAAACGATTCCCTAAAATATTGTTATTATTAACAGCGCTGCTTTTTGCCTCCTCAGCTTTTGCCCAGCAAAATTCCAACAATACAAACAATAAAGTTTATAATGCGAAGATTACTTTTCAGGATACGCTGCTGAACCTCGGCAGTAAATTTATTATTCAGTTCACCGATATTTTAACTCTCGATAATAAAGTAATTCTTAAGCCGACTGACGATTATAAATTCAATTACAGAGAAGGTACAATTTCCTTTGCAAAAAATCTTTTTCAGAAATATGGATTAGATACATTTAGAGTTTACGATTTAAAAATTGAGTACGATTTCTTTCCTTATAATTTTAAAGATGAATATTCCAACTTTGAATTTACAAACATCAGAGATACTATCACAGGTGATACAATTCAAATCGCAACGCAGAAAAAAGATTTTGTTGAGAGCTTGTTTGAAGGAACAGATTTGGAAAAATCTGGAAGTTTGTTCCGCGGATTTACAGTGGGCTCGAATCGTGACCTGAGTCTGAACTCGGGATTTCGTTTACAATTAAACGGAAAGCTCTCTAATGATATTGAAATTATTGCAGCCCTTACCGATGAAAACACGCCCATCCAACCCGAAGGCAACACACAAAAACTTCAGGAGCTTGATAAAGTTTTTATTGAGCTTCGCAGTAAAAATGTTACAGGAACACTCGGCGACATTAACGTAGACTTTACTAATACTGAATTCGCAAACTTCACAAGAAAGATTCAGGGTGTGAAAGGCTTCGTGGATTACGGACTCGGAGATGCACAGCTTACCGGCGCTATCAGCCGCGGAAAATTCAACACAAATAAATTTAACGGTATCGATGGAGTGCAGGGACCTTATAGATTAATCGGCAAGGATAATGAAACGGGTATACTAGTTCTCTCCGGATCTGAGCGTGTTTATATAGATGGAATTGCAATGACTCGTGGAGACCTGGCAGATTATACAATCGATTACGGTATAGGTGAAATTACTTTTACAAGCAGGAGAATCATTACTAATGCAACGCGTATCACTGTGGACTTCGAGTACTCCGATAGAAAATATTCCCGCTCGTTAATTGCAGGTCGTAACCAATGGAATTTTCTTAGCGATAAATTTTTCTTAAAAGCTTCCTATGTAAGCGAAAACGATAACGAGAACAAAACTATAGATTTTGATTTAAGCGATACGGACAGGCAAATACTTTCACAAGCAGGATCCGATAAAAATAAAGCGACAAGGTCAGGTGTAACTTTTGCAGGAGTTGATTCTCTGGGCAATAGCAAAGGGTTATATATTCTTGTCGATACTTTAGTTGGCGGTGTGCGTGATACAGTTTACAGATACACTCCGGGAAACCCCAGTGCTCAGTACAATGTTGCATTTTCATTGGTAGGAAATAACCTTGGTGATTATATAAAGAAAACAATTTACGAATATGATTTTGTTGGTCCTAATCAAGGGAACTATGCTCCGATTGTTTATATCCCAATTCCTACAGCTTATCAGATGGGAGATTTGAACTTAACATATTTTTCCTCGCCAAAAAAAGAATTTTATCTTAATGTCGAATCGGCATACTCTTTACTAAATAGGAATAAATTGTCTGCTGACCCTCTTATAGATGTAAAGGGTGCAGCTATATTGGGTGTGGTTGGATTTAAAAAAGAAAAAGTAAATTTGTTTGGAATGAATTTCCATAGTCTGGATTTTTCTTTCAAGGAAAGATATATAAATGAATCGTTCAATTCATTAGACAGGATTAATTCAGTTGAGTTCACACGCACCTATGATATTCAGGATTCTTCCCTTGCTACCGAAGAATTTCGTGAAGGGAATTTAATCGTGCAGCCAATAAAAAATTTAGAATTCAAAGGATTATTCGGTCAGCTGAAGCGGGGAGATTTTTTCAGTGCGCTTCGTACCAATGCAGGAATTTCGTTCAGAGATGATTCTCTTCGCTTACCGGAAGTAACTTACAATATTGATATCGTGAACTCCGATTACTATCTCGATAATTCCAAAAGCAGATGGATTAAACAAAATGCCTCAGTAAGTCTTTTCAGAAATTTACATCTTTATAAAGATAATTCTACATCGCTAGAGTTTAAGGTTACTTACCAAGGGGAGGATAGGAACGATGCATTCAATAGAATTTTTGGAGATAGTGTTAAGTTCGGCAGCTTTGCCTTCAACGAAGTTAAGCCTCACATTGGCATAAATAATTTTCACAATCTGGGTTTATATGCGGAGTATAATTTCCGCAACGATGATTTAACGGATTTAGGTATTCTTCAGAATGAATCAAAGTCTTACACTCAGGTTTACGGATTGAAATACAGCGGGTTACAATGGTTATCTACTTCGATAGATTTTTCAATCCGCGATAAAAAATATTCAGACGCATATATTCAAAAAGGATTTGCAGATAACCAATCAATACTCGTAAATTCACTGATGCGAATTGACCCGTTTAATTCAGGAATTCAAACGGATTTACTCTATAATATCTCAAGTGAAAGAACTGCAAAGATTGAAAAACTATTTGTGCTCGTTCCTTTAGGGCAAGGAAATTATGTTTATCTTGGGGATTTAAACGGCAACGGATTGCAGGATGAGAATGAGTTTCAGCTTGCAACGAATAACGATGGTAACTATGTAAAAGTTAATCTGCCGACTGACCAGCTATTCCCTATCGTAGATGTAAAAACATCTGCAAGATTATTGATAAGACCTTCAAGATTTTTATCTCTAAACAGCAGTAATTTTTTAAGCAATATGATAAATAATCTTTCACTTGAATCGTATTACAGAATTGATGAGAAAAGTAAAAATCCAAACACAGACGATTTATATTTTCTGCATACAAGTACATTCTTAAACGATAGCAATACGCTTGCAGGCACGCAGTTATTCCAGCAGGATGTAAATTTCTTTGAGTTCAATCCTGAGTATTCCCTTAAGCTCAGATATATTCAGACAAAAGGATTCACTCAGTACACAAGCGGTAACGAAAGATTATTGAGCATACAACGCTCGGCAAAATTAAAAGTCGGACTTACAAAAGATGTAACAACTAACGTTGAGTATCTTAACAAGACGGATAGAAATATTGCACCTGTATCATCTGTTCGCAACAGAAACATTATTTCAGACGGAATAAATTTTGATTTTTCGTACAGACCAATTCAGCAGGTTGAAAGCGGCTTTACGCTTAACTTCACCCGTGCAGATGATTTTTATCCAACACCTTCAAATAGCGCAGATATAAATCAGCAGATATTCAGGATTATTTATTCGTTTGCAACGCAGGGAAGAATAAGAGTTGAGCTTGAACGTGATGAGATACGGCTTTCAAACTCACAGATAACTATTCCTTTTGAGTTAACGAATGGAAAAGTAAACGGTAAGAGTTATTTCTGGAGAGGAATATTTGATTACAGCATCAGCAAAAATATTCAGGCATCGTTTAACTATGATGGCAGAATAGAAGGTGATAGAAAAGTAATTCACACAGGTAGAGCAGAAGTAAGAGCGTTTTTCTAATTAAGAAAATTACTCTTCATTTCTGCTATCGAGATATTGATTAAATGAAATTCTGTTGCCGAACGGGTCATTTACTTTCATTTCTAATGTATTCCACTCGGTTTTATTCACTCCCGGTCGATTGTATTTATATTTTTTATAAATCAATTCTTTATTGTATTCTTTCACATCTTTTAATTCAACAAAAATATTTGAGCCGGGACATGCGTCACCGTGATGCTCGGATAGATGCAAAGTTACATCGCCTCTAGAAACCTGCAAATAAACAGGAACACCTTCCGGCTTGTTTTCCCAGTCAATTTTAAATCCAAGAAAATCTATATAGAACTCTACAGCTTTATTGTAATCAAAAATTCTGAAAATGGGTTTTACTTTGTTCATAAATTGGTAAGTTCTTAATTTAATTTAAAAATAAAATATTCTTCGTTGTCTTTTAGCACTGTATAATCTTTCTTAAAATTTTCAAATTTCTTTTTATTTTCATCACTTTCCAAAACAGATTTATAGCCGTATAAAAATTTTGCGCCGTGTGTTTTTTTCTCTTCAAGAAATTCTTTAGATATTGCATCAGGGTGAGCAGACCAGCCTTTGCGTTTCGGAGCATACAAAAATATAGGATCGCCGTTACTGGCAGATATTACTAAATCATTCTTACCGGATAATTTTTGCAAATCATCTGACATTTTAAATAGAGGTGAATCGTAAGTTTCATTTTGATAAAAACTCTGTAAGCGTAAAAAACTTAAAATTATTGTAAACACAAAAAATGCTATAAACAAATACGATACCCAGTTTATTTTTTTATTTTTTGAGAAATCAGAAAGCTTTATCGGGAAGAATTTTGCAAATGCTTTCCCTGTAAAGATTCCTGCGGGAAGAATAAACGGAAGCTGATAATATTCGTGAGTCTGATTTCCCTTTGCAAGCACAAGCATATAAAATACGATTGCAAGCAGCCAGACATCAAATAATCTTTCTCTGAGATTTGTGCGTTTTATAAAAAGCCCTATAACGAATGGAATAAACCCTGCATAAGTTAAGTGTCTCTCGGCAATGCTTTTAAAAAGAACATCATTATAAAATTTCAAACTGAAAACAATATCAAACCTTGACCACTTGTCTCTGGAATCCCAAACACCAAATGTTAACCCTGTTTCTTTCAGCAATTGATTTGCGTGATAATACCATAGTACAACGGGAATAAATATCAGCACAACCATAAGAATAATTTTCCAGTTAAAGAACATCTTTCCTTTATACTTTGTATAAGCAAGAAACATTAATGGAAAACCAAGATATAGACACGGGATTTTAATAAGGACGGCAAGCGTAACAAAGATATAAGCATATAAAAAATATTTCCAGTTTTCATTATCAATCCACTCAGAGAAAAAATAAATTCCATATACGGTGCACATAAGCATCGTTGTTTCAGGCATTACAGCACGATTGAAATATATATTTAAAGGAATTATTCCATAAATAAGCGCTGACCACAACCCGGCATTTTCTGAAATAAATTTCCGGACTAAAATATAGATTCCAAATATAGTAAAAAGTGAAATTATAACGGAAAGAATTCTACCGACGGAATCGTTTACACCTGTTACTTCATAGATAAGAGAAATCAGGAAAGGATAGATATGAAACTCGGATTCTACATAGCCTTTAGTATCCCCTCCCCAGTCAATTTGAGGATAAAAAATATTATGTCCGTTCTCATAAAAATTTTTAGCGACTGCGCCTGTATCAGCCTGCCGCCATGCATGCCATCCTGAGATAGGAAAGGTTATATGATAAAGCCTTATCGCAAAACATAGAGCAAGTATATAAAATATTGTTTTACTCTTCATTTGAAATATTTGTAATAACTTACTAAAATAAAAAAGGCTTATCAATCTATTTTTTATAATAAATCAATAAGCCTTTTGGTGAAAATTATTTGAACTTTCTATTGGTCGTACTCTTCAGTTACATCTTTACCATTTTGCTTCTTGGAAATGATTTTTATATCATCGAATGCAAGCGCTTCATCATCCTCAAGCTTTATCCAAATCATATACTGCATAGACATCTTCATAATCTTGCTAAGGAAGCCCGACTCAAGATAAGTCTTCAGATACGGGTTTACTTTTAATGTAATAAAGAATCCGTTATCACCGCCTTTATATCGCTGTAAAATTCTTTCAATACGCGTAAGGAATCCTGCACGTGATGAAATTCTTCCCGAGCCTTTGCACATCATGCAGGTATCGGATACGGAATGAATAATTGTTTGTCTTATTCTCTGTCTTGTAATCTGACAAAGACCAAAATCACTTATAGGAAGAACAGTTACTTTCGCTCTGTCTTTTCTGAATTCTTTTCTTACTTCTTCACACAGTTTCTTTTTATTCCTGTCATCGTAAAGGTCGATAAAATCTATAACGATAATACCGCCTATGTCTCTTAGCCTTACCTGGCGGACAATCTCATTTGCCGCTTCGATATTTGTTGCAAGAGAGTTTACTTCCTGATCTTTTGATTTTGCATACTTCCCGCTGTTCACATCCACTACAGTCATAGCTTCAGTGCCCTCTATAATTATATAGCCGCCGTTCTTCAGCCAGACTTTTCTGCGCATCGTTTCCTGAATCTGTTTTTCCACGTTGAAAGAATCAAACAAAGGCTGATTGCCGCTGTAAAGCTGCACTCTAGGCAGAAACTCCGGTGAAGTTTCTTCGAGATAAGTCATTATTTCCCTGTGAAGCTTTTTAGAATCAACAATAACTTTATTCACCTCATCGCGGAATAAATCACGTATGACTGAGTTTAAAGTTGAAGCATCTTTGTATAAAAGTGTAGGTGGTTTTTCCGTTTTCATTTTCGCGGAAATTTCGTTCCAGGTATTTACAAGATTATTTAAATCGTCCAGTATAAGTTTATCGTCATTACCCTGCGCAACTGTGCGGATGATAATTCCGAATCCCTTAGGAAGAGCAGATTTTACTAAAGTTCTTAATCTTCTTTTCTCTTTAGAGTTAAATATTTTTTTAGATATGCCGATGCGGCTGCCGAAAGGCATAAGCACAAGATATCTTCCGGGTATTGATACTTTGGAAGTTACACGGAAGCCCTTCTTACCAACGGGTTCCTTTGTGATTTGTACAACGATATCCTGACCTCTCTCGAGGGTGATATCTTTCTGGACATGTCTGTTATTGCGATGATCGTTTGACCTGTTACCGTTTGCACGGTTGCCGTTTGCACGGTTGCCGTTTGCTGATTTTT
>JBBRQV010000010.1:0-42339 GCA_038225955.1 Ignavibacteria bacterium | reverse complement strand
CAGCCTAAATCTCACCGATGAAAGCATTGGAAAAAAGAAATTTAAAGTCTGTTTGGACTATCACATAAAAAAATGTGAAGGTCCTTGCGAAGGATTAGTTTCAAAGGAAGATTATAATGAAATGATTGACGCTGTTGCAAAACTTCTGAACGGTAAGACATCGGGGCTTTTAAAAGAAATGAACGAACGAATGAATTTTTATTCCTCTGAAATGCTTTTTGAAAAAGCGGCAAAGCTTAGGGATAGAATTAATTCTATTGATGTTTACTCCTCCAGGCAAAAAATGGTTGATGAAGAAATTATTGATAGAGATATTTTTGCATTTGAGCGGCAGGATAATGACGGTGTGGGAATGATTTTGAAAATCCGGGATGGAAAAGTCATAGGTAAAACGCACTTCTACATGGGGAATGTTCTGGAAAAACCGGATGAAGAAATTATTGAAAATCTGGTAACGATGTATTACAATAAAACTGATTTTGTACCCGACGAAATTTATCTGATGAACGAACTTGAAAATCCCGATTCAATAAAAGAGTGGCTTGAGAAAAGGAAAGGCTCGAAAGTAGATTTTGTGATTCCAAAAATCGGCGAGAAGTACAAACTTGTCTTTATGGTGAAAAAGAACGCGAGGCTGATGCTTGATGATTTGATTTTATCGAAGTTAAAAAGAGATTTCACTCCGCCGTCGGTAGATGCTTTGAAGCGGGATTTAAAACTAACGAAACTCCCGAGACGAATTGAGTGTTATGATATATCACATATACAGGGAACGGATACCGTTGCTTCGATGGTTGTATTTTTTGACGGCAAGCCGAAGAAAAACGATTATAGAAAGTTTAAGATACAATCAGTCTCCAATGAAACCGGAAGACCCGATGATTTTCTTTCTATGAGAGAAGTAATTTACAGACGCTTTAAAAGATACGTAGAAAAAGATGATAAAGAAAACAAAAATAATGATGAATCGTTTGCGAGTCTTCCAGATTTAGTAATCATTGATGGGGGTAAAGGGCAGTTATCATCTGCAGTTCAGGTGCTGAATGATTTAGGAATAAAAGATTTAAATATTATCGGACTTGCGAAAAGATTGGAAGAAGTTTTTTTGCCGGAACACACAGATCCGCAGTCAATACCGAAAACTTCAAGCGGATTAAAATTGCTGCAACGTGTAAGAGATGAAGCACACAGATTTGCAGTAACGTTTCACAAAAGTCTTCGGGATAAAAGAACTTTATCTTCAGAATTAACATCAATACCGGGAGTCGGAGAAAAAGTTGCTAAGAAGTTGTTAACTCAATTCGGCTCGGTTGAGATGATTAAAGAAAAAATAAACAGTGATTTTGAAACATTTGAAAAAACCATAGGGAAGAAATTAACTTTTTCATTAAAAAATTATTTTTTTCCTGTTACGTAAAATTTATAATGTATATATTTTTTTGTATAATTCACCAAAAAAAATAAAAATATTTTGAGCAAAAAAACAATCACGGACACCAAAGAAAAATCAATTAAAAAAGAAAAAGTAGAAAAAAAACCAATCAACTTTGAGTTTAGCCCTTACATAGCTTTGCAAGTAAGAAATTTTGACAACGCTGTAGAGTTCTATAAAGATACACTTGGTATGGATTTGATTAAGAAGTATCAAAAAGAAGCGCACTTCAAAAAAGGTAAAACAAATTTCTTCGTTGAGAAACAAAAACCGGGCAGAGTAATTTTAGAGTTTAAGGTTGAAGATTTTGATGAGGCAAAAGAATTATTAGAAAGTAAGGGATGTGTTATAGCAACTCTTTACAACAAGAAAAGCGCTTTGTTTCTTGATCCATACGGTGTAACATTTCACATCTTTCAAGAGTTAGATTAACCCAATGAAATTCGAATTCAGTCCCTTTATAGCCGTAGAAGTTAAAGACTATGAAAAGGCTTGTAAGTATTATGAGAAAGTCTTGGGCATGGAGTTAATAAAAAAGCACCCGGTTGAATCGCATTTGAAATCGGGTGTTATGAATTTTTTTGTTTCGGGTACAGAGAAGCGTGAAATGTTTTTTGAGTTTAAAGTTGAAGATGCTGCTGAGGCAAAAAAATTATTAGAGCAGAACGGCTGCAAAATCACGAATATTTACAGCGAAAAGAGTTTTTTAGTGAGTGATCCCTTCGGATTAAATTATCATATCTTTCAGGAATAATAATTTTACATTCCATTTATTACCTGTTTAACAATTTCAAATGCATGTGTGGTCAGATTATCCTCTCCGTTGAATGGATGGTCTAGGTCATAAATTAAAAAGAGCAGCAGTGCATTCATTGCACAAAGAATTCCAACCAAGGAATAGTGTACCGGCGCATTTTTCATTCCGAAAAAATATGTGAAAGCAATAGATACAAACCCGCCAATTATAAGAACAATCCAAATCAATATAGGAATGTGACTTGTTGCTGCAAGTATTCTCAGTCTTCTGTATTCACTCAGATTATTTAACCGTGTTATCGACTCTTCATAAAATTTTGAATTCATTGCAAATTGTTTGTCTACTTTTGCATATATATCAAACATTTTAGTTACCTGGCGAGTAGCTTCAAAATCAAATTCACCTTCTTTGAGTTTGGCCCATTCACGATTTTCAACAATATCAATATAGTTTTTTACAGCGTTTCGTATTTCTGTTTTAGATGGTTCCGGAAATTCATTAGCGTTGAAGTAAAGCAGATAAGTTTGATTTGCTTCCATTTCGATATCTCTTGCCGTAGTATCAAATTCAGTCCAGTTAACAAACACTACAAATGCAATCAACACTGCGTACAGTAATCCGAAGGCGTTAAAGAAGAATCCGCCAACTTCATGATTTTGTTTTAAGTAATCAGAGGTATATCTCTTCCGTACGAACCCTAATCCCATTGTAGAAAAAAGAACGGAAACAATTATTATAAGAGGAACAGAAACGTATAATGGAAGCTCAAGCAAAAATTTCATATTCGAAGTTGATTCATTTTTTAAATATATAAAATTTCTTTTTAAAATTACGTGGCTATAAAATCCTATTTTTTATAAGGGGAGATTTAATTCTTATTGGATATACTCAAAAAATAAAAATTCTTAAGTTTATGGTAATAATATTTCTTAATTAAAACTTTTAATTATGAAAATCGGATTCTTTCAATTCCAGCCACAACAAGGTAACGCCAAAGCCAACACCGAAAAAATTTATGATTCCCTCATCGATAAAGATTTTGATTTAATGGTTCTCCCTGAGCTTGCTAACTCGGGCTATCTCTTTAATAATGCAGAGGAATTGGATACCGCCTCGGAAAATCTTCCAAGCGGGATTTTTTCACAAACCTTACTCGAGCTTGCCAAAAAGAAAAACGCTTATATAGTCGCAGGCATCTGTGAAAAATTTATTTTTGAGTATTTTAATTCTTCCATTCTTTATTGCCCAGATGGTACATACAAAATTTATCGTAAACTGCATTTGTTTGATTCAGAAAAAAAATGGTTTGCTCCCGGGAATATGCCACTTGAGGCTTATGAAATCCATCATACAAAGATAGGAATGATGGTTTGCTTTGACTGGATTTTTCCTGAGACTGCCCGCACACTTGCATTGAAAGGCGCAAAAATTATATGCCACCCGTCAAATCTTGTAATGCCTTATTGCCAGCAGGCAATGTTTGCAAGGGCACTCGAGAACCACGTATTCACAATTACTGCGAACAGAATAGGCAGCGATAAATTAAATGACGGCACTGAATTATTTTTTACAGGAGAGAGTGTAATTATTTCACCCAAAGGAGAATACCTTGCACGAGCATCAAAGGATAAAGAGGAGTGTATTATAGTTGAGATAAAAGTTGAAGAGGCAGACGATAAAAATATAAACGAGAATAATAATTTATTTTTAGATAGAAGGATGGGATTTTATGAAGTGTAAGATTCAATCACAGATTACACAGATTAAAAATGATTTACATGATAAAAATTCTAAAATCCTGCTGATGTTTTTACCATTCCGAATGGCGTGGGGTTCAGCCATTGTGAAGATATATTGGTACAAAAAAACAACCTCATAAAAAAAATTATAATTAATATAGTATGAGTTTTCATTAGCAATTTATTGTAAATAAATGATTGGTAAAACTTATACAAAGCTTAGTTGTTTGTCAAGATATATTATAGCTCTTTCCTTTCTCGGGAGCTATGATTCTTTTGGAGGGATATTTCTTTACAGTCTCGTTTCCAAGAGCATTTATTGCATTCTCATCGCCGTGTACAATTATAATTGCGTCCGGGGCAAGCACATCTATCGTGTTTTCCAGTTCTTCTTTTCGTGAGTGAGAGGAGAAGCGGAAGCTCCCTATTTCGCATCTTACATCAATTGGCGATTCAAATGTGTTTAGGTAAAGCAGTTCATCATTCTTTGCATTCTTAATCAGGTAACCCGGAGTATCGGGGTCGCAGTATCCGCAGAAGGCAATTCCAAAATTTGGCCGCGTTAGAAATTGTTTTGCAATTGTGTATGAAGCAGTTCGCGGCATCATCATACCGCTTGTTGCTATTATTATAGAAGGCTGCTTGTAGAAGTCGCCTCTAACGGAGTCGCGTCTCTTTAATAGAGTAAAATCAATTTCCGATAGCTTAAAGCCCGGCTTTATTCTGTTTATGCTATAGTTGTAATCGTCATAAATATCATTAATAGCTTTTGACATCGTACTATAATATAGAGGAACGTGCGGAATAATATTTCTTTTCATCAAGCTGTGCACGCGCATAAGAAGTTCCTGCGATTTTCCCAAGGCAAAAGAGGGGATAAGAACGGAGCCTCCTTTATTAATTACTCTATTATTAAAGGCAGCAAGTTTTTTTGATTCTTCTGCGTAGTCAGGATAATTTTCAGTTGCACAGTTAGTTGATTCAGTAAGAAGAATATCTATATTATGTTTTGGAAGCTCTGCTTTTGGAATGAGAGTTTGATCCCTTAAATTTATATCTCCGGTATAAAATATTTTTTTATTTACTGAATCAGATTCTGCATTTATTAATATAGAGGCAGAGCCCAGTATATGTCCTGCATCAAAAAATTCAAAACTGATTTTATTTGTCAGGAAAATTTTTTCGTTATAATCATAACGTTTCATTATCATTGGAATAATATCCAGCGTTTCTTCTTTATAATTACTTATCAGGCTTTTATCAAATTCCAGTTCAAACTCTTCCCGCAATATACGCGTAGTATTACTGAGCATTACTTCTGCCAGTGAAAGTGTCGCCTTGGTTGAATAAATTTTAGCATAAGGAAAGTATTTTAAAAAATAGGGAAGTGCGCCAATGTGATCTGTATGCGCATGCGTTATAATTAAGTGTTCTACATTTATATTTTTAATTGATTCGTAGTCAGGGAAAGAGTGTGCACCTTTTCCTCGTGGATGCAAGCCTGCATCTAAAATGATATTAGTCTCATCTATACTAATTAAATATGAGTTCGCGCCTATTTCATTTCCTCCGCCTAGTACACGAAAATTAATCTTCATTTTGTGAAATTAATTTATTATATAGTATTAAAGAAGTCATTTAGAGCCTATTTACTTCAACTAAGTTGCTTATTTTTCCTATTCGCAAAATAAGTGAGGGAAATGAAGCAATTAATGCAATATTTTAAGTAGTTCTTTGGCACAGCTCTTGCAACAAGGTGTTGTAGAAACTTTTTACAATAAATTCTGCAATTTAATTTTGTCACTTGACATTGTATTTTAAAATAGAGAATTTTGTTGTACTATCTTTATACAACATTTTAATGCATGACTGAAAATTTACTGAAGCTCGGATTTACAGAAAAAGAATCGAAGGTATTTCTCGTTTTACTAAGAGGCGATTTGATGGCCGCTTCAGATGTGGCAAAAGAAGCTAACATAAGAAGAACAGATGTTTATGACATTTTGAACCAGTTTACTAAAGCAGGGTACATCAATGAAATAGATACAAATCGTATCACAATGTTTCAAATGATTGATCCTAGAATAATAGGTGATAAAGTTCAGGATGAGACGGTTCGTAAGGCTAATCTTCAAGCTCAAAACGCTAAGACAGTTTTTGATAATTTATTTCCATTATACAAATCAAAGCTCTCTTCAAATCAGGAATTTATTAATATTGAACTGGTCAGAGGTCATAACAAGCATAGAAGCGCAAAATTTACTGAGTATACTAAAGAGGCTAAGAATGAAATTTTATTAATGGTCAGGCTTGAGAACGATGGTATGCTCTCAGATTCTGCGGATCAGATGATAAGCTCTTTTATTAAGAAGGGTGGAATATATAAGTGTATCTATCAGCCATCTGAATTTTTAAAACTTGTTCAGGGTGACAAACTGATTTCAATGTCATTTAAAGAATCGCTTGAAATATTTAAGAAATATCAAAAAAATGGTGAACAAATAAGATTTAATACGGATAATATTTCAAACGTTGCAATATTTGATAGATATACCGTTTACTTTAATATTTTTGAACCCGTTCTTCCAAAACACAAACGTTCGGATATTATAGTGAAAAACAAAGAATTAGCGACATTTTTAGCGAATACTTTTGAGTCTTATTGGGGGAACTCAAAAACAATCAACGAATTAATTTAAAACTATATTTATGAAAAACTTATTACTTTTACACAGAGTTTTAAGGCTTAAGGTAATTATGATTATCTTTATGCTAGGATTGGTCTTCTCTGTTATACGACCCAATGATTCTTTTGGTCAGACTGTGACTCAAATCAGAGGAACTGTTTATGTTTATCAAGGTTTGGACGATTCGCTCTCTGTGGTTGCGCATAACGGAACAATAAAGTTCTTTAGCTTAGATGCACTGGGAATTCCTGTTTTAAAAGCAACTGCAACTTTAGACGCAACCGGAAATTATATTGCTACTGTAACTGGTACACAAGACTTATATGGAGTTATTTTTCCGGATGATGTTGGTCAGGATTTCGTAGCTTCTTATTATCCCGGTTGGCTTGATTTTGAAAGCGCAGACCCTATATCCGTTGATGGTACACCTATAGATTACGACTGGGGTGCAGTTGGAAAAGAAATAGTTGAAAGACCTTCAGGAGTTGCAAACTATACAGTAAACGGAACAATAAACACGACAAATCCTTTAGCAACAGACTTAGTTCCAATGGTTTACTTAATGGAAGGCGAAAACGTAATTGCAACCGCACCTGTTGGAATAGATGGACATTATAATATGAACTTTGTGGGAAGCGGAAACTATGAAGTGTTCACTTCGGTTCCGGGATATACAAGCCAATCAAAATATATAACAGCAGGAAATACCAGGGGCGACTTTAACATAAATTTCAACCTTGATGTTTATAGAGGCGAAAGTGTAACCTCACCTGTTAATTCAGTAGTAGATAATTTCACTTTAAATCAGAACTATCCAAATCCTTTTAATCCTTCAACCAATATAAATTTCACAATTCCTACAACGGGAATCGTAAAATTAACAGTTTTCAATTCCTTAGGTAAGGAAGTATCGAAACTGGTAAACGATTTAATGGAACCGGGATCATACAGTGTTCAATTCAATGCACAGAATTTATCGAGCGGTATTTATTATTATACACTGCAAATTGGAAACAACACAATAACTAAAAAGATGAACCTCATCAAATAAGAGTATATAAAATTGTAGTTCATAGGGGGAAGCCGGTGTGAGATTTTATCTCGCATCGGCTTTGTTTTTTATGGAAAGTTCTTACTTCCTGCATTTAATCTCGTCTCAAATTTTTGTAAATTAATAGTAATTGAGTTTATTGTTTCACGTGAAACACTTCAGCCTGCTGCTAAGCGTCTTGATTTGTTTCACGTGAAACATTCGCTCGTTTGTTTAATAATAACTATTGGAAAAATATTTCGACATATTGGTTGTTGGGGCAGGACATGCTGGCGTTGAAGCCTCTATTGCGTGCGCAAAGATGGGACTTTCAGTAGGTCTTGTTACAATGGATTTAAACGCTATCGGTCGAATGAGCTGCAACCCGGCAATTGGAGGCAGTGCTAAAGGACATCTTGTGCGAGAAATAGATGCCCTTGGAGGCGTTATGGGTGAGCTAGCTGATAAGACGGGTATTCAGTTCAAGATGCTGAATAAGTCTAAAGGTCCGGCCGTATGGTCTCCCAGATGTCAATCTGATAAGGATTTATATTCGCAAGCTGCAGCCGAGCTGGTGAAGTCGTTTCCGAATATTACCCTTGTCCAGGACACAGTTAAGGAATTAAAGGTTTCTGACATTAATGGGTTATATAAATATTCCGTTATGGGAATCAAGACCTCACTTGGCTATGATATCAATTGTAAAGCAGTGGTAATTACCTCAGGGACTTTTCTTAATGCCATAATGCACACAGGAGCAACACAAATTGAAGGCGGAAGGATAGACGAGAACTCTGCAAAAGGGCTATCTGAAAATATGCTTGAAATGGGATTTTCAACGGGACGCTTAAAAACAGGAACACCTCCACGCTTAGATATTAATACAATCGATTTCTCTAATACGGAAGTTCAAGGCGGAGATATTATACCAAAGCCATTTTCCTTCAGAACAAAACCCGACACTTTTCCATCATTACAACAGGTTAATTGTTTTCTTACATATACAAACGAGCATACGCATGAAATACTGAGGACAGGATTTGAAGATTCACCCATGTTTACAGGCAGGATAAAAGGCATTGGTCCTCGTTATTGTCCATCTATCGAAGATAAGATTTCAAGATTCTCAGAGAAGCCAAGGCATCAGATCTTTCTAGAGCCTGAGACATTGAACAGTAAAACGATTTACATGAATGGATTCTCGACAAGCCTTCCCCTTGATGTTCAGGAGAAAGCAGCGCGAACAATTATAGGTCTTGAGAATGTAAAGATTGTAAAGAAAGGCTATGCAGTTGAGTACGACTTTTTTCCGACTTACCAAACTAACTTAACCCTTGAAACAAAATTAGTTTCGGGGCTTTATGTTGCCGGACAAATAAACGGAACATCCGGCTATGAAGAAGCTGCTGCACAGGGTTTAATGGCAGGAATAAATGCTGCGTTGAAAGTGAAAGGTAAGGAGCCATTCATTTTAAAAAGAAGCGAAGCATACATTGGAGTTTTGATAGACGATCTGATAAACAAATGCCCTGATGAGCCGTACAGAATGTTTACCTCTTGTGCCGAGTATAGATTAATTCTCCGTCAGGATAACGCAGATATAAGGTTGATGAAATACGGATATGAACTTGGACTTCTGGATGCGCAAGCATACAAGGAAATGGAAAAGAAAAAAAGCCTTATAAAAGATGTGCTGGATTACTTTACGTCGCATACGCTTACTCCAAAAGATGTAAATGAATATCTAAGAAATAACAATTCATCGGAATTATCTCAAGGTGAATTTATTGGAAATCTTGTGAGAAGGAACGAAGTTTTATTGCAACAACTAATTAATAATACTACACTTAAAGAAAATGAATTGGTTCGCAGTATAATGCCGAATCTAGAGGCTATAGAGCAAGTTGAAATTGAGCTTAAATACAAAGGTTATATAGACAGACAAATTGAACAAGTAAGTAATTTCAATAAGAACGAAGAAATAAAAATCCCGGATGATTTCAAATACGAAAAGCTAAGATCGCTCTCTGCTGAAGCACGGGAAAAACTGACCACAATCCGACCGCACAATCTTGGGCAGGCAATGAGAATTGCCGGAGTGCGCCCTTCAGATATCTCTGCGCTGTTAGTTTATATAAGAGGGTAATCCTCTTTTAATTTTATGTAAGAAACCACATCAATTTTTATTTTGAACGCTGTTTCCGAAGCTTTATTTTTAGCCAATACTAAGAATAACAGCATCGGATGAAAGACGCGCGCAAAATAATATTCTGTGAATATATAGACTCACAAAACATACCCATCAATCCAAAGAAAACATTTGAACTCGGTCCTGCCGGAGTTAATGTAAAATTTTTTCTTCCCGATTTTAATAATAAATTTACAGACGGATGTACAAAATTTCTTTATGAAATTTTGAGAATAAAAAATGATTCTTCAGAAGAATATGAAGACGCAATATTTACAGAGCTAAACTCATCCAAAAAAATTCAAGCTGACTTCACATTTTTCAAATCAGGAAAATTTAAAATAAAAATATACGATTCCAAAAAGAAAAATTTGCTTAATTCAGGCACATTATTCATCAAAAACTCATAAAACAAAGTTTCTATTCTCGTTATAACATAAATCGATAAAAGCTATATAACAGCTTTAAATTAGCCTTTTCATAGCAATTTGCCTCTGTGTCCCCCTCAGAATCCTGTTATAAACACTTTAAAATCTCTTTGAAGAACAGGGTGCAAAGTTAGTAAATTTGTAACCGATAGCGTAAGTAATAAAAATTTATTTCAAATGAACACTAGCAAATCCTCTAATACCAGGTACAGACTTTTCCTCTTCCCAATAAGGACAGAGGTTTCTGCACACAGTAAGGTAGATTTTTTGCCTTACGCTATCAAAAATGAGATACGTCTCTGCGCTGCAGGGGCGTAATCTCTTATCAAAGTTTGTATCAAAAATTATTAAAGATTTTTAAAATATAATTTCAAATTAAACTTACTAATAATTATCCCATGATTAAAAAACTTCTCATTTCAGTCTTAGTGGTAGCATTCTTAACCACAGTATATGAAATAGCCTACGATAGCTCGGGCGGCAGAACATCTACAACTCAGAAACCGGGCAGTACGACTGCAGGTTGTAATTGTCACGGCGGCCAGAACGCAGGTTTATCAAACAGTATTTCTCCCAATACAGATATTCCGATTGGCACAACACAAAATATTACCTATACAGTTTCTCCCGGAGGCTCAGGGCAGGCAGGATTTGATCTTGCAGTGCAAAGCGGCGTAGGATTTTTTCTTCCTGTAACAAGCGGCTCATCTGTTGACCCTTCTAACGGTGAGGTTTATCAAACTACCCCAAAGGCTTTAAGCGGGGGTGCAGCTTCATGGACAGCAAAGTTTGTACCGACTGTTACTGATCCGCAGACAATAAATTTTTATGCAACAGGAAAAGCAAACAATGTTTCTCCTCAATGGAATTGGGCACAAACATCAGTTAATATAACAGGCAGCTTTGCAAACGGAACGGTAATTGTTCCGGGTAATAACGGTTATGACGGCTCTGATAATTACCCTATGAATCAATCTAATGCTTATGACAGGTTCGGCTCAATATACCAGCAAAACAGACTCGGTGCAGCAGGTTCTATTTCTAAAATAGGGTTTTTTGTTTCACAGGAATCAAATGTAAGCGGTAATATAAAAATATATTTAAATCATACTTTGCAAACAGGTTTTCCTCTTCCAAATTCATTTGGTGCTGAAACAAGCGGGGCAATATTAGTTTATAATGGTACACCTTCCTTCAGTTATCAGGCTGGGTGGACAATGATAGATTTAGATACACCTTTCAGCTATAATGGAACAGATAATTTAAAAGTATTTATTGTAAACGATAGAGGTGGTTCTGCAGTATCGGATAATAAAAAGTTCTTAATGAGAATCGGAGCAGGAAGCCCGAGTATGTATTGGTCTAATACAAATAATCCGAATATAAACGGAGTTCAATATGATAATCAACCTAACATAAGATTTTTCAAAACATCTCCTCCACCAGCACCTACAAATTTTTCTTTAACAGGTGTAACAAAAAGTTCAATGAATGTTAACTGGACTGTATCAGGCGGTTCAACAGACGGCTATAGAGTTGTATTTAAACAAGGCAACACTGCTCCTGCAAATGAAACAGATGGTGGATACGCAACAATTTCAAACGCAGCAGCAAGCACTTATTCATTAACAGGGCTTGAAGCAGGTACACAATATTCAATCGCAGTATTTTCAACAGCAGGAACATTCTTTTCAGCAACTCCTCCATCGGGAAGTACACCAACGACAGCAGTTACAAGTCAGTATAATTTTACCAATGAACAAAACGCTTCTTTAATTTTAGGTCAGCCAACAACTGAAGTATACGGAAGCGCAAACTACGGCGGACTATCAGGTTCATCATTACAAAATCCTGCAGGTGTTTACATCTCAGGTATGGATGCAGATAACAGAGTTTATGTTTGCGATAAAGGAAACAACAGAGTTTTAGTTTACAACTCAGCCCCGACAGCAAATAATACTGTTGCTGATTATTGTTTAGGTCAGCCAAACTTCACAACGAACTCAGCAGGTACTGCCGCAAGCAAAATGAATGCTCCATCTAACTGTGTAGTAATCGCAGATAGAATTTTTGTAGCTGATGCGCAGAACCACAGAATAATGGTATGGCAGGGACTTGGCTCATTAGGCAGCGGTCAATCAGCAAATTATATTTTAGGGCAAAGCAATTCTTCTTCAGGAAGTGTTAATCACGGAATGGGATTCAGCACATGCGACGATCACAGCTTATACTTAACAGACGGCTCTGAAAATCCGAACGGAATGGCAACAGACGGTACAAAATTAATTGTATGCGATGGATTCAATAACAGAGTTTTAATATGGAACGATGTAACATACATATACAATAATCAGCCGGCAGATGTTGTTATAGGTCAATCAAGTTTTACTACAAGAACAAACGCAGGTTTTAATGCTTCATCATCAGCTTCATTATATCAGCCGACAGGTGTTGCAGTTACTAAGGACGGAAAATTAATAATCTCATCAACACAAGAGAACAGAGTACTAATTTATAATACAATACCAACAACAAATGGAGCTTCAGCAGATTTAGTTTTAGGACAAACAGACTTTGCAAATAATCAGCCTAACTATACACCTGATGCCATGGAAACATATCATCCACTTGGATTATCTGTTTCAGCAAATTCAAACAGACTTGCAGTCAGCGGTGATTACGGTTCAAGAATTATGATTTGGGATGCTATTCCAACTTCAAACAACGTACCTGCAAACAGAGTACTTGGAAGACCAACTTTAACAGCAACGACACCTTCAACATTTTCGAATGAGAATGGAGGCAATGCAACAAAAATGTATCCATATAATTTCGCATGGTCTCCATCGGGGAAACTTTATGAAGCAGATGTATTCCGTCATGCAGTTTTGAGATTTGACGGCGGTGATACAGCAGCAAGAGGACCGCAAACTTTAACAGCGGGAACATCACCAAACTATAAAATTCCATTATCGATTAACGGAACAGGCTTTAATCAATTTGCAATAGCTTACAAATTAGGTTCAACTCCTCCGACAGATATTAATGATCCGACGGCAGATGTTATTCATGGAGTAACGGGTACATCTTATGATTTCAGTCCGGTGTACAGCGCAACTACTTACAGCTTCAGAGTTTATGCAGAGAGAACTATAGCTTATGCGGTTTACGAATACACAACAGGAAATGCGACAGGAACATTTACTTCAGGCACTCCTTCTAACAATGAAAACTATCCGATAGTAAACAGTGGCGGAAATATTTACTCAGTTGTACCATCTATCACAGGAGATACTACTTTCCTTGGAGGTACATTCTCATCATTCACAACAAAAGACGGAGCATCAACATACACACGCGAAGGACTTGCAGCGATAAATACAAAAACAGGCACAATGCTGAACTGGACTTGTAACCTTAACGCTAACGGAACTGCAAAAGGAATTATATTAGATAAAAACGGAAACTCATTATACATCGGCGGTGACTTTACAGATATTAACGGTGTTTCAAAATCACGTCTTGCAAAAATTAATACAGACGGTTCAGTTGTTTCAGGATTCACAACAACAAATATCAACAACAGCATAGGCGACCAGGGTGGAACATGTATGTGCCTTAACCTTACAGGTGATACATTATTCTTTGAAGGAGCCTTCACAGATATAAACGGAAGCGCAAGAAAAAATCTTGCATCAGTAAAAACTACCGATGGTTCGTTAACAAATTTCACACCTGCAGATTTTTATTTATCGGCAGCTACGTGCAGATTCATATTGCTCTCAAAAGACGGACACTCAATTTATCTTGGTTCTAATTCAGCCGGATTAAATTTTAAATCAGTAAACGTTGCAACGGGTTCGGATGTCGGTGAGTTTGATTTCCAGATTGATGGCGGTCTTGTTGCATGCGGACAAATTCAGGGAAATTATTTATATCTGGGCGGAATATTTACTCAGGTAATGGGAAATACAAATATTCAGAGGATTGCAAAAATTGATGTATCAGGCGCAACACCTGTTCTTGTAACAACATTTAACAACGGAGCAACTAACAGACCTGATGGTACAGTAAGAAGATTGTTCGCAACTTCAAATGCTTTATATCTCACAGGTGAATTTAATAATCTTGGTTCAACTCCAAGGGTGAAATATGGTGCAGTAAGCACAACAGACGGCGCAGCTCAATCATGGAATCCAAACTATCCTGGCGGCGGACAAACAACACACTCTATCACAAGCAGTATAATAGGAACGTATGCATCATCTAAATTATATATGGTCGGCGGCGGTCAGAATAGTTTCAACAGATTCTCTGCTGTAACATTTACACCCCCTGCAACTAACATTGACGGAACAGCAACATCCACCATTACTTCAAACTCAACTACTGTCTTCTCTAACGGCGCAGGAATTCTAGCAAAACTTACCACAGGCGGCTCATCAAACATGGGAAGCACCAGTGTAATAGTTGCAGGAGCAGGCGGCGATACATCAAAGATAAACGGAATAATAGTTCTCGAAAGATATTTACAGGTAAATCCGACAACACAGCCGGGTTCAAATGTTGCAGTTCAGTTCTATGTTCCTAAAACTGAAATGGACGCTTTTGCAGCGTTAAGACCTGCATTCGGTAACGCAGGAAATAATTACAACGGCTGCAAAGTTCACAGAATGAATAACGCAGGAACTTACATTGAGACATTTACACCTTCAATTGTAATTGACGGCGAGACAGTAATAATAACTTTCAGCACTCCGGGATTTTCTAAGTTCTACATTAGTGATAATCCGATTCTTCCCGTAGAGCTCGCATCATTTGCATCGGTAATAAATAAAAACAATGTTGACTTAAAATGGTCAACAGTTTCAGAAGAAAACAATAAAGGATTTGAAGTTGAAAGAAAAAGAAATATCAAAGACAACGAGTGGCAAACCGTTTCATTCATTGAAGGAAAAGGCACAACAAACACTCAACAAAACTATACTTATGCAGATAGAAATCTTCAGAGCGGAACTTATAACTATAGATTAAAGCAAATAGACTTTAACGGCAACTATAAATATTACGAGCTAAGCAATTTTGTAGAAATAGGAATTCCAAAAAACTTCGACTTGTCGCAGAATTATCCGAATCCGTTTAATCCTTCTACAAAAATAAATTACCAGCTTCCTAAAGATGCATTTGTAAAAATTAATATATATGACCTTACAGGAAGACTGATTTCAACACTAACAAATACACAGCAGACGGCAGGATATTATACAGTTGAGTTTAACTCAAGCATGACGAACGGAATTGCCAGCGGAATATACTTCTACAGAATTGAAGCTGCTGACTTTGTATCAACAAAAAGAATGGTTCTTGTAAAATAAAAGTGGGATAAACGGAATACCCCTCTCAATGATAGCGCTCTCTTCTTTGAAAAAAGAAGAGAGCAGAGAGGATGTGCAATGTAAAATTAAAAAAAATTCTATAAACCTATAATATTATGATAAAAAAAATTATTACCTCAATTTTTATAACCGGATTTTTATTTGTAGCTTTGGCTTTCTCTCCCGGAAATGCACAAGCACAGCCGCCGGTACCAACAGATTTTACAGTTGGAACAGTAACAACAAGTACGGTTTCTTTCACCTGGACTCCTCCGGGCGGCGGAACAGATTCATATTCCTTATGCTGGTTGTGGGGTTCAACTCCGCCTTCATCACCAAATGCTGTTGGCTATCACTTAGTTTCCGGTGGCTCTGAAAACAGCTACACTGTTACAGGACTGCAATCAGGTCAGCAAATATCTTTCGCATTATTTTCAAGAGCTTCCGGAACTTACAGTACAACAGGGGCTACAGCTTCCGCAACAACGCTGTCGATAACAACTACAACCTTTACAAACGAACAGCCTTATTCATTAATAATAGGGCAGAGAATTCCCGAGGGAGATTGTAATTCCAATGACGGTGGATTTTCTGCGCACTCATTTGCTTATCCTTATGATGTTTTTAGTTTGGCAAGCGCAACAGGCGGTGAAGGAAAATTCTTTGTGGCAGATACTTATAATAACAGAGTACTGATATATAACACAACACCTACTTCTAATAATCAGGATGCTGACCTTGTTTTAGGGCAGGCAAATTTTACATCCGTTTCTTCTGGCTCAGCTGCAAATCAAATGTACAATCCAAGCGGAGTGTGGTCAGATGGAACAAAACTATATGTAGTTGACCAAGGTAATAATAGAATATTAGTTTGGAATACAATTCCAACGTCGAATCAGGTATCGGCAGATTATGTACTGGGACAATCAGCATTTGGTGCGGGACACACAGCAGCAAATAACGGCGGAAGAAACGCAAGTACGCTATCTTTGACAGATGGAGTTTATGCAAATGGAATAACGACACGCGACCTTGGTTATGCAATTCAATTAATTGTTTGTGATGGGGCAAACAACAGAGTATTAATCTGGGATGATGTCTCAGGTAACACAGTTTATAATGGAAAGCCTGCAGACCATGTAATCGGACAGGCAAATTTTACTACAGCTAATCATCCGACACAGAATGGAAACAATTCAACAGCGGCAACTTTATATTATCCTGTAGATGTTGCAGTAACTTCAACGGGAAAATTAGTTATTCTTTCATTGAATGAAAACCGCGCATTAATTTACAATTCAATTCCTTCAACAAACGGTGTATCAGCCAATCTTGTTTTAGGTCAAACAAATTTTACGACTAATGTTCAACATAGTTCAAGTACAGCAACAAGTTTTTTCGCACCAAAATGTCTTTCGGTAAGCAGGTACAGCGATAAGCTTGCAATTGCAACAAGCGGATATAGAATTTTAATTTGGAATACATTCCCTACAAGCAGCAATGCATCTGCGGATAATGTATTAGCATTTCCTGATTTGACATCTGATTCGCAGACACAATTTTCAAATGAGTACCAGGATGGTCAGAATGCAAGTACAATAAGACATTGTTATGGGATGAGCTGGACAAGTATGGGAAATTTAATGATTGCAGACGGCAGCAGAAACTCTGTGGTAGAGTATAAAGGCGGAGACGATTATCTCCGTGCGCCTACGAATATTTCTGCCACGAATATTACTTCTAATTCTGCCGATATCAGTTGGTCAGGCAGCAGCGCTGCTGATTATGTGGCATTAATCAAAGTTGGCTCAAGTCCTGCGCTTGCATATAATGATACTTCAAACGTAGAGGTACTAAATGTTCCGGGAGCTACATCAAACTCATTTACTCCATTAGTTTGTGGTACAACATATACAATCACTATCTTTTCTCAGGCAATTATAGGTGGAAATTATGCTTACTCTCCTACAGGAATTTCCACCACGTTTACTACTTCTTCAGCGGCAACATGTATAAATGCTCCCATGACTAATGGTAACGTAAGACAAATGTTAACATCTCCAACGGGAGATACTATATTTGCTGTCGGGGGGTTTACCAGGGTATATAGTAAGTCAGGCACAGTTTATTACAGAAAACATATGTTTGCTTTTAGTCCTGTTACGGGTAATGTTTTTGATTGGGGAACAGATTCAGATGCGGAAATATCAGGGATTTGCCGCGACCCAAACACTGGTAAATTTTTCATAGACGGCGGATTTAATTCAGTACATGGAACAGCAAAAAAATATCTTGCCAGCTTAAATAGTGATGGTTCATTAATAACAGGCTTCAATCCTCCGAATTTTAACAACCTGGTAGGTGTAAATTCAGCGACTTCAATGACTCTGAATCTCACTGGGGATACATTGTATTTTGTAGGGTCGTTTGATTTCTATACCGACGCAGACAATAATAGTATCGCGCGAAGAAATATGGCCGCTGTTTTAGCTTCCGACGGTTCAATAACCGACTTCAATACGCCGGCTTATTATGTTTCAGGAGGGTCATGCAGATTATTTAAACTTTCTCCTGATGGCAGGTCTTTATATTGCGGTTCTAATACAGGAGGACAATATTTGAATGTAGTTAGTCTTGCAACTGGAACAACAGATGCAGCATTTGATTTCCAACCCAATGCTTTTGTAACTTCAACCTGGTATGATGGCTCTAAGTATATTTATTTCGCCGGAAGTTTTACTTCTTTCATGGGTAATTCCAATATCGGCAGAGTCGCTAAGGTTGATATTTCGGGTCCTGTACCTGTTCTTGTTGCTACTTTTAATAATACTGCAAGTTCTCATCCTGACCAGATAGTAAGAAGCATTTATGGCACTTCTACTACATTATATATTGCAGGTAATTTTAACAATCTTGGTACTACAGCAAGAAGAAATATTGCGGCATTAAATATATCAGACGGCTCGTTGACTTCGTTCGATCCTGCTTACCCAAATGTTATTTCTATTGGCACAGGTGGAAATATTTTTCTATCACCGATTAATGGTACATTGTACACAAACTGGGAACAGGGAGTTTCAAATTTTTCATTTTTACAAGCTTACGGAATCCCGGTTCCACCTTCTAACATTGATGGTTCTTCTTCAAACAATGTTGGCACAAGCTCATCTGTAAATTTCAGCAACTCAGGTGGTCTCTTTGCAAGTCTTACAACAAGCGCTTCAAACCTTGGGAACACAACCGTTACAGTAAGCGGAGCAAACGGAGATACAACAATAGTAAACGGCTTCACAGTAATGGAAAGAATAGTTACTATTACCCCAACAACTCAGCCAAGTGATAACGTTACTGTTCATATCTTTGCAACAAAAGCAGAAATGGATTTCTTCTCTTCTATACATCCGACATTCGGAAACTCAGGAAATAATTACAGCGGATGCAAAGTTCACAGACTTGGAGCAGGAAATACATACGTACAAACATTTGTTCCTACAATTACAATTAACGGTGAGGTAGTTGATATTGCTTTTTCTACTCCCGGATTTTCTTCGTTCGTAATGAGTGATGACGGATTGCTTCCTGTAGAGTTGGCTGCTTTTACTTCAGCAGCAAATAAAAATATAGTTACTCTTAACTGGAAGACAGTATCTGAATTAAACAATTCAGGATTCGATATTGAATCAAAGAAAGCAACCACAACTTCATGGAGTAAAGTAGGAAATGTTCAGGGTAAGGGAACATCTAATGTTGAGAATTTATATAAATTCGAGCAAAGAAATGTTGCAACAGGAAAATATAATTACAGACTGAAGCAAATAGATTTCAATGGCAATTATCAATATTATGATTTACTAAACTCAGTTGAAGTTGGGGTACCGGCAAAGTGGGATCTATCGCAAAATTATCCTAATCCGTTCAACCCAACAACAAAGATTAACTTTGATATTCCGAAAGAATCATTTGTGAAGATAAATGTGTATGATATGGTAGGAAGATTAGTTTCTACAATTGTAAATGAAAAGAAAGATGCAGGATACTTTACTGTTGAATTTAATGCATCTTCATTGGCAAGCAGTGTGTACTTCTACAGAATTGAAACAGAAGCATTTACATTGACAAAGAAAATGATGGTAATAAAATAAATAATTCAATCAATCAAGTATATCATAGGTAATTCATAGAGGATAAAGGTCTGCGGGAATAAAAAACCGCAGGCCTTTTTTTATAAAATTTATTTCATTGGGTTAGGATTGTTGATGTATTCAACTTCAACTTTCTTTACTTCGGCAGGGAGAATAGCGGCAACAATCATAATAACGAAGCTTATCACCCAAACAAATAATCCCGGACCGAGAGTAACAGTTTCCATATTACCGGCTTCATCTTTCATTATTTGAGAAACACCGAAAGCTCCGAACGATAAAAATAAACTTATCACTGCAAGTAAGACACTTACGATTCGTAACGACATTTTTTTACTTATTAAAACGATTACAACATTTATGAAATAAGGGAAGTTTGCCAGCCATGCAACAAAAGCAGTGAATCCCGTAGTGAAGGAAAGCCATCCGAATGCAAGACATGTAATTCCGAGCATGCCGCCACTTTGGCTAACTCCATCTGCCCCAACTTCAGTGGGCGTTTTATATGCAGTGATGCAGCAGGCAACTACGTAAAATAGAAACGAAACGATAACTAATATTTTTTTAATGGCAGGCGTTGACATATTCTAATTTAAAATTAATTTTTTAAAGTACTTCCTTTTCGTACAACAATTTCCGAACCCTCGGCTAGAAAAATGGAAGATGGTTTTGCATTTTTTAGAAAAGAAAACTTTTCACTATAGAGTTTACCGAACTCACAGTTAATATCATAGTTCAAAACATTGTGCAGTTTCCATTTAGGATGCTCCACCTGATATTCCGATGTTTCGTTTTCATTTACTTTAGTATATCCCCAGTAATGCTCGGTTATAAATTCTTCCTCAGAGTTTTCCTTTGCTGAGAAAGAATTTTTTTCCGCTTCTGCTTTTATATAATTCCAATTATTTTCGAAATTCCAAGAGTATTCAACATTAATTTTATCTTGGCTGTTGCTTAGTTCGTGCTTCATAGGCATAGAGTCGTATTTTTCAGAGTATAAATTATTAGCAACTGCTTTTATAAAAAACTTCGGAACAATTTCTTTAATAAAGGTTACTCCTCTTTTTATTTCGTTGCCTGATTTATATTTCACATAAAATCTTAAATTCACTTCTTCAAAATTTGTATGGAAAGGAATCGGTAAGCCTAGTATTTTTGTATCAAGAAACATAAAGCCTACAAGACTTACAAAACACTTTGAGTTGAATAAATCTAATTCTGTTTTGTGCGGAACAAATTCCTTCAGCAAATCGGGGTTTATCTCATAATTTGCCATTACAAGGTTTTTCCAGAATGCCGTAAGAAACTTTGATTTTTGCTCCATTTATAAATATAATATAATAATTGAGATTGATAATTAAAAAGAACTTACGGATATTAATAGCTTAAATAAAAACTAAAATGAAAAAGTTATTACTAATAATTCTTCTTTTATTTGCTAATTTTTCGTTCAGCCAGACAATCAATAATATGACCTTGCTGGGCAATAAAAACGAATATACTGCGGGTGGTATTCCAGCAGGTTTTCACTATTCATCCACGTGGGGATACACAGCGCCAAACGGCAGAGAGTATGCTATCCTAGGGCATTATGCCGGAACAACTTTCTACGATATTACCGATGCTCCTACTACTATAAGAAACTGCGGAATGATTGCAGGACTTGGCTCACAATACAATTATCGTGAGTTCAAAACTTATTCGCATTATGCATACATAGTTTCTGAGGGTGGGCAAGGTGTGCAGATAGTTGATTTGCAATATCTGCCTGACTCTGCTCACTTTGTGAAAAGTTATACATTCGGCACTTACACACGGTCGCACTCAATTTCTATCGAAGGAAAATATTTATATTGTAATGGCGGTAACTATAATAACGGAGGAGTTTTTATTCTTGATTTAACCGACCCCGTTAATCCTGTGAAAAGAGGGCAGTGGGGAACACGTTATGTTCACGATTGCCAGGTGAAAGGCGATACAATTTTTGCAGCATGTATAAATGACGGTTACTGCGCAATTCTAAACGCTACAAATAAAGACTCTATAAAGCTTATAAAAGAATTTACATATCCGAATGCTGTTACACATAATGCATGGGTAACGGAAGACAGAAAATATTTATTTACCACTGACGAGGGCGGCTCCAACCATTGTAAGGTTTGGAACATTCAGGATATAATGAATCCAGTACAGGTGTACGATATTGCTCCCTATGATGGCGCATCAATGGTGCACAATGTATATGTAAGAGGAGATTCTTTATATATGGCTCATTACAGAGCCGGTGCAATTGTGATGAATATTGCAAACAAAAATTTGCCTGTTGAAGTCGGGCATTATGATACCTTTGTCGGCCAGGGAACCGCTTATCAGGGATGCTGGAATATTTATCCTTACTTTGCTTCAAGAAAAATTATTGCAGCAGATATTGCCACGGGATTATATGTGCTTAAACTTGGTACTTCAACCAATATAACTCCGGGAATAATTTCAAGCGTAGCAGATAAATATTCACTGTCGCAGAATTATCCAAATCCATTTAATCCTGAAACGAATATTAAGTTTTCCATTCCTGAAAATTCATCAGTAATGATAAAAGTTTATGATTTTCAGGGGAAGATAGTTGCTGATTTAGTAAACGGAAGCTATGATAAAGGAACTTACAACGTAAAGTTTGATGCAAATCAATTTAATCTTGCAAGCGGAACGTATTTATATAAAATTGAAACTAAGAATTATTCAGAAACAAGAAAACTTACTTTATTAAAATAAAATATTTCCAAAAAAACCTGTGAGAAAAATATTTGCAATTTGTTTGTTATTTGTTTCGTATAATCTTTTTGCAGGCACAAAGGATACTACTCTTAGCGGTGATTTGAACCGCGATAATATTTTAGATGTTGTGAAAGTTTCATTTGAAACCAATGACGGAATGTACACATATCTTGCAGGGAATTTTACTGTAAATATAAATGGCGCTATCTATAAAGATAAATGTGAAGAGGGAGAAATTTTTGATGTAAAAATAGTAAGTATAGAACCGGATGATATGCTTCCGGCGGTATTGATTTCATGCTACGGCCCGAGTGATGTCGGTGAATATTTTTTCTACAGATATATAAACAAAGAAGTTACTTCTTTAGGGAAAATAAAAGCATGGGGAAGTATTGAAGTCCCCGGTAACGGCAAAGTATTAATGAATGACTTCATGGGCTTTTGGACTTTGCACGGTGAGTATATTGTAGATAAAGAAACCAATAAACTTGTTCAGGTTAAAAAAGATACTTACGATGTAAACGTAGAGGGAACAGTTTCGAATTCATTTAAAATTCTGAAATTGCGTGACGATAAATCTGATGTAATTGAAACATTAAAATCCGGAAGTAAAATTACTTTATTGAAGTGTGATATTTCCCCGGTATGCATTGATAATGATTATGATTGCGACTGGTACCTGATAAAAACAGCAAGTGGTAAACAAGGATGGGTAAGACTAAAAGATTTCAAAGAGAATGTAACCGATTTACCCTGGGCAGGATAGAAATCAATTACGAATTAAAAATTATGAATTACGTTTCTGAAGTATAAGAAAACGGGTTTACTTTTTTATAAAGTAAACCCGTTTTAAATTCTATTAAATTATTAAGCAGGATTATTTAGCATACTCAAACCGAGTAACTTTTCTTCTTCCGCTGTTATAGAAGCATATCCCCACAAACCGCCTGAAGATTTCGCAACTGATTTGGCAAAGGTAAGAAAACTTTTGTATAATTCTACTGCAAAGTTTTTATCAAGCTTTGAGAAAATTTCGTTTACTTTATTAAGTTCTTCTTTTATGATTTGCTGTCTTTCGCTTAAATCTTTTGGTAAGGTGTTTATGTGCTGCGCGATTGAATCGTGTATAAACTTATCAACTTCACCATAGTATAAATGTAGATTTGACTCTTCATTAATCGCTCTGTAATGCGCTATCTTTTCCGAGTAATCAATTTCTTTCTGGTCTATATCATTATCAGCGCCTGCGATTAAAACGGCTATTAAAGCAGGAGCGTCTAGCAAAGTTGTTTTTTCTCTCTCGCTGAGATTTTTAAATTGTGGTATCATTTTTTATAAATTTTTAGCAAATTTACCGATAATACGAGAAACTCTAAAGAGCATATTTTTTCCTTATTAAAAAATAAATCTAACCATACAGAGGGCACAGATGTTCATCACGAAGTACACAGAGAAAATTACGTCTGTAAACTATTATTTATTTAATATTTCTCCGTGTTTTCTGTGGTTAATACTTATAGCTTTTGAATTTTTTATCTTAATAAAACGTTATTTATAGTATGGAATATAATAAATTGACCCCCGAAGAAGAACGGGTAATTCTTCATAAAGGCACAGAAATGCCTTTCGTTGGAAAATATACAGATAATAAAGCAAAGGGCGTTTATACTTGCAAAAGATGTGACGCGCCTTTATATAATTCAGAATCAAAATTCAATTCTTTTTGTGGCTGGCCGAGCTTCGACGATGAAATTCCCGGAGCAGTGCGAAGAGAAACTGATGCCGATGGCAGCAGAACAGAAATTCTATGCGCAAACTGCGGAGCTCATCTCGGACATGTGTTTACAGGTGAACGATTCACTGCAAAAAATACGAGGCATTGTGTTAATTCAATCTCAATGAATTTCAAGCCTTTAGAAGACTAAGTGAAAAAAAAAGCAGACCAAGGTCTGCTTTTTTTTGCAGTCCCTTTCCTTTCTATACTCTTTTTTTCTCCATTCATTATACATATATTTACGAAAATTCCCACATAAAGTATAAGCAGTAAAAATTTACTTAGCCTTAATATTAAGTTTAAGTTCGTTTTTAATATTGAGTAATATTTTAAATTCAAACTAATAAAATAATTATACCCAAAATCTTTAAAGGAGAAAACTTAATGCGAAATTTTTACAAATTCGTTCTGGTAGTTTTGTTTTTTGCAGGAGGATTAAATTATTCTTTTGCCCAACAAAACTTTGTTGTCTTTACTGTATCAGGAACTGTTACAAATTCTGAAACAGGCGAAGCCGTCAGTGGAGCAGTAGTTGCCGCAGGCACAAAAAAAACAACGACAGACAGCTATGGAAAATATAGCATCGGCTCGCTAATGGCAGGTACATATACTGTCACTGCAACATATGTTGGTTTTATAACAGGCAAAGAAGAAGTTTCTGTGACAGAAAATACAACAGTTAACTTCAATTTGAAAACAGGCTCAGTTAATACTGAGGAAATTGTTGTTGAAATCAACAGAGCTAAAGACAGGGAAACGCCTGTAGCATTCTCTGATGTGACCAGAAAACAAATAGAATCAAGAATAAGCGGACAGGATGCTCCTTTGCTTACTAAAGGTGTTCCCGGTTTATATGCTTACTCAACAGATGGTGTTGGTAATGGCGAAACAAAAATGCTTGTAAGAGGTTTCTCACAAAATTATGTACAGGTTTTGATTAACGGTATTCCTACAAATGACCCCGAATCAAACTCAGTGTTCTGGTCTAACTGGGGCGGTGTCTCTGCAAATGCAAGTTCGATACAAATTCAAAGAGGCGCAGGTTCATCACTATATGGCGCAGGTTCATTTGGGGGTTCGTTTAATATTTTAACACAAAGCCCAAGCTTAACTCCTTTCTATGGAGCAAATCTTTCAGTAGGCAGCCCTCTTAATACAATGTATGGTATTAATGTAGGTACAGGACTTCTCGGTGGGAAATTTGCAGCAGCATTAAACATCGATAGAAAAATCGGAGAGGGTTCAAGAATAAGCGGAAGATACGAAGGATATAACTACTACACATCGATGAACTATTTTATGACAGATAAGCAAAGTTTAAATCTTGTTCTCCATGGCGGTCCACAAGAACACGGATTTTCAAACAGCGGTGATGCAGTTTACTTTGCAAAGTACGGTTATAAATCAAATCCATCTTTCTTTCTTCCTGTAGATGTTGTAAGCCAGCTTCCGCAAAACGCTACAACAGGAAAAGCAAATTATGGATTGACAGGTGATTACTCAAGAACTTTAGCTGATGATAAATTTGTAAATATTGCTACAAATTTTTTCCATAAGCCTCAGCTTGAGCTTCATTACAATAACGATATAAATAATAAAAGCGTTTTAAGAACAACTGCTTTCTTATCTTTAGGAAGAGGCGCAGGTTCATCGTTAAACGGAGGAAGCATCATTAATATTGGCCCATCGTTAACAACCACAGGAGTATTTCAGATTAAAAGACCTGATTTAGGTTACAATGGTACAACAATAGATACACTACTCATAAGCAGATTGAACAGTGAAGGTTACATTGCCGACTCAAATACGGCAAGACAATATTTCTTAGTAAGCGGCGCAAACCAAAGAATCAGTTATTCATTGCACAGTCAGTACGGTTTGCTTACAAGTTTTTCACAGGATGTAAGCAAGAAATTCAAATACACTGCCGGCGCAGAATTGAGAAACTGGAGAGCAGACCATCCGGGACAGTTTACAAATCTGTTCGGAAAAAAAACAATAAATCTTACATATTCTGCTGATACAAGTACGGTAGCAGGTGTAGTAAAAACAGCAACATTTCAACGTGCAGTATTTCAAGGAGATTTACAAGGGCCCGCAGGAGATTTAGGCAGTCCTTTTTCTTATGACTTAGCTACAAACGACCCGACATACAGAACTCAATATAGAAACTACAGAGGTGAAGTTCCGCAGTTGACTCTTTTTGGACAGGGAAATTTTATGTTTAATAAGTTAAACATTATGACATCTCTTCAATATGTATGGTACAAATATACATTGACTGAAAATATGCCGTCAGAAAATGCTATTGGAAAGAGATTACCTTCAAACACTACTGTAACTCAAGAAGGTCCTGACGGAGCAGGTAATTTTTATATGAAAGATACCGTCTCAGGGAGATTCTATCAATTTGCACTTGTGAATAATTCGCGCTCACGCGGCTTCTTTCAGCCTAAGATTGGCTTTAACTATAACGCAACAGAAAACATAAATCTTTTTGCTAACTTTGCTCACGTAGAAAGATTTGTTGACTTAGGTGTTTATTATAATCAAGGAAGAATTAATGAAAATGCTCAGGACGAAAAATCAAATCAGTTTGAAGCAGGTTTTGGATTTGGAAATGATGACTTTATGTTCAAAGTAAATGCATACTATATGTTATGGGATAATAAAGCAGCCAGCATTCAAGATATTACTCAGGCAGGACAGCCCGGCTATGATAGAAACGGTTTTAAAACAGAATTAGTAGGAACATCAGAGCATAAAGGAGTAGAAGTAGAATTTTCTGCAGGAATTGGGAAGTATATTAAAGTCCCGGGCTTAGGCTTAACAGGTTCGTTTACCTTTATGGATAATAAATGGAAAGATATTCTTGCCAGCGTTATTTCAAATCCGGACGGTTCATTAAGAATATTTAATAACAATGCAAGAAATGCAAATGGGGATAAGATAAATGTTTATTACAATGATTTACTCGGAACACACCTTGCAACAGGTCCGCAGCTTATGTTAAATGCCGGATTGAACTATACGTATAAATCTTTCTTCACAGGTGTTGATATGAACTTGGCTGCAAGAGATTATGTACAAGATGGTGAAACTTACAGCGCAGTTTCTTCTGTTCTCATAGGAGCAAACGGCTCAAAAGAAATTTATCAGACAACGTTTGACAATCAATTGCCTACAAGAGCAATTCTTGGAGCGTATGCAGGTTATAATTTCAACTTAAATAAAAAAGTAAAAGGTACAATAACTCTTCAATCAGCTAACTTACTTGATAAAGATTATCTTGCCTCAGCAGATAGATTTGGCGTTATACCCGGTGAAAAAAGAACTTTCAGAGCTAATTTAACACTTGGGTTTTAATTAATCATTTTCTTCTCACCCTCTCTGAAATATGAGAGGGTGATTTTTTTCTTCATTTGCAATCACATCTGGCATTAATCTTCCAAAATTTATTTATAATTATTTGATGTGTGATTTATAAATTTATGTTCGTTAATTATTTTCTTTATAATATATTTTCATTTTGCAGATTAAGCATATAAAATTTTTCGTATTACTTATATTTACGATTCAGGCTCTGAGTGTTGATTTATATTCTCAAACCAAACCTGAAAAGCCCAAGCTGGTAATTGGTATTGTGATAGACCAGATGTCACCTGAATATCTTTCCAGATTTATAAATAAATTTTCAGAAACAGGATTTAAAAGGTTGCTGAGCTCAGGATTTTATTTTAAAAATTCATACTACGAATATGTCCCCACGGTAACTGCTGCAGGGCATACATGCATTTACACAGGTACATTACCAAGTATTAACGGCATTATTGCCAACGAATGGTACGATGCATTGAACAATAAAATAATTTACTGCTCTGACGATAAATCTGTAACAGCTGTTGGTGTTGAAACACCGAAGGAAAAATTTTCACCTAAAAATATTTTATCGACTACAGTTACTGATGAATTAATTAACTCCGATAAGAACTCCAAAGTAATCAGCATTTCAATAAAAGACCGAGGCGCCATTTTTCCGGGAGGACATTCAGGAAAATCATTTTGGTTCAATGAAAATTCGGGGAAGTTTATAACAAGTTCTTACTATATGAACGATTTACCCGAGTGGATGAAGAGTTTCAACTCCAGAAATCTGAACGATTACTACTTAAGCCAGACATGGAATACACTCTACCCTATAGAAACTTACACTGAAAGCACTGCAGATAGTGTTCCGTGGGAATCTCTTTACAAAGGAATAAAATCTCCGGTATTTCCCTATGATTTATCTGCATTAAGAGGAAAGAATCCGGAGCTGCTTGCATATACACCGTTTGGAAATTCTATTCTGAAAGAACTTGCATTGACTATATTAGACAGTGAAAAACTCGGTAGGGGCAAATCAACGGATTTTTTCTGTATAAGCTTTTCATCAACGGATAAAATAGGACATCATTTCGGACCAAACTCAATCGAGATTGAAGATACATACCTAAGATTGGATAAAGACCTCTCTGAAATATTTGATTACGTTGATAAAAATATCGGAATGGAAAACACTTTGATTTTTTTAACATCTGACCATTCCGTTTCTTCCGCGCCAGGTTATTTAAAAACCCTTGGAGTTGAAGCAGGAAATCTTAACACAAAAAAACTACAGGATTCTTTAGAAATATATCTTGGCAAAAAATACGGTGAAGATGATTGGGTTGTGTGGATTCAGAATCTGCAGATTTATCTTAACCATAAAATTATAGCTAAAAAAAATATTCCTTTGGAAAATATTGAGAACGATATATGCGATTATTTATCAGGCTATCAGGGAATGAAAGAAACTTACACTGCAAACGGAATAGAAAACGGAAAATATACTTCCGATAATGCAAAGCTTATAAAGAATGGATTTATAAAAGAAAAATCAGGTGATGTTCTTATGGTCTTGGATTCAAACTGGATTTGGAATATGTCGTGGGGAACCACGCATGGAAGTGTTTATAAATACGATAGAAACGTACCTCTGATATGGTGCGGATGGAAAGTAATGCACGGAGAGAGAAACGAATATAATTCGCAATGCGATATTGCGCCGACAGTTTCTGAAATATTAAATATACGAAAGCCTTCAAAAAGCACCGGCAAATCTTTAAAGAAAATTATTGTAAAATAATTTTAACGATTAACCCCACAACCAAAATTTGCTCTTTGAAAAAGTCGGGTAGACTAAAGAAGAATTTTCTGAATCTACTTTTATCTGAATTTCTTCGCCTTCTTTAACGAATCCTAGCTCAGAGGAATCCATCATCCAATCAGTCGTTGCTAAGTATGCTTCTCCTTCGGCAGGTCTTACCTCAAGGCGCAGGTTAACGTGCATTTCACTTCTGCCAACAGCTGCGGCTTTTATAACACTCACAATCATTGCTTTTGCAAAATAAGCACGCTGAAAATTCAGTTCATAATCGTCTGATTTCTTTTGTATGGCTTTGGTTTCTTTGGAGTTTCTTGTAAAGATTCTTATAAAGGCTACTGTTATACTTATTGTTATTAAAGTCGCAATTATTACTATTACCGTCTGTACGGGCATGTTGTATTAAATAGTTTATATTTCTTTCCTAACAATATAATCATTCATAAAATACTTACCAATAGGCACGTCAATTTCACACATTGTTTTGAACCCATGTTTCTGATAAAAAAACTGAGCAGGATTGAAACGGTTTACATTTAATTCTATGGTTTCAAATTTTCCTTTGCATATATCCTCAACCTTTTCCAATAAAATTTTCCCAAATCCTTTTTTATGGTGAGAAGGATGAACGTATAATTTTGGAATCTTAATTACATTCCTTTCGGCAACAAATGATACAAATGCCGCAGGAATTTTATTTTCATATAAAATAAAAAACTTATGCCCCTCTGAAAATTGTTTTTTAAGAGAGTCGTCTGAGTACATTTCGTTGTACATAAAATCAAACTGTTCCTTTGAAACAATTTTTAAATAAGTTGCTTCCCATGCAGGAAAGGCAATACTTTTTATTGTATCAATTTCAGAATCATTAACCTCGGTAATTTCTATGGGAAGAACGTTGCTCATTATTAAACACAATAAAATGAAGACAGCTCAAAATGTTAAGATTTTAAAACTGATTGTATTTTTAAATCTTTGAAAGACTCACCGCTGAATTTACTTTTAGCCCAGTTTGTGTAATCAAAAAATCTAAATGAAGATTGGTCAATGTTTTTCTTCCCAAGCTTTGTCAGATTAAAATAAAATTCCTTGAAGCAGTTGTCTATTTCTTTCTTATTTATTCTGCCGCACACACTATTAAAGAATTGAAAAACAACTTTATCGAAATCACTTAGCTTATTTCTGTCCTTAATAAATTTATAAGTGCTTCTTACAATGTATTCAAGGTGGCCCTTGTTCTCTAATTCATAATGTATGGCAAGATTAAATAATTTCGAATGCATGTATAAATCTTTTCTTTGTCCCGGCTCACCCATGTTAATAAGTTTGTTTATCCACTTCAATGAACTTTTAAAATCACCAATCCCGAAGTAACAGCATGATGTAAAAAAATAATATTGCATTATCTCTGTGCTGCGGACCTTTGAGCGCTGCGCTTCGATTTTTCTCTCTATGGACTCTATCAGCGAGACACCATTCTCAAATTGTCCTGTTTCATAAAAGACTATCAACTCTAATTTAAAAGCAAGAAACATATAGGACTTTACGTATTCAGTGTTGATAATTTTAAATCTATCCGGAATGGTCCGAAACCTCTCCAGATAGTAAAAAAACTCATCATATTTTTTGCAGTATGTGCAGACGACCATCATATTATAGGATACATTCAGCAGGTTAATTGCTTTTCTTTCAATTTGCTTTGGATAGCTTTCAACCATCTCAAGAAATTGCTTCATGTAAGTAAAAGTTTTCTCGAAATTTGTTATAAGGGAATTATAGGTTGTGTGAATGTGGTAGAAAAAAACTTTAAATGTATAAGATTCCTTTTCATCCATCTTTTGCAGATACGGATGAGCCATTATTGCTTTTGCTTTCTTCAGTTCTTTTTCATTTTGGAGCAGACCGTTATTTATCATTAACGAAGTTATTTGCGAACTAATATTTTGAATTTCAGATTTCTTCTTTAACGTATTTAAGCAGTGAAGCTCTTCTGTAAATATATCGTTCTGAAGCTTTTCAATATTAGGATAGGTTTTCTCAAAGAAAAGGTTTTTTTCAATCTGAAGAATATTATAAATCTTATTGTAATTCTCATACTCGTACGCAATCTTCTTTGCTTTCTTCAGCATTTTCATACTCTGCTCAAACAAAGTTTTATTCATTAGAAGCTCTGCCTGCGCAGTATATTTATCAAGCTTATCATCAAGAGATTTTTCGCTTTGCACTGTAAGCAGACTTTTCAGAACTAAATCATATAAATAATTTTTTGCAACGGAAAGCTGGTTAAGGTTTTGAACTTTATTAAGCTTGTTGCGGAGTAAATCTTCGTTATACTCCATTTCTTTTTCAACCTGCTCTTCAATTCCTTCAAAAAGTTTTAGCGATAAGGTATCTTCATCACTGTAACGCTTTGCGTATTTTTTGAAATATGCCTTTTCATTTTTTGATAAAGATTTAATAAGAAGATATAAATCATGCGAGGATGTCTTCAATTTGTAGGGTAAATTTCATGTAAATTACGGCTTAAATTTATCATTCAAAATCTAATTTTTGTTACATGTAAACGTCTAAAATCACTCATAAACAATGCTTTTTAGAATTTTTATTGTTTTTCACTTCCTAACTTTTAGAGAAATTAAGTTTTTATTATTACTTTTCTATTTGTAATTTTGAATCAATAAATTAAAACGATATGGAAATGCTAATAGACATGGTAAAAGTGAAAGTGAAGAAAACTATTCTGGATACTCTGATGATAAAACTTTTTATAATTCTGCTTTACATAGTTTATAACTGGGCATAATTATTATCACATAGTTCTTTACTTATATTTTATTCAAAAGGCGAGAGCACCGGAGCTTTAGTATTCTAATAGGGTTACAATTTGTGCGAGGATTGTAAAAGAGAGGAATATAAACTAATTGTCCGGTCAGCTTTAAACCTAAATCATTCTCTGTTTGTTTTGTATATTGTGCGAGATTATACATACAAGCAGAGAATTTTTGTTTTGTATAAATCATTTCGATTTACACTTCATAGAATTTCTGTAATTTATAATTTTGAATTACATGGAAATCATCTCAAAAAATATTTCAGTACAAAAAACCGCAAGATATTTTCTTTCGGGTAAAAACTCAAAGCCAAAGTCTTTAATGTTTGTTCTACACGGTTACGGTATGCCCGCTTATAATTTTCTTGAGGAGTTTAAAGAGTTAGCTGATGAAAGTACTTTGATTGTATCACCCGAAGGATTGTCAAGATTTTACACAAAAGGGTTTTATGGCAGCATTGGCGCTTCATGGATGACTAAAGAAGACAGAGAATATGAAATACGGGATTATGTAAATTATCTCGACGAAGTTTATAAGGAGGTTTTGAATAGCTTGGAATCCAAACCGGAGAAAATTATTCTGCTTGGATTTTCGCAGGGAGGAGCAACGGTTACACGCTGGGCAGTGAGTGGTAACTCGGAGCCAGATGTTTTGATAATTCATTCATCGAATATTCCGAAAGATGTTGATATAAATATACTAAAGGAGAAATCAGACAGAATGAAAATTCATTGTGTGTACGGTGATGAAGATAAAAACATAAGAAAAGAAAATTTTGAGAGCAGTGCAAAGCTATTAAAAGAAAACGATATTAATTTTAAAGAACATATTTTTAACGGAGGACATAACGTTAATATGGAAGCAATAAAGAAAATTTTACAACTTAATCCCTAAAAACTCCACTGCATTTTTCCATAACAGTTTTTCTTTTAGTTCATTAGCAAAATTCATTTCTTCTATAAGTTTCCCGGGGGTTAACTCACCCAGTGGAAAAGGATAATCAGAGCCTAAGCAAATTTTATTTTCTCCCATCAAATTTACAATGTACTTCAATGCATCTTTATCATGTACAAGTGAATCCAGATAAAATTTACCAATGTATTCTTTTGGGTTTACATTGTTATCGACTGCGCATAAATCAGGACGAACACTAAAGCCATGCTCAATTCGTCCTATAGTAAAAGGAAACGAGCCTCCTCCGTGAGCAAAGCAAACCTTTAATTTTTTTAATCGTTCAAACACTCCGCCGAAAATCATTGAGCAAATTGCACGTGATGTTTCTGCCGGCATACCAACAAGCCAGGGAAGCCAGTACTTCGGCATTTCTTTCTTACCCATCATATCCCAAGGGTGAACAAAAATTGCGGCGCCGAGTTCTTCTGCCGCCTGAAAAAATTCAAAAAGATTTTCATCGTCAAGATTCCATTCATTCCTGCCTTCGCTCGCTTCAATGTGTGAGCCGATTTCTATTCCCGCAAGTCCAAGCTCTTTAACGCATCTTTCCATTTCTTTAATGGCAAGCTTTGGTGACTGCATAGGAACTGTTCCCAATCCTATAAATCTATCAGGATAATTTTTTACAATACCTGCAATGTGGTCGTTTAAATATTTAGAAAGATCTAATGCATCATTTGGCTTTGCCCAATAAGAAAACATTACGGGCACAGTAGATAACACCTGTATATTTACTTTATGCGAATCGCATTCGTGTATGCGCGTAACAGGGTCCCAGCAATTGCTTTCAATCTCGCGGAAAAACTTTCCATCGACCATCATCTTTGCGCAGCATGGTTTATGATGCTCAAGATTTACCCAGCCGCCGTAGCCGTATTTTTCTTTCAGGTTCGCCCAGTTCTCGGGGAGAATATGTGTATGTAAATCTATTTTCATTTAATTTTCGGTGGAGGAGTCATGATTGTTCCACAATTTTTACAAGTTCTCAGCTCTTCCGATGAATAAAATTCTTCAAGTAACGGAGGAAGCTGTTTTACAATATCAGTAAGCGAGAAAAATTTTTCATATAATTTCTGATGACAGTTTTCGCAGTACCATTGGAAGCCGTCAAGTTCGTCAGCGGTTCTTTTTCTTTCGATAACTAAGCCGACTGTTCCCGCAGGTCTTCTTGGTGAGTGCGGCACTCTTGAAGGTACGTAATAAACCTCTCCTTCTTTTATAGGAACAATTTTTTGAACGCCGTCCTCTACTATACCGACTTCAATATCCCCTTCCACCTGATAGAAAAATTCAGGACCTTCCTGAAAGTGATAATCTTTTCTTGAGTTGGGTCCGCCTACAACCATCACGATAAAATCCCCATCATAAATACATTTGTTTCCTACCGGTGGTTTAAAGAGGTGACGGTTATCTTCAATCCATTTTGTAAAATTTATTGGAGCGATAGACATAATTTATTTCTCCTTATACTTTAAATTTTTAATTATTTTGATTTGTTAAATTTCTCAATGCTCCGGGAATACTAAGCTTCCCCCAGCCCCAGGTGATATTAGGAAGCAGTCCCATTTTTTCTTCCTGCACAGCGGTATTTCTTATTATACTTTTTATTTGTGAGTTCGTTAGCGTTTTATCGTATTGAAGCATCAGCGCAATTAATCCGGTTACATGCGGAGCGGCAGAGCTTGTTCCGCTGAAAATCTGATACGAATAATTTTCTCCTGTGGAAAAAGTTGAGTGCCCCGGCGCGCAGATATCTATTCCTAAATCACCTGTGATAGATGGTCCTCTTCCGCTATATGAAGCAATGTCGCCAACTTTACTATTATCCCATGGGAAGTTAACAACATAAGCGCCGACTTTAATTGTACTATCTGCCGTAGCAGGAAAAGTAAGTGTGCCTTCATTGGTAAATTTATACTTCCAGTGAGTGTAGCCTCCCCACGATTGCCCGACATCGTTTACATTTCCTCTTACCACAAAATTTCTTTTTGCTTCAAGGTTTATAGTCCAGTCGCCGTTTACACTTGCCGAATCCTTTCTGAAAAATCCGAGAGAGAGTAGCATATTTCCTTTTTCACTTCTACTGTATTCGTATGAAATTCTATAATCTTTTTTAATGAATCCGCTGCCACTTGTTGGGATGCTGTATGACTTTAAATCCGGGGCGATTATATCAAGCGATTTTAAATTCTCTGTATTTCCGTTCCAAAGTAATGAAGCAAAAACCCCATCATTTTTTTTGTCAACTACTTTATCCGGAGCTGTAATTGTATAAGAATATTTTCCATTAGCTTTTAATGTATCAATGAAAATAGATTTTGCTGCAGCAAGATTTCCTGTCGCAGTTACTACAGGCATTCCCTCTTCACAGTATTGACGGGCTATAATTTCTTCAGAAGTTGTTCCGTCCATAGGCTCCCATGACCACTCGCCGTCTTCAAACATTAGGACGTTAGCGCCCTCGCCCTTTACAAATTTCATTAAGTCAGGAAAGTTTTTTACAAAGCGCGGAGTGTAATCGTACGCAATATCAGCCATCACAAGCTCGGCATCAGGAGCGATGCCGTGCAGTTTGTGCAGCCCGCCAATACCTCCTAAAAGCAACCCTGCTACACCTGTACCATGATTAAAATCATCTTTCTCATTTTTAATTAAATCAATTCCTCTTCTTCTTATTGTTCCGTCTTTTTGTCTCACAGAAATTACTTTAGAGGTTTTTAAGCCAATAATTTTTTCACCAACTTGTAATTCCTTCGCTTCAAAATTTGCAGGAATAAAAAACTGTTCACCATAAGTCGGGTCGCTTTCAGAAAATCCTGATTGCTCGCCGTAATCTCTTTTGCCATTTTTGTTTTTATCGTTGTAAAGAAAATCCATATCAGGATTGTAAACATTTTTATCTGTAATTTTAAATGGTCCGAAAGTTTTATCAGCTATTTCAAGATAATTTAATAATTCGTCATCAGAAATTTTTCCGTCGTTGTTTAAGTCAACGCCGTCTATTCCAGCTGTAAATTTTCCGTCACCGTTTACATCAATCCAGTTAAACTCACCTCCATCGGCGAAGAAAAAGAATGGATGAAATATATCGATACCGGAATCCATATCGCCTATGATAATTCCTTTTCCTGTTAGCGGTTTTCCTTCTTTATCAATAAATTTTTCTTTGAAAACAGTTGTAATCTCGGGATCTTTTGTCTGAGCAAAAAGCGATGTTGAAATAAAAAAAAGTATAACAATAAATTTGAGAGATTTCATTTTTAATTAAGAAATTTAATATTTTGATTTGCCGGCTCTTGAAACAAGAATACCAAGCTGTCCTGCATGATACATCTGATGAAGCTGCCAGTAAGTGCAGATTCTTTCCTTAGTTTTAAAATAATCTTTTTCAATATCTTCGACTTTTGCGTGCTGCTCTTTTAGCTCTGCATCAGTAAGCTCGGAATAAATTTTACGATTTTTTTCGCAAACTTTTTTCCAGCACTCACGAAGTTTTTCAGCAGGCCAGTATTCTTCGGGCGGAAGAGGCTTGCTTCCGTATCCGAAGATTTCATAAATTTCAGGGTAGAGTAATTCACCTTTGCCCATGTACAAAGAGAAATCATCATCGCAAACAACTAAATGTCCAAGAAGCCATATACCGTGATTTTTCCCGGGGGAAAGTTCCATTTTAAGGTCTTCATTGGTGAGAGGGTTTATACTGCCGTTAACCCAATCGACCATTGCTTCGAACTGATCTGCAAGGTGTTTTGAAACAGGATTATCCATTATAATTAATTTTATTAAACGTTATTGTTTGGAACTAAAATACCCAGTTGTCCCGTATGATAAACTAAATGAATTTGCCAGTGCATAATTATATCTTCCTTAGTTTTACAAAAATCATTTTCATGTATCAGCGCATGCGGTTCATTAAGTTCTCCATCTGTTAACTCATTATAAATTTTTTTATTTTTCTCTATCATCTCTTTCCATATTTCGCGCATTTCGGAAACCGATGGATAATTTTCATAGGGAAGCGGCTTTGTTCCTCCGGCAAACATGTTCTGATATTCCGGATACGCAAGCTCTCGTTTTCCAAGAAACACTCCGAAGTCATCTTCATTTGCTATAAGATGTCCGAACAGCCATATACCATGGTTTTTCCCCGGGGAAACTTCTCTTTTCAAATCATCATCAGATAAAAGATTAAGTTTCCAGTTCGCCCATCTTACAGATTTCTCGTATTGAACAGCTAATATTTTTGACTGCGGATTACCCATTAAATTTAAAAATCTTTTTTAATATTTTCCTGTGGAAGAAGTTCAAGGAAACGCCATACAGCGCAATACATATCTGTAGGTCCGAAAAAATCCTGATTTATTCTTCTTATTTTTCCGTCATCTGTTTTTTCCAGTACAGAAAGACCGGGTTCGATTGCTCCCTTATCATCTTGGAAACCCATTTCTTTTGAAAAATCGTTTTCTTTTGCTGAGTAATTTTGAAAAGTCCAGCCGCGGGAATTTTTAAACTTCCTATGCGCTTCAATGTCATCACCTGCCATAAGCGCAAATCCGCTTTTGCCGCGCCCTTCTAAATATTTATACATTCCGTTAAAGCCGTCTGCCCACATTGTACAGTACTGGCATGCTCCACCCATATTGTGAACTACAAAAAGATTTTTATTTTCACCGAACATTTCGGAAAGTTTTACTTTACCGCCATCGGGAGAAGTAAACTCGTAGTCTTGTGAAACGATTGTATCTCCAAGCTTTGCAGTCAGTTCGATAGCTTTTTTCTTGCTTCACCAATTTCACTATAAAGAGTTTGCAGCTCCTGGTGTATAGATTTTTTTTCTTCTTCGGTCATGTTTTTTTGCATAATTCTTTGAATGTTTTTTTGTTTCAGTGTGAAGTTAAGACTCCATCGATATATCTTCGTGTGGCAATAGCTCAACATAATGCCATATTGCGCAGTACATATCTGTTGGTCCGAAAAAATCGCGATTTATTCTTTTTATTTTTCCGTCATCTGTTTTTTCAAATACAGAAACTCCGGGCTCAAAGCCGCCCTTGGCATTTTGAAATCCCATCTCTTTTGTAAAATCATTTTCTTTTGCAGAGTAGCTTGGGAAAGTCCAGCCACGTGATTTTTTAAATTCTCTATGGGTTTCAACGTCATCGCCTGCCATAAAAACAAAAGCGCTCTTCCCCTGACTTTGTATGTGCTTGTATATACCGTTCGCCTCATCTGCCCACATTGTACAGTATGAACACCCCTTGCCCATATTATGAATCACAAAAAGATTTTTCTTATCTCCGAACATTTCAGAAAGTTTTACTTTGCCCCCATCGAGAGAAGTGAACTCATAGTCCTCTGAGACAATAGTCTCGCTAAGCTTTGAATTTAACGCAAGTACTTTTTTTCTTGCTTCCTGAATTGATGCTTCAAGAGTTTGAACTTCTTTGTTAAGTTTATCTTTTTCTTCCGGTGTCATATTTAATTACTTTAATGGTTAGGGTTTATTATAACATAGTCATATAGGAAAATAACCTCAATAAATAAATTAGTGGGGAGTGTTGGTTATCGGTTGTTAGTTGGCAGTTGTCGGAAAGAAAATTTAAAAGACTAATTGTATATCAAAAATATTATAGAAATTATATCCAGCACAATAAGCATTGTAGTAAGTTCCTTATATTTTCCCATAACTAATTTTATGATTGTATAGCTAAGCAGACCGAATACAATTCCTTCGGTGATTGAGAATGTGAAAGGAATTAGAATCATTGATATAAAAGCAGGGAAGGAAACTTCAAAATCGCTCCAGTCTAATCGAGTCATAGGAATCATAAACAGCGCTCCCACTAAAACTAATATCGGCGAAGTGGCAATGGACGGAATTACAGATAGCAGCGGTGAGAAAAACATACAGGGCAGAAACAATAATCCGCCAACAATTGCCGTAAGACCAGTTCTTCCGCCTTCGCGGATGCCGGTTGCGGATTCAATGTAAGCTGTTCCTGCGCTTGTGCCGAAGATACCTGAAATCAAAGTAGAGAACCCGTCAACGATTAGCGATTGTTTTACATTTCTCGGCTCGCCGTTTTCATCGATGAGATTTGTAGCTTCCGCTATTCCCACAAATGTTGAAATGCTATCGAACATATCCACAAATACAAAAACGAATATCACAGGGATAGCCGAGAACTTTAATGCGCCAAGAAAATCCATACTCATAAATAAAGAAAAATCGGCAGCAGCAAAAAAACCATTTAAACCGCCGCTAAATGTAACAAGCGTCTTCGTTCCGAAATTTACAGCAGAAGCATCTCCCCATAACCTTCCTATGGGAATTGCAATAAGTGTTGTAAAAATTATTCCAAGAATAAGCGAGCCCGGAATTTTTTTGATTACTAAAATTATTGTAATTGCTAAGCCGATTAAGAATGTTGCCGTCATTGCATTAAGCGGAGCTTTGGAAATAAGAGTGGCTTTATTTGCAATTAAAAATCCTGCGTTCTCTAATCCTATCAGAGCAATAAATAATCCTATACCCGAGGCAAGTCCCATTCTTACTGAATGCGGAATCGCTTTGAGAATATGAACGCGTATATTTGAAAAAGATAAAATCATTATCATTACACCTGACCAGAACACAGTGCCAAGCGCAGTCTGCCAGCTCATACCCATTCCGATAACAGCGGTGTAAGTGAAGAAGGCATTTATTCCCATTCCGGGCGCAACGATGATTGGATTCTTCGCGTAAATTCCCATAGCAACACTGGAGAAAAAGCAGACGAGCACAGTTGCAGTTAGTACTGCAGGGAACGGCATTCCTGCATCTTTAAGAATGGCAGGGTTCACCACTATAATATACATACATGCAAGGAAGGACGTTATTCCTGCAAGCACTTCAGTGCGAAGCGTTGTATTGTTTTCGCGGAAGCGAAAGAAGTTTTCCATTAATAATTTTTAATTACTCAGTTCGCTTTGTTTCTTTATATGCTCCAAAACTCTTACGTGAATTTTATGAACAATATAGTCACTCCAAAGTGTCCAGTAAAAATCGGGTTTTATTCTGTTACTATACCACGTTGTGCCCTCTAATAAAGTGTGTCCGTTTTCAAGTTTAGTTAATTTAAACTCGCCCTCTTTAGAAGCAAAGTATCCGTGTAGATGGTCAGGGTGAATATCATAAGGGCTAAGCTCTTTCATAGGTTCAGGCTGGTCAGTTACACTGAACTTCAGTAAATTTGGTTCATTCCATACTGTTATAGGTTCTGTGAAACTTCCTGTAGAAAAATTGCAATGTCTTATTGCCCCGACGCCTTTGCCTTCTATCTGCGCATTTATCGGATAAGCAATTCCAGATGTAAACAATAATTCTTTTGGTTCATCAAGCTGTGGAAAGGCAACTACATTTTGCCAGACTTTTTCGGGAGAGGAGTTTATTTCTATAGAAGTTGTTATTGAAAAAACTTCTTCGTTATTAATTAATCCGCTTTCAAAACTCAAAAGTACAGGAATCATTAAAATCAAAATTGTCATTATCTGCGGCTTCCTTTTAATAAACTTTGCCTCTGCAATTAAGATTCCTATTGATGTGCCAAGAAGCGCAGCAACAAGAGCAAAAGGAAATGCCATGATTATACATATCAATCCTTCAAGAGCAAAAAATATAATTCCTGCCGTAAATAACAGGAGAGAAAAAATGGAAATTGTATAAGCTTTTCCGAAGCTAATATCATTTTTGTATGAAATTATGAAGGTTGAGAGTGCTCCGATTCCTGCAGGCACTACTGCAAATAAAACCAAACCATATTCCTTAAAAAAATAGAATGCTGCAAAACAGTACGCCCACCCTATGAGAGCCGGAAGAACAATGGCATATTGCTTTTTTGAGACGGTTAAATTCATAATAAAAACTAAAGAATATTTATTGATAAAGCAAATTAAAATTGATAACTTAATAGGTTTATGTCTTAATTTTAACCAAAACCATACATGAGTACTAATACCGAGTGCAATATTCTTGCAGATACTTTTGATACGGCAAGATCCCTCTCAAAATATTTTATATCAAGGCTCGACGAAAAAAATATTCACGATACTCTTATAATAAATGGTGTTACAGTTAACTCACCATATTGGATTGTTGCGCATCTTGCATGGGCAGAAAGTTTTCTTTTGATAAATGCTTTGGGCGGAGAATATGATAAGCAAGAATGGCTCAATGAATATGGCTTTGGCTCAAAACCAGAAGAGATAAAAACAAAACCTCCATTTGAAGAAGTTAAAAAAATTATGGATGAAGTTCATGAAGCAGCAATGAAACATTTAAGAAGCCTTGATGATTCTTTCCTTAGTGAAAAAAATAAAATGGGAATGAATTTTTCCGGCAAAGATGATAACAGAATAATTATTCATCATGCAATAAGGCATGAGCCTATGCATATCGGGCAACTTGGCTGGTTTCTAAAAGCAACGGGCGTTGAAACTTTTTAGTAACTTTTTAATAAAACATTTAACAATAATTTTTAACAACTTTTCAATATGGATTTTTTAGACCCAAAGATTCGGGACTACGCCGATAAATACACAACTCCCGAAAGCGATGCGCTACGCGAATTAAATGAGGAAACTCATGCAGGTGTTGCCATGCCTCAGATGCTTAGTGGACATGTGCAGGGAAGAATTCTTTCTATGATAAGCAAGATGGTGAAGCCGAAATACATTCTTGAGATAGGAACATATACGGGCTATTCAGGCATTTGCCTCAGTGAAGGTTTGCCGGCAGGCGGTAAGCTTTTCACGATTGATATTAATGCCGAAATGGATTCTATCAATAAAAAATATTTTGAGAAGTCAGGCGCCGCAGATAAAATTGAAAAGCTAACAGGTAATGCACTGGAATTAATTCCCGACATAAAACATAATTTTGATTTAGTCTTTATCGATGCCGATAAAACAAATTATGCAAACTATTACGATATGGTTTTTGATAAAGTGAATACAGGTGGAATTCTTATCGCAGATAATGTATTGTGGAGCGGTAGGGTTCTT
>JBBRQV010000009.1:0-43448 GCA_038225955.1 Ignavibacteria bacterium | reverse complement strand
TGAATTTTTCAATAAATTTATCTTCCCGAAAATCGAAAGCAGTTAAAATAATATTTCTGAAAACACTGAGAGGAAAATTATCAGATTCCGAATATGAGTATGCGCCGCTGACAAGAATATCTTTATGCAGTTCAAAAAGCTGGCGGTTAAACTCAGGATTGCCTTTCAGGATCCGTGAAGTAACATAACCCCTAAGGCATGCATAAATATCATACAAGTCACTTCTGTTAAATGAAGAGTTATGTTTTTTTATCAGACTTTTTAACTCTGTATAATATTCTTTTTTTCCGTCGGTAAACAACATCAACAGATAACTATATATTTTTATGAAATGCGTGTTCTCATATTTTTTTTCTTCGGAATATTTTATTATCTCTTCAAAATTCACTCCCTGCAAAAATTTCTCAGTAAAATTAAAATCAATTTTGGAATTAAATGAAAATTTATTTGCAAACAAGTTAAATGTAGTGGTTGAGAGTTCAATTAAAAGAGACATTATATAATACTCGCCTATTTTTAAAAAATTCTCCGTGCTTTGCGCCTGAGCATTATTATTTATGTTAAAGTGAGCCTTCTCTGATTCTAAAAGATATTTATTGTAAAAATATTCCTGCTTGGAGAATTTTTGCATACTGTGTTCACTTGAATCATTCGCCAGTTTAAAATTTTTCTCAAATAATTTATTTTCACTTCTGTTAATCAGTTCATTTATAAGATGTCTTCGTGAAGTAAACCCATCCTTTTTATAATTTTTATATGCTAAAAATTCTTCCGCAAGTCCTAATAGTTCGGATAGATGATTGCTTAATATTTTTTCGTTATAAGTTTTGTTTTTAAAAACTTTAGCATACAGTTTTTCCTTCGTAAAATTTTTATTCTCGAAGCCGGGATAATTTTTCCTAATTTCTTTAAAAAGTGTAACAAGGTTTTTTTTGCCGTTAAAAAAAGGAGACTCTACAAACAAACTGAAATCTTTTACTTCAGATGCCGTGAATGATTTGAGGAGAGATATTATGCGAATATTTTGCATAAGACGTGATTTTTTCTTAAGAAAAACTATTCTATTGCTGAAGTAATATACTAAAATTAATGTTGAAATAAGTCTATAAAGAGAGTTTTCCGGAGTTTTGTTCTTAATTCCTACTCAAAAATCTGTGAAAATCGGGTTTTTTTTCTTTGTCTCTCCATAAACAGTTCGGGTATATTGTTCATGAAAATTAATTCCGCAATGTTTACGGAATTATAAAAATCGGGCAATCAACATGAATCAATTTCATCTAACAATTAAAAAAATTTTAAACGGCAGGCAGGCAATAAGCACCTACAGGAGTTTCTCCGCAGGATTGCCCGTCTTATTTCCTGCTTCGCTGTTTATTATTAAAAAAAATTTTATGAAAAAAATAATTTTTACCTCAATTATTTTTCTTTTTCTTTTTTTCAATATTGGCTCAACACAGGTTACTCAGCAATGGGCGTCGCGATATACCGGCCCCGGCGCTTCCAGTGATGATTATGCAAGCAGTCTTGCACTCGATGGATTGGGAAATGTATATACAACGGGCTGGGTAAAAAATGCTGCCGGTAACTATGATTATATAGTCCTGAAATATAATTCAGCCGGAGTGCAGCAATGGGTTGCAATATACAATGGTCCCGGAAACGATCACGATGAAGCAACATCAATTGCAGTCGATGCTTCCGGAAACGTTTACATCACAGGTGAGAGCTACGGCTCAGGAACTGCTTTCGATTACTGCACCATTAAATACAATACCGATGGCGTTCAGCAATGGGTACAAAGATACAACGGACCTGATAACTCCGATGACATCGCGCGACAGATAGTAGTTGATGCAGCAGGTAACGTATTTATCACAGGTACAAGCGGACCAGATATGGCTACAATAAAATATAATTCAGCAGGTGTACAGCAATGGGTGAAAAGATGGAATACCGCCCCGATCGGAACTGCCGCCGCCGCAAACGGAATCACGCTCGATGCATCAGGGAGCGTTTGCATCACAGGTTGGAAAGATGCGCTTACTCCTGCGCTCGGCAGAGGACTCATTACCATTAAATATAGTTCGGCAGGAGATACAGTTTGGACTAATAAATTTATTGCAAATACTTCCAGTACAGGTAATGTAATAGTATCCGATAATTCAGGAAACTTTTATGTTACGGGAAAATCTCAGGTAGCCAGTGCCGTTGATTACATTACACTCAAATACAATTCAGCGGGAGTGATACAATGGACAACTTTATATAATAGTACCAGCGGACAAAGTATGGCTAACTCAATTGCAGTAGGTAAAACCGGCAATGTATATGTAACGGGTTATAGTCCGAACTCAGGCACTTTCGGATATAAGGACTATTGCACTATTAAGTATTCTCCTGCTGGAGCTGAGCAGTGGGTACAAAGATTCAACAATTCAAATCAGAACTCCACAAATCATATTGCTTACTCAATAGCAGTGGATACATTAGAAAATGTTTACGTTACAGGTGATAGTCCTTTGGGAGGAGAAGGTTCAGATTTTGTAACTGTTAAATATAATACTGCCGGGGCTCAGCAATGGATGGCGCGCTATAACGGACCCTCAAACAACACAGATATTGGTAACTTCGTTAAAGTGGATGCCGCAGGAAATATATATGTTGCTGGATTTAGTTATGGAAGCGGAACGAATACTGACCTTGCAACAATAAAATATTCTCAGTCCACCGGCATAAATACAATTTCAAGTACTGTTCCCGATAATTATTCGCTTTCACAAAATTATCCGAATCCTTTTAATCCTACGACAAAAATAAATTTTGAATTGCAAACCTCGGGGAATGCAATCTTAAAAATATATAATTCACTTGGCAGCGAAGTTGCAGTATTAGTAAATGAAAGGTTATCGGCAGGAAAATATTCAGTAGATTTTAATGCAAGTAATTTTTCAGGTGGAGTATATTTTTATAGATTAGAAGCGCAAAATTTTTCTAAAACAAAGAAGATGATGCTCGTAAAATAATCGTATCTTAAATTCCTCCCTTTACCGGGAGGAATTTTAAAAAAAGATTTTATAAAAATTGAAAATAAAGCAGGGCGAAAGCAGAAATTGTCATTAAAATAAGAGTTATGAAGCCCAGCGTATTCGAGAGCTTTGAGTTAGTATATGTCTTCATAACTTTTTTATTATTGCAGATGTGAAGGATAACGGCAATCATAACAGGAGCAGTAACGCCGTACAAAACAGCCGTGTAAATTAGCGCCTGAATAGGACTGATGCCAAGCAAGCTTAACGAAACACCAAGCAGCAGAGAAATAATAACTGTGGTATAAAATCCTTTTGCCTCATGAAATTTTTTATCGAGTCCCTGCTTCCATCCGAAAGTTTCTGCAAGAATATATGAGAGCGTTCCGGCTAAAACAGGAATTGCAAGAAAGCCCGTACCTATTACTCCGACTGCAAAAATAATATATGCAAGTTTTCCTGCAATGGGCTCAAGAGCTTTTGCTGCCTGCTCAACTGTATCAATATGCGTTATCCCTGAGCTGAATAAAACCGTACCCGTAGTGAGAATTATAAAAAACATAACGATGTTAGATGAGAGCATTCCGAAATCAACATCGAACTTCATTTCGTTTATAACTTTCTTATTTACTATAAGAGATTTTCCTTTTCTATCCTCTACTTCCATTGTTGTCTGCCAGAAAAAAAGATACGGCGATATTGTTGTACCTAGTATAGCAGTTAGTATTGCGAAAAATTCTTTATTAAGTTGTATGGTAGGAATAACTGTACTCTTTAATACAAACGGCCAATCAGTGTGAACTAAAAAAGGGACTATAAGATAAAGAAAGAGTGTTATGCAGAGCCATTTTAAAATCGCAGCGAGCTTTCTGTAAGAAAATTTGATTATGCAAAACATAAGAATTGCAGTGATGATAATGCTGAATGCAAACGTTGGTATACCCGGATATAAAAGATTTGCAACTGCACCCATGCCCTGTATATCTGCGCCGATGTTCAGAACAATTGCAGGGAAACTGAACCCCATCATCGTATATAAAATCCATTTTGGATAATGCTTCTTAAGTGTTCCAGTTAATCCTTCATTGGTAACAATACCTATCCGCGCGCACATTTCCTGTATGGCTGCCATTAAAGGAAAAGTAATGAGCGCCGTCCAGAGAGTTGCCATTCCGAATCCCGCTCCTGCTTGTGAGTACGTTGCAATGCCTGACGGGTCGTCGTCACTTGCTCCGGTAATAAGTCCGGGACCAAGTAAGCCAAGAACTTTTTTAAAATTTAATTTTTCTTTTTTATCTTTCTTCTTCATTCGATAAATCAAAACAAAATTACGCTATATAGAAGAAAGATGTAATAGAAATTAGCATATTGCAATATTCAAATTCCCCATAACATTTCACTTCATTTTCCGTAGTCTGAATACAATGCTTTTCAGTCTAAAAAAATCCTAAATGCCATGAAATATCTTATTTACTTATTTACAATTTCTTGTGTATTAATATTCCCGTCCTTTAAGAATAATACAAAGTACAACCCCTCAGAACATTCACAAGATAGTTTGCAGGTAGAAAGAAACAAATATATATCTTCTATTAAAACGGAAATTTCCGGGAAAGAAAACATTGCAGTACATTCTGTCTTTAAATATCTGAAAGTTTTTGGAGGCTTCCCTGCTGAAAACTTGTTAATTGCAATGAACAGCTGGAGCAGAGCGCTGAATGTAAACTGTGGATACTGTCATAATGAAGGAGATTGGGCTTCTGATTCAAAGCCTGAAAAAGAAATTGCAAGGGAGATGTCAGGAATGACTTCAACTATAAATTCTAATCTTTTAAAAAATATTAAAGGACTAAAAAATGAAAGCCCTGTTATAAACTGCACATCGTGCCATAATGGAAAATTGAAACCTGCATTGAAAATTAAAGATTAAATAATTCCAACAAAATAAGTAATATAATAACTCTATTCCAAAACGAACTAACTTTCTATTTTATCCCAATGAAAATATTTTTATCAATACTTCTTTTAGCAATAAACTTTAACATCTATTCACAGGTGAATCCAAAATTTAATATTATTTATAACTATGCTTTGCAGGGCGATATAATAAAAACTCTGCAAACACTTGAGACTTTCGCTGATTCCACTTTATCAGTCGAGCAGATTAAGGCAAAAGAAAAATTCATTGCGCGGTTTAAAAATAATAATGATACGTATTCTTATAATACAAAAGATTCTTCCATACTTGCTTTAATAGAATTGTACAGACCATACTGGAGAAGTGTTCTATTAAAAGAAACCGATGCTGAATCAGCTGAAAAGAAACTAAAGGAAAGAGTTTCAGATTATATTTATAAAAATTATTTTCAGTCACAAAATATTTCAAAAGAAGCAATTGATACTACCTACGCCGACTATGTTCAAAAATTTTTAACTTCGCGTCAGTGTAACTCTACTATAGGAAAGACATCAAGCCTTTATGATTTACTCTTATGGCAAAAGGAAAGTCCAACAGACTATCATGTAAATCTTCCCGAAGGAGAAGTAAATGTAAGAGTCGTTTTTATGGATGACATTATAACAATGGGATGGGAAGATTATGCAACGCTGGGAAGATATTATCCAGGGGGATGGGCAACAGATAAAGAATTATTCTGCGTTAGAAGCGCTTATGACACGACAACAGAAAATTTCAGAGTGAGTTACCTTGCTCATGAAGGTCAGCACTTTGCAGATTACAAAGTTTTTCCCAAGCTTACTGGTCCAGATTTAGAATATCGCGCTAAACTTGTTGAACTTACTTATGCAAATGAAACTTTGTATAAAACAATTAATTTTTTTATAAAAAATTCCATTTATGATAGAAGTAATCCGCATGCCTTTGCAAATTTTTGTGTGACAAGAGATGTTTCAAAAAAAATATTTGACGGAAAAACTGAAGAAGATATTGAGAAGTGGAAAGTAGTTCCTATTGAAAAAATAAACAAGGCTGCAAAAGAACTTTTGATTGAGAATACAAAATTATTGAAGAAAGCCGGAGCAGATACGGTATCGGAATTTATAAAATAAAATTTCTGCTTCGAACCGGCAAGAGTTACTTTAAGAAAGAAATTGTTCTTATTATATTGGAGTAGTAAAATATATTACGATAATTGACAAATAAAAAAATGAATCCTAAAGTCGATTTTTATTTTAATAAAGCAAAAAAATGGCAGGAAGAAGTAACAGAATTAAGAAAGATTGTTCTTGATTGCGAACTTAAAGAAGAATTGAAGTGGGGAAAACCTTGCTATACATTTCAGGATGCAAATATACTTTTAATACACGACTTCAAAGATTACTGCGCAATTTTATTTATGAAAGGCGCATTATTAAAAGATGCTAAAGATATTTTAATTCAGCAAACGGAAAATGTTCAGTCAGCGCGGCAGATTCGATTCACAAGTCTTCCACAAATTATCAAAATGAAAACCACTATAAAAGCTTATATAAAAGAAGCTATAAAAGTGGAAAAGTCCGGTTTGAATGTTGATTTAAAAAAGACGGCAGAGTTTAACATGCCAAATGAGTTTAAAAGTAAATTAGATAAAAGCTCTTCTTTAAAAAAAGCTTTTGAATCATTAACACCGGGAAGACAAAGAGGATATCTACTTTATTTTTCCTCAGCCAAGCAATCCAAAACATGCGAGGAACGAGTTGAGAAATACATACCACAAATTCTAAAAGGAAAAGGTTTAGATGATTAACTCATTCGATTTCAGAAATAATATATAAATATGAAGACCAATAAAAAGAAACTCTCACAGGAGCAAAGTGAAAAATTACTCGCAATTTTAAAAATATGGTTTGAAAAAAATATGAACCTGCATAAAGATATTGAGTGGAATAAAATACACACAAAGCTGAAAGATAATTCTGAGAAACTGTGGTCGTTGAGTGAAATGGAAAGAACAGGCGGTGAGCCGGATGTTATCGGCTACGATAAAAAAACAAACGAATACATTTTTTATGATTGCTCACCTGAAAGTCCTAAAGACCGCAGAAGTCTTTGCTACGACCGCGATGCGCTTGAATCAAGAAAAGAACACAAACCTAAAAATAACGCTATTGATTTGGCAAATGAAATGGGTATTGAGCTTTTAACGGAAGAACAATACCGAGAGCTGCAAAAGCTTGGTGGCTTCGATACGAAAACATCCAGCTGGGTACAGACACCTTCTGATATAAGAAAACTTGGAGGAGCACTTTTTTGCGACCGGCGTTACAACACAATCTTTGTGTATCATAACGGAGCAGAATCATACTATGCTGTCAGAGGATTCCTCGGCTCATTGCGAGTCTAAATTTTTCATAACGGCAGTGCGTTCAACTAAAAAAAATTCATATGGGCAAGTTAGCAGTAATAAAAACGAAGGAAAATAATTCAAGTGTAGAAGATTTTATTAATAAACTTACAGATGAGCAAAAACGCAAGGATAGTTTTGCAATACTAAAGTTGATGGAGAAAGCTGCAAAGGAAAAACCAAAGATGTGGGGAGCTTCAATGATTGGCTTTGGGAATAAAAGATACATAAGTCCCGCTACGGGAAGAGAGGTGGATTGGTTCAAGATTGGTTTCTCTCCTCGTAAGGCAAATTTATCATTACATCTTATAACACTTAATAAAGCTTTGCTTAAAAAACTAGGCAAACATAAGACGGGCGGCGGGTGTGTTTACATTAATAAACTGGAAGATGTCGATATAAAAGTACTTCAAGAAGTAATTAAAGCTGCCGCGAAGAATAAATAGTAATTGGCAAAGGGTAACCCAACCATCTAATTCAAACTCTTTGCCATACAAATACTATCCGGCATTCCTATATATTGCCCGTAATTTTCTATAACTAAGTATCCGGCTTTTTTGTATAGACTGATTGCTTCCGTTTGCGCAGTTCCAGTTTCTAAAATTGTTAGTACATAGTCAAGTTCCTTCGCCCATGTTTCAAGTTCTTTTAAAATCATGTAAGCTATCCCTTTGCCGCGAGCTTCAAGGGCGACGTACATTCTTTTTATTTCCGCCGAGCTACCATCAAATTTTTTAAAACATCCACAGCCGATAGCATTTTTATTATCGTATGCTAAAACTACCGTTTCAAGATTTTCGATTATATTGAGCTTATCATAGTCGCCTTGATTTGAGTAGTTCATTTTCCATAGGTCTTTATCAAGCTCGGTTATTAATTTCCTGAAATCAGAATTGTTGCTGTTCGTTCTTTTTATCAACATCATTTTACAAGTGACATTTTTTTTACCTCTGAGAATCCGTTTACAATTAGCCTGTAATAATAAACTCCCGCAGGTAAAGCCGCAGCATCGAACGTAACTTCATAGCTTCCTGCTTTCTGATTTTCTTTTACAAGAGTAGAAACTTCTTTTCCCATTACATCAAACACTTTATGGGTAACGAAGTCAGCATTCTTTAACTGGTAATTTATTTTAGTCGTAGGATTAAATGGATTAGGATAATTTTGCTTCAGCAAAAAATTATCGGGGACTTCGGTTGATATCTGTGTAACGGCAGTCATAATTGTGTCGCCATATACAACTCCGTTTATTACGCAGCCATTTAAATATACACCTTCTCCCCAATCGAGACAATATGAGTATCCTAAAGGTCCGATGCCTTCCGCAAAATAATAAAGAAATGCAGTTGCCGAGCCGTTAGATCCATTGGCATACCCTTTCACTGATCTGTTACTTCCCAAGACATTCATAGTTAAAGTGCCATTGTAAACATTATTTGATAAATACGACTGGAACCTGTAGCTTTGAAAATGATTACCGACGTTTGCAGCTAGACTATCGAATAAATACTCTTTATCTTCACCTTGATCATAACCGTAAAGATTCATAGAGGATGAATCTATTCTCTGATATTTCCAATAAGGACTTAAGCCTCCCTGAAATTCATAATATCTTTTCCCATTGGATAAAACCGTATCTCTGATGATTTTAATTTTCATTTTTCCGGCATATTGCTGGTAGCACTTTACCATATAGTGATATTTTTCATAAACATAGCTGTTGCCGATTTTCAAAGGATAGTATTTAGCAGCCGTTGAATCCCAGGCAAAACCGGTTTGTGGAGTAATGAAATGTGAAACTGCAAATAACGCCAACAATAAAAATATTGTTTTTCTCATAGCGGATAGTTTTTTAGTTTACATGGAAGAAAGTTATAATAAATAAAATTTTAAGTAAATAGGAAAATGTAGATTTCGTGTTTTGCTGTCTTATTAATCCAAAATTTAGCATATTATGAACTATTTAAAATCCTTATTTTTATATTAAATTCAAATTTCACACCTTTGGAACAAACTACAATAGACTATAAAACTTCAGAAATAAAATTCGATAGAAAAAACTACGATAACGAAACGCTGCTACAGCTTTATAAAGCAATTCTGCTTCCGCGATTGATAGAAGAAAAAATGCTTATAAATTTGCGACTTGGAAAAATAAGCAAATGGTTCTCAGGCATCGGACAGGAAGCAATTTCTGTCGGCGTTGCTGAGGCGCTCGATTCAGATGAATACATTTTACCCATGCACAGAAACCTCGGCATATTCACTTCGCGCGGTTTACCGCTCGATAAATTGTTTATGCAGCTTCAGGGAAAACCGGACGGCTTATCTAATGCGCGCGAGCGTTCCTTTCACTTCGGCACAAATGATTATCATATAGTCGGAATGATTTCACACTTAGGCCCCCAGCTCGGAATTGCTGATGGCATTGCTCTCGCATGTAAACTTAATAAAGAAGATAAAGTCACCGTTGCATTTTCAGGTGACGGCGGAACCAGCGAAGGCGATTTTCACGAATCGCTTAACGTGGCTGCTGTATGGAAACTGCCTGTGATTTTCATAGTAGAAAATAACGGCTACGGACTTTCCACTCCATCGAATGAACAATTTATGTGCAAGCAAATCGCCGATAAGGCAATCGGTTATGGCATGGAAGGATATACAATCGACGGCAATAATATTCTTGAAGTGTATGATACAATTGTAAATTTAAAAAAATGCATAGCGGAAACTCCGCGACCAATACTTCTTGAATGTATGACATTCAGAATGCGCGGGCACGAAGAAGCATCGGGTGTAAAATATGTTCCGAAAGAATTATTCGATGAGTGGGGCAAGAAGGACCCCGTAACAAATTACGAAAATTATTTATTAGATCAGGGCGTTCTCTCCCATGAAGTTAAGGAAGAAATAAGAAAAGAGTTCAAACAAAAAATTGAAGAGGCGCTTCAGGCTACATTCGCGGCGCCGACTGTTATTCCAGTAACTGAAACTGAAGTGAGAGATGTTTACGCTCCGCATGTATTCAAGCAAACGTTTCCCGTATCTGAAAAGAAATCACCTAAGCGATTTGTTGATGCGCTTTCAGACGGATTACGCCAGGGAATGGAAACGCATAAAGACCTTGTTATCATGGGACAGGATGTTGCCGAGTACGGCGGTGTTTTCAAGGTAACCCAAGGATTCGTCGAGCAGTTCGGGCACGAGCGTGTGCGCAACACTCCCCTATGCGAGTCAGCCATTGTAGGTGCTTCGCTCGGGCTTTCAATCAAAAAATATAAGTCAGTTGTTGAAATGCAGTTCGCGGATTTTGTTACCTGCGGCTTCAACCAAATCATCAATAATCTCGCAAAAATCCACTATCGATGGGGGCAAAATGCCGACGTTGTAATCCGCATGCCTTGCGGCGCAGGAGTTGGCGCAGGACCGTTTCACTCGCAGTCAAATGAGGCGTGGTTTTTCCATACCCCCGGGCTGAAGGTTTTTTATCCTTCGACTGCTTATGATGCAAAAGGGATGATTTTAGCCGCTTTGGAAGACCCGAATCCGGTTATGTTCTTTGAGCATAAGGCGCTTTACAGAAGCATCGAGGAAGAGGTGCCGGATGACTATTATACCGTGGACGTTACTAAGGCCAGAATGGTGCAAAAAGGCGATGATTTGACCATTATCACATACGGAATGGGAGTTTACTGGGCTGATACCGTTGTTCGCAAGTACCCTAAAATTTCGGCTGAAATCATCGATTTACGCACGCTTTTGCCATGGGATAAGGAGTCCGTTTTGGAATCCGTTAAAAAGACCGGAAAATGCATTATTCTGCACGAAGATACTATTACAGGTGGAATCGGGGCTGAAATCGCTGCTTTTATCACGGAAAATGCCTTTGCCTACCTTGATGCTCCGGTTATGAGGTCGGGCAGCTTGGATACGCCGGTGCCGTTTGCAAGGGAGCTTGAGGAGAATTTCTTCCAGAAAGACGCTTTTGAGGAAAAAATGCTGAATTTGTACAAATTTTAAGGTTTTTGAATTGAAGGTTTCGCTAAAACTCATTTTTGAAGACTAAATTTTGTTTTAACAATATTTTTAAATTTTCTGTCGAAATCTAGGATTGTTTTTACTTTAGTTTAGAGTTTCAAAGTTTCGTTTTGTGCAAAAAATTGTGTTTGTATTAACAATATTTAGTGTTGAAGGTTTCGTTTGAGTGAAACCATCATTTCAAAAGTATTGCTTTTTTTGTATCAATCAAAACCCCGTCAGTATACAAACTGTAATAATAAATTCCGGATGAAAGTCCTTCCCCTGAAAAATTTGTTGAATAGCTTCCCTCTCTCTTATATCCGTTATCTAAAACTTTTATTAGCTTTCCGTTTATATCATAAATATTCAAACTGATATTTCCGGCAACTTTTAACTGGTAACTGATAACTGTATTTGGGTTAAATGGGTTCGGATAATTTTGCTCTAATTTGAAGTTATCCGGAATATTAGCATTTTGGTTTGATACAAACACAACTCCACCCGTTGTTGTTTTTAATACTCTACCTGAATCTCCAACAATAAATCCTGTATTGGCATTCAAAAAATTTACATCTTTAAGTTTCCACTCTTTGTTTATGCTTAAGTCAATCCAGTTATTACCTGCATTTGTGGTTTTAAAAATTTTTGCGCTATCGCCGCAAACATATACTGTCTTGGAATCCACAGCAAAAATCCTGTTAAGCTGTGATGTTGTCTCGGTCATATAATATACATTCCAGTTTGCTCCATTGTTTGTTGAGCGTGCAATTCTGCCCTCTGTTCCGCAAATGTAGATAGTATCTTTGTAAGGATTTGTGAAAGAATAACTATAAATTGGTGATTCACCTGTATATATAAAATTAGTTCCTCCGTTTGTCGTTTTGTAAAATCGGTAGTAGTCTAAGCATATACCTTCAGCTTCATTTTTAAAATACATATCGGTAAAGTCTCCTTTAGGATTAAAAAAAATCATGTTCCAATTAGTTCCGCCATTAGTAGTTTTAAAAATAGTACCTCCATATTGACTGAAGTTAGCATCAAAGTTAAAGCCACCAGTATAACAAACATTACTATTTATAACTGAAAGACATCTTAATTCATCAATACCTCCTAACGGACCTGCAACAAAATCAGTATGCCAATTTGTACCTGCATTTGTTGTCGCGCATACAAGGCCAAAGCTGGCAGCAGTTCCTATAGCAAAAGCATTATTCTGATTAATATTATATGCTCTGTTTACTGCGCTTATACCAATATTTTTACTTACCCAATTTGAACCCATATTTGTTGTCTTAAAGCTTAAACCATTTTGGCCATAGATTAGTACAGTATCCCCTCCTAAATAACAAATGCTTACTATTGGTCTTGAGTCAAGTTTTTTTATTTCCCAATTTGGCAATGCATAACTTTGCAGGTAGGCTGCAAAAATAAATATAATAAAATAAAACCTTTTCATATAAATTAAGATTAAAGTACTCACTCCCTTATTGTCGCCGCTGTTGGTGTTTTCACCAACAGCTTTTAAATAGCAGGTGGTTGTTGGTCAGAAGACCAACAACGGCAGAAAAAGACGGAAAAAATTATAAGTTCTATTTATCTTCGAAATCGACTATTACTGGTTTATCACAAGAAGAACCTTTACCAACTACAATTGCTCTAAATCTTGGTAGTATACTCATAGTTTCTAGATAATTTGAATCGACATAAGCACCCATAAAATTTTTGGAAGTTTCATCAAATGACTGTAAAGCAATAATGGTGTTACAGGAATATAAAATTGTTTTTGTTACTAATGCTGTTCTTTGAGTTATAATCAAAAATCCAATATTATGTTTTCTACATTTTAAGACTAATTGTGATATTCGACTTACTGTTGGTTGCCCGTACTGTTGGCTTCCGAAATTATTTTCTGGGATAAAATCATAAGCTTCTTCCATTACTATACATATTTTTTGATTTGGGTGGGCCATGTGATAAATTAAAACTGCATTTATAACAGCTTCTGCGCCTTCAGAACTTAGCAAAGGGCCTGCAGTTTTATTAGAAATATTTTTATCAAAGTCTATTAAAAACACATTTTTTTGATCGTTCGAATTTAAATTAAGATCACATTGCCATACATTTGAGTTTTTGGACCACATCGGCGTTTCTTTAGAAATTATATCCGGATTATTTTTTTCAATATACTTTGAAAGTGATTGGGCATTTGTATTATCTATTTCTAAGACAATTACTTTGTAATCATTTTCGGCAATACTAGCAATAAGCTTAGATGCCATATAAGACTTTCCTGAGCCAGTTCTACCTAAAATTGCAATATGATGACTCACAGCCTCATCCAAGTTAATGTATATCGGATAATTAGATTTTGGGACAATACCCACTTTAAAACAATTCTTATCTAATGTGTATTCGGTTGTATCTTTATTTTCTTCACTCAAAATAATCGAGTTTGAATCGGGTACCCAATTTGTATTGAAAAACTTTTTTTTCTCTTCATCCCAACTTCCTATTTGTTGAGCTGTTATTGTTTTGAAGCAATTTATATTGTTTACATCAATACTTTCTTCATAAGTTTCTACATTAATAATTTGATATTTTACAGAAGATTTATAAACATCTGTTGATATTAAATCTCCCTCCTCTAATTCTTTACGGCTATCAACTCCAGGCACCATTTTAATATTAATTACATCAATACTTGAACCTCTGAATACTTTACCTAAAATTTCATCTTTTTTATTGTAAATATCATTATCCTCAAGTTGATACTGTATTTTATTCTTTATATCGTCATTAATATCAAAAATATAAATTTGATTTTTGAAATCCTCAATATTGTCTTCAAGCAAATATAATTCTAAATAAATGTTATCTTCCGAATTCAATACATCCGTTAACATTCCTATAGTAAATATTTTTTTTTGTTTATCAAAATTATACTTGTCAATAATAAATAGCTGGCCATATTTAAAATTCAGTAGTCCTGATAATGGCTCTGAATAAATATAGTGCGGGGAGTTCCTTTTTGTAACTTTACCAACTAATTCTATTCCCTGATTTTTTCTAAAAATTTCGAGCAAAGGATTAATTATCCCTTTATCAAAAGGTTCTAATAATATTACAGACCCCCAAAATATTATTAATAAAAAAGAATCTAATCTTTGTTCAAATGTTGAATTTTCAACTAAGAGGTATTGTGCAAAATAACTTACAAAGGAACAAATAAAAACTATTGAAAATAAAATTTTAGCCTTACCTAAAAAAGTTGATATTTTATTTAAAAACCTTGCTACCTTTTGTGAAGGTAAATCATAACTTTTACTTTCGTCAATCAATAAAAATGAAACTAATGCCATTGTACCTATGGAGAGAGAAAAAACCACTACAAAATCATAAAAAATAAAGGTGCTATTATTTATTGTCATTAATACAACAAATACAGTCAAAGAATTTATTAATGCATCTAATGATTTTGTAAAATATTTTTCCGTTATACAAATTCCTAACAATATCAAAAGTATTCCACTAGAAAACCAAATCTCAGAATCGGAAGAAATATTAGGAAATGCCTTTGGAATTATTAGGTACCTTAATGTTAATAAGAATGAAAGGTAAACTAAAAAATAAATTATGCTTCTTTTTTTAGTCAATTTTTAGGTTTAATATTAATATACAAAAAACCTCTAAAATTAAACAGATTATTTAATAACTTAGATTACTCCCTCACTCCTTTACCCCTTCAATCCTTCTTCTTCGTGTTTTGTGATTTTTTTCTTCCTGTAGGTTTTGCATGATGAGGGTTTGGGGGATTGAGCTTGTGATACTCTGATGTCTTTTGGACGATGACTTTTATGTTCAAGCCTTTAAACTCCACTTTTATATATAAAACTCACCGAATTTTCTGGTATTGAAATGATAAATTCATCTGTAAAGCAATGTTTGTTATATATTTGTAATCAAATTTTATAAGAAATCTGCATGATTTTTATCTAATTTCTTTTTGCATACGTTAGTCATAAGTTATATCTTAAGAGAAGATTAATCAAAAACAAAATCTTCTTAAAAATGGAAAGCTTATGCTAAATAAAAATAAATTGGATAAAAAAGTAAGACGCGGTGACTTCAGCTATTTTATTTTATATTTCTTTCCGAGAAAAGTCCGCGAGTCTTTTTCTGCAATAATATCAAAAAGATTTTCTTAAAGCCTGTATAAAATGTTTCAATGAGTGACTCAGCTTTTCCATTTTCTCTTTTATATACGACGCATTGTTAAATTTTCGTCCGTCATAGGCTTCTGCATAAAGTAATCCGTCAATTTTTTTACCTTCCTCTTCACATTTAATAATCTCATTAAAATATTTTAAGGCACTCATTATTCCTTCCTCATAAAACGAAGGGATTTCTCTGTCATGGTGAAGCTGTTTTAAAGCCTGAAGCTCCTCCACATATTAAAGTACTATCCTTTCCCGCAAATATAAACATATCAAGTATTTACCTCAATTTTTCTATTCGCATTTCAGGTATTTTTTCGGAATTTATATATGCAGAATATATTGGTATTAATTATATTACTTACATTGATTCACCTAATTAATATCCCGAATGAAAAAGGCTTTAAAATCGATTTTTACGCAGTTAGTTTTCTTATCTATAATATCAATAACCCCGACAATAATTTTTGCGCAGGCATATTTCCCTGTGCGTACTGACTTTGCATGTGGAAGTAATCCGTTTGCAGTTGCTACCGCCGATATAAACGGCGATGGTAAGCCGGATATGGTCTCGGCAAATTTTGGAGACAACAACGTTTCTGTTTTTTTAAACACAACAGCTACGGGCAGTACAACTCCGACTTTTGGAGCAGGTACTAATTTTAATTTAACAGGCGCTCCAATGTATCTTACCATTGGCGATGTAAACGGCGACGGAAAGCCGGATATAATAATTGCAAATTCTTTTAATAGCGCTCTATCGGTAATGATAAATCTTACAGTAGCAGGCAGCACTACTCCGGTATTTACAACGAGTGTGGATTTTCCAACGGGGGGTAAGCCGGTCTCGATTACACTACAAGATATTAACTTAGACGGCAAGCCCGATGTTGCTCTAGGCGACCAGGATACAGCTGTAAGCATATTCATTAACAATACCATAACAGGCGATACTACTGCTGCGTTCTCCACTCCCTTCGATTTCACCGCAGGGCAGGGAGTATTTTTTGCTGATGCGGCGGATTTTAACGGTGACGGCAAGCCGGATCTGGTAACGGTGGACTTCCAATCAACGGCATTCGTTCTTATAAACACAACTACTCCGGGCTCATCGACGCCTTCATTTACTGCGGCAACGTCATTTACAACGATGGATATACCAAGAGGAGTTGCAGCGGGAGATTTTAACGGAGACGGCAAGCCGGATTTTGCAGTAGTGAACGATGATTCGATGTCAGTTTTTTTGAATACGACAACGCTCGGCTCAACTACTCCGACTTTCTCCGCAAGAAGTGATTTTGGCACAGGTACTAACAGTCAGCCGGGAGAAGTATTGGTAAAAGATATTAACTGCGACGGAAAGCCCGACGTTATTACAGTAAATTTCGGCTCAAATTCGCTATCGGTTTTTCTTAATGCAACTTTGCCGGGAAGTTCAGTTCCGGCTTTTTTAGCGCGTTCAGATTTTGCCACGCTATCGTTTCCTGAGAATATGTCCATTGCCGATTTAAACGGTGACGGAAGACCTGATATGCTTGCAGCAAACTCGGCTTCAGATTCTATTTCAGTTTTTATAAATGCTACAAGCGTGGGAACATCTCCGGCATCCTTTACCAATACGGATTTTTCAATGCAGGCGGGAAGCTCGCCGAAATCAATATGTGTTCAGGATTTCAACGGTGACGGTAAGCCTGACTTAGCATCAGGGAATTATAATAATAGCGCAGTCTCAGTTTTCTTAAATACAACTACTCCAGGTTCTATAAGTCCGACATTTACTGCTGCTCAGGATTTTTCAACAGGTTCAAGTGTGAGCCCGGTTAGTGCAGCAGCGGGAGATTTTAACTTAGATGGTAAACCGGATTTAGCTGTAGTAAATGCAGAGCCGGGCGGAGGGTATATTTCAATTTTATTAAACACAACTTCACCGGGAGCGTTGACGCCAAGCTTTTCATCACATACTGATTTTGCTACAGGCAACGGACCAAGAATGGTTAGCGTGGCAGATATGAACGGCGACGGCCTGCCTGACTTAATTGCATCCAGCGGGTTATCAAATTTTGTATCTGTGTACTTAAACACAACTACGCCCGGAGCTTCTACTCCTACTTTTTCTGCACGAACGGATTTTGCTACGGGCAATGAGCCCCAGTCACTTACAATAGCAGATTTTAACGGCGATGGCAAAAATGATATTGCTACGGCAAACGGAATATCGAACAGTGTATCCGTATTTTTTAATACAACAACTCCCGGCGCTACAACTCCTACTTTTTCCGGACCGACTAATTTTTCGGGAATGGGAACTTGCTGGGGAATTACATCGGCAGATTTTAACGGTGATGGAAAGCCCGATATCGCTGTTACGGAAATTAATGTTGATTCAGTATCAGTGCTGTTGAATTCAACAACACCGGGAGCATCGACCCCGACTTTTTATACATACAGGAATTTTTCCACAGGAACTTTGGCTTACAGAATTACTTCAGGTGATGTAAACGGAGACGGCAAACCTGATTTAATCACTGCGAACAGAAACTCAAATAATATATCGGTGCTTTTGAACAATACAAATCCGGGCACGACTATTCCGGGATTTTTGGCAAAGAGTGATTTTGCAAATGGGTTCACAAGCCAGCCGCAGGATGTTTTCATAGGAGATTTTAACGGAGACGGCAAGCCTGACTTCGCTGCGGCAAACTCGGGTACAGATAACGTTTCCGTATTTATTAACCGGGCAGATTTTCCGTTGCCTGTAGAGCTTGCTTCTTTTATAGCTTTAACTCAAAATCAAAATGTAACTTTGAAGTGGAGCACAACGCAGGAAACAAATAACAAAGGATTTGATATAGAAAGAAATTCATTCGGAAGCGGATGGAAGAAAATAGGTTTTGCCGCAGGGCAAGGAACAGTAAATAAAACTACTGCATATTCGTTCAATGATAACGGACTAAACACAGGAACATATAATTATAGATTAAAGCAGATGGATTACAACGGTAACTATGTTTATTACAATTTATCGAATGAAGTTTTGATCGGAGTGCCGGGTAAGTTCAACCTATCGCAGAATTATCCAAATCCATTCAATCCTTCAACGATAATAAATTATCAGTTGCCGGCAAACAGTTTTGTTTCAATAAAAATATTTGATTTAGCGGGAAGAGAAGTTGCACAGTTAATCAACGAGATGAAACCCGCAGGATATTACTCCATGAAATTTAACGGAGCGAATCTTTCAAGCGGAATTTATTTCTATAGAATTGAAGCGGGCGCTTTTTCAGAAGTTAAAAAAATGGTTTTGGTAAAATAATCTGTTACCTCATTTTATTTTTGAGTTCTACTTTCGGGTCTCCTCTTTGGTGTAATTAAACAAAGGGGAGATTTTTTATTTCTGCTCTTTTATATCACCCATGTCTTTATCGGTAGTTTTAAACCAGTACCAGCACTCAACTGATTTTGTTCCTTTTGGGGGGAATGTTATTATTGCTTTTCCAAGAGAGTCTCTTCCCATCGTCGCATTAATTTTATCTATTAAATCTGCGGATAGCTCAGTATCGTAAATTTTAAATTTCATCATTGAAAGGTTTTTCAATTTATACTTATCGATATAAGCGTCAAGGAGTTTGTTAATAGTTTCCTTATCAAACGATTTCAAATAGAGAGATAAGTTCTGCGAGTTATAGCCAAGGTCATATTCTTCCTTCAAAATTTTATTTTCCGGCATAGGGAAAGTTTTCTCACCGCAGGAGGACATTACAAATGCAATAAGAAGAAATGGTAGTATATAAAATTTATTCATGAATTTTTTGTTTATTAACCTCACCTATTCCCAATTCCATTTCCTAACAGATTTGGGTTGGAGTAAAACATACCTCCCCTTGCTTCGCAAGGTAGTGCCCTTAAGGGGAGAATTTAAAACATATACTTAATACTTAATACTTAATACTTAATACTTAATACTCAATACTAATTAATATCTCTTACTAGGAGGCATAAGAGGTACTATGTTCTTAAAAATTTCTTTTTCAAATTTCCTTTTGTTTGCCATTCGTTTTTCCTGTAATTCTTCATCAGTCGGTACTTCAATAGTTTTCAATACTTCTAAAGCTTTTGCGAGATGATTGTTCTCATTAATAATTAAATTAAGCCGCGAAGATAAATTATTCTTGCTTAGGTCACTGCCTGCAATCCATTCATCGGGGAATGCGTGAACAATTTCAGAAATTTCCTCATTCCCAAGCAAATGCAGCTTAGTAAGCAGAATTTCTACATCAGCGTCCTTATTGTAAAAAATATTTCTTTTCAGAAGCTTTTGAATTTCCGGATTTAAACAGTACGGAATATTATCAAAAATTTCTTTTATTAAAAAGCATGCGCCAAAATCTACTGCGTATATATTATTTTTTGAATTAAAGATATTCGGATTCTCTTTCGTTCTATCAATGTTCACAAAAAAAGAATCAAACAAAAAAATTAAATCCTTCGTCTCTTTGTTAAAATCTGGATGAGGATTTTCAGAATTATAATACTGAGCATCGGGGAAATATTTATAGGCAAGATTGTATCCGTAACTTCTTTTTATTAAATCTTTGACTTCCCAGTGGGGATAATTAATAGTCGTATTTTCATCAATAATAATTATTTCGGGTTTTAGAATTGGCAGACCTATTTTATTTCCTATGGAAGTTACAATCCAATCTGCTATTAACGAAGTAAGTCCGTCACCTGCTCCTTTTGCTTTTACAAAATATTGAATGTTGTTTCCATCGGTAGCAATAATGGGAGTGGATGAACCTTTGCGGATAACATTATCTATTTGAACTGCTTTAATCATTCACTTAATAATTCAATTTAATATTTACAATTTAGCTCTGAAATATGCAATTAAATTTCTTAGCAGTATGCCGAGTCCCATTCCCATCACAAGCAAAGTTATAACATGTATAGCACGTATATTTTCAGTATCGGTAAGCCGCAGATAATTTGAGAGAGATAAAAATATCATAATTAACGGGAGGATAAACGACACGTAAATTTTTCTTTTATTTTCTAGGCTTGGCATTTTTTTTATATCAATATTGGAAAAAAATATTTTATGAGCAAGAGTGATATTAGGATAAAGTTTGGTGAAAGCTTATGCGGTGGCAATTTTTCTCTGCTGTCCTTCAATAATCTGCTCTTCTATTACTAACTCTTCGGGAGTTGAATTAATTTCAATCGCTTCGTTTTCAAATATCTTTTTTTCTCTCATGCTAACCTTATCTCTGCGAAGATACGGTAAAAATATAAGTAATATTATAATCGCAGCTATTCCTTGCGCCAAAATTGTATTTGGTGTTCCGATGTATTGCGAAACAGTACCGATTAGTAAAGCTCCTAGCGGCTGCATACCAAAGAATGCCATAACAAAATAGCTGAGCACACGCCCACGCATTTCGGGAATAACCTTAGTTTGAATTAATGTGTTGCTGATTGTTGTCTGCGACATCATACCAAAGCCTGTTACCGCTGCAAAGAGTAACGCAAGCGGGAGGTTTGTCATATGTGAAAAAAGAATAAGTCCGCAGCCGAATATTATAGTATTAACAATTAAAATTTTCTTCAGACTTGTTCCTGATTTTTGCGAAGCAAGAAATATTGCCCCTGAAATTGCGCCAAGTCCTATGAAGCTGTTGAGAAAACCGAACGTAGATGCATTACCCGCAAATATTACTTTAGCGTATACAGGAAGTAAAGTTGTGAAGGGAAGAACCAGAAAGCTCATACACGCCAGCATTAATATTACTGTTGCAATCGAAGGCGTATGCTTTAAGTAACTGAATCCTTCTTTCAGGTCTCGTGATATTTTTTTATTGTGAGGCTTTGCAACGTAAGCAGGAAGTCTCATCATTAATAAAGAAGTTATAACGGCTATAAAACTGAATGCATTTAGACCAAAGCAAAAACTTTCACCGAACTTTTCCAATACAATCCCTGCCACTGCAGGACCAAGAAGTCTTGCAAGATTTACCATGGAAGAATTTAATGCAAGCGCATTCGGCAAATCTTTCTTCTCTTCAATCATTTCATATACGAGCGACTGCCTTGAAGGCACATCAAATGCGTTTATTATTCCAAGCACGACACTGATTGCAAGTATAGCCCAGACTGCAGAGGGGTCAACAATAATTAAAACCGTTAATAACACTGCCTGAATAAGCGAGGCGATTTGTGTAGTAAGTAAAACTTTGTAGCGGTTATATCTATCTGAAACTACACCGCCCCAAAGTGATAATGCAAACGAAGGAAACTGCGTTGCGAAGGCTGTAAGCCCGAGCATAAAAGTTGAATGCGTCTGCGAAAATATTACCCAGTAAACTGCTGTGCGCTGCATCCATGTCCCGATAAGGGAAATGGATTGTCCCGCAAAGTACAACCTGTAGTTGCGGCTTTGGAAAGCCCTGAATGTATTTAAGTTTTTTATAAAATTCATAATTTCGGTATTCCTTATATTCTAATCTGTTAATTTTTTTAATACGTCTAATGACTTGGCCAGAATTTCTTTTTCTTCCGTGGAAATTTTTGCGTTAATTGTATTTGCCAGCCATGCCTCGCGCTCTTTTTTAATTCGTTCAACAATGTCCCGCCCGGTTGAGGTCAGCGTGATGTAAGTTTTTCTTTTATCCTGGTTAGATGAAGTTTTATTAATGCACTCCATTTTCAAAAGTTTATTGATAATCTGCGACATCGATTGGGACGTAACTTTCTCGATTGCGGCAAGCTCCGATGGAAGAATTATTGTGCTTTGGTAGATGAGAAATAAGGTAGAACGCTCCGTTAGCGAGAGCCCCTCTTCGTTAGAGGTTTCCCTTCTGAGAACTTTCATAAGCCTTGAAACAACAGTTCTAAGCTCGGCAGCAATTTTAATATCGTCTAAATTATCCATATTTTACCTTTATAATAAAGTTAATTTGTAAGTTTGCTTTACTATGTTAGTAAAAATAGGAACCAAAGAACAGGGCATAAAAAATCCCTAAGCTATTAGCAGAGAGATAATTTCGTGTTTAGTTTATACTTAAAAATACTAAAGCTACTTTATTATCGCTAATTTCTTTGTTTGGGTGAGATTTTCAGTTTTTAGGACATAATAATACACTCCGCTTGCAAGATTCTGAGCATTCAGCTTATATGAATTATAACCGCCCTCAAGATGGCCGTTAAACATATTCATAACTTCCCTTCCCGATAAATCGTATAGGGATAGCTGAACGTTTCCCGCTTTAGCAAGCTCGAATGTAATAGTAGTGGACGGGTTGAAAGGATTAGGGTAGTTTTGATTTAATTTTGTAGTTGAAGGCAGCCCGATTATTACTTCACTACCAAGCTCGTAATATTTATAGTTGCCGTTAAAATCTATTTGCTTCAATCTGTATTTATATGAAGCGGTGTTTAAACCTTTATCTATAAAGGAGTATTCAGACATCATACTTAAGTTTCCTTTGCCTTGCACAAAGCCGATTTTATTCCACGCGGCTTTATCTTTTCTTTCAATCTCAAATCCTGAATTATTTTCCTCAGAATTCACAGCCCAGCTAAGCTTCACTTCGTTTTTATTTACTGTTGAAACGAAACTTAACAAATTAACAGGAAGGACATACTGCTCCTTGATAAAATTACCTGTCGTCAGTAAAAGAGTAAGCATCTTTAGGCTTGAGTTATAATAACTATAATGCGGACTAAAAACAGAAACGTTTTCACTATATATACTATCGCAAAAACTTTGCATCGTGATATCTGTTGCCATTGAACCCGCTGAGAAGGGACCGATAAAAGAATTTTCGTGGTAGATTCCCAAAGGTGCTCCTGTAATACTATATTCATTCGTAATATTTGCAGCACCCTGGCTTTGCGCAAATGTAGAAATCTTTTTACAATAAAAATAAGCCATAGGTTCCCCGTTCCAGATATAATCTTCTGCTATTCTCAAAGGTGTACGGGTTGCATCATAGTAATAAGTAAAGCGGCAGCTATATGGAGGCGGACATGGCGGCATGGGAGAGCCATCGGGAAGACACCAGTCAGGAACAAGGCCCGTATTAGGATCAACTCTGTAAAACAAAAAATTATAACATGCTGTTCGAACTAAATCCCAACCGGAATTTCCCGTTGCACTGCTGAAAGCCCTGTAATATGCCGTAGCAAAGTAAGAGCAGTTAATTCTATATACGCCGCCGGGCTCATTGCCTGACTTTATTAAATGATAAGTAGAGTCAATTTCGTATTGATAAATTTTATTTATCAGAGTGGTGCCTTCGGATATATAATTTATCGTACCTGAGCTTCCCCACTGAGCATTTGCAAGCAGAAGAGCATAAGCTGCATCCTGGTCTGCATCTGTTGCGCCGCCTGTACCGATTAAAAATCCGTTTATAACTAAAGGCGCGCCAAGTGAGTCAAGAATCCAAATCATAAATCCATCGGGGTCACGGTGCGCAGCATAAAAATTCCAGAGGTCATCGAATAAAGGTTTGTCATTCATATTCACAGAGATAAGCATACCATACGCAATGCCCTCAGATACAGTTGCATTAAGAGTATCCCATATTACACGTCGAAATCCTCCCGCTCCTTGAGTGGTAACATGATTATTTTTCCAGTTAGTATAAGCCGTATCAACATCGTTATAATTACGATTTGAAGGCATTATACCAAATGAATTAGTCGAATTTTGCGGAAACGGGAAATTTTGGGAGCGGGCTCCAGTTCCAGCCATAAACAGTAAAAACAAAATTATAAAAAATTTCATCTTAATAAAATTTGGATATAATTCAAATTCGATTCAATATTACAACGAATGATTTACAGAAGTAGATTTAGGGAGAGTTGTTAAATATAACGAATATAATAAGTTTAATCGTTCTATGGAAATAGAAAAAGGTATAAAACAGTTCTATGGTATTGCAGGAAGAACTGCAGAATTTAAATGCAGGAGAAAAATTACTTAGATAATTTAATCAAATTAATTTTCTTTTGAATGAGCTTTTTCTCTGTATCGGAGTTTGTGAGCTGAAGTGATTTTTCAAAATAAATCAGGGCTTCGGTGGTATTATTATTCTGCTTATACATTTCACCCAGCACAGCGGAAAATAGATGATTAGAGCCGATAAGCTTTTCTATATCGGGAATGGAATTTATCTCTTCTATCGCCGGCTTGGCTCCGGAAATTTTTCCTATAACAATTGCGCGGTTTAGCAGTACAACGGGAGAAGGATTTATTTGTTTAAGTATATCGTATAGGGTAAGAATTCGCTGCCAGTTTGTTTCGTTAAAATTTTTGGCAATTGAGTGCTCGGCAACAATTGCCGCCTCTATGTGATAATCACTTAATTCGTTTCCGGCTGAGGATTTATTGAGGTAGTCAAGTCCGATGTTGATTAAATCTGCGTTCCATTTTGTTCTGTTCTGTTCTTCAAGTAAAATTATTTCGCCGTTTTCATCGAGGCGCGATTCAAATCGCGATGCAAGGAGTGTCATCAGTGCAACAAGCGCATGGCATTTCGGCTGACTTATATATTCATTCTCAGTGAGCATCAGCGCAAGCCGTATTGCCTCTTCACACAAATCTTTTCGGATTAAAACACTTTTATTGCTTGAACTGTATCCTTCATTAAACAATAAATATATCGAGTGAAGAACTACATCTAATCTTTTTTTTAGCTCGCCTCCTATAGGAATATCAAAGCTGATATTATTTTCCGTGATAAATTTTTTAGCTCTCTGAATTCTTTTTTTAATTGTTTCACTGTTAGATAGAAGCGTGCTGGCAATTTCATCAACGCTGAACCCTGAGCAAATTTTTAACGTGAATGTAATCTGGTCTGCATAAGATAGCGAAGGATGGCAGCATGCAAATATCATGCGCAGCTGGCTATCTTTTATTTCGTTTTTCATAAAGAGATTTTCAATGATAGGAACTGAGGAATACTCGGCTTTCATTTCCGCGGCGGAGTCCTGCGCATAATTTTCTTTGTAGCGCTCGCGTCTTATAATATCTATTGCCTTATTTTTTGCAGTGGCCATAAGCCAAGCAGAGGGATTGGGCGGAGTTTTGAAGCTCCACTCTTTCAATGCCTGAACAAAAGCATCCTGCACAATATCTTCTGCCATTTCAATTTGTGTAAGCCCAAAGATACGCGTTAAAACAGCAACCATCTTTCCCGATTCATGCCGGAAAAGATGGTCGGTAAGTTTGTTTACATTTTGAGTGGGAGGAATCAATTACGTTCCATTTTTCTTACTTCCCTTACTTCCACGCTGCCTGTTTCGCCATCAAGTATGGGGCATTCATTTGCAATTGCAAGCGCTGCATCATAATCTTCGACTTTTATTAATATATATCCACCAAGCATTTCCTTTCCTTCCATATAAGGCCCGTCAGTGATAATTTTTTTTGTACCTGTAATTGTTTTCCCTGTGCTGACAAGCGGATGCCCGCCAAGATATACTTTCTGCTCGTTTACTCCGTTAATCCAGTCCATCCACTTTTGCATCTGTGCCTGCATTTGCTCGGGTGATGCATCAGGTGCAGTATCGCGGCCTCTGAATAACAATAAAAATTCTTTCATGTAAGTTTTTTAAATTTATTTATTTGCAATTATTTGTTAGCAGCTATTTATTAGAGTGAAGCCCGACTGTATTCCCTTCGGTATCAATTATGCAGCCCATAAAACCGATTTCATCGGTGATTTTTGTTTTCGGCATAACAACTTTACCTCCGGCTTTTTCTACTTTGCCTATCACATCAGCCAAGTCAGGGTTAGCATTTAAATAAACTAAAGTACCGTTGGGTCCGGGTTTGTGGTTAGGGCTTTGCACTACTGCGCCTCCGACTTTTCCTGCCATATTATCTGCCGGGAAAAAAGCCATTGTTCCCATCATTTCCATTTGTGGCATTTCGATTGAAAAAATTGTTTCGTAAAATTTTGATGCGCGTTTGATATCCGCTGCGGGAATTTCAAACCAGTTGAGTGAGTTGTCTTTTGCTGTCATTTTTTAAGTTTAAGTTTTAAAATTTTAAATCATTAATTGATTTATAATCTAATAACGAATGAGTTTTACGAAAGGGGACAAGAGAATTTAAATAAAACTTATTAAATTTTATTTCCAATATCTACGGAATTTAAAGGCGAAATACAGAGTTTGCCAAGAAAGAGAAGGAATTAACAAAAAAAGCCGTTAAGAAAAAATTCCCAACGGCTTAATTCTAAAATTTATCAACTTAAATTCTTATTTGAAAAAATTTGCATCGTCAAACCAATTATTCTCATTCTCAGGTAACAATACAGGAGTAGAAATTTTATCAGTTACAGTAACCATATAACCTGCCTCAAGCATTAATTTTACATCTTCTTTTTTCTTTGACGAGAATATAGTTCCCATCTTTTTCGTGTACTCTTCCAAAGTAATTTTTCCGTTTGCATATTCCTGTTGAAGCTTCAGCATCTCTGCCTGCTTATCCTGGGAAGTACTAAATGCTTCATCACTTACTTTAAGATTTAACTCAATACTTCCTTCGTAAAGTTTTATCTCATCTTTTTCATGAGAAGATTTCACAAGGAATTTTGTTCCGCGCACACCGATTGCATCTCTCTCAGTTACAACAGTATAAGATTCATTTCCAAAAAGCTTAGTCACATTACTATAAATTTCACCAACATCAATTCCTAAAACATATGTTCCGCACAATTCATCACTCATATTGAAACTTGTATTTGGCGCTATTCTAATACTACCGTGAGGAGTTGTGATTTCAATTTCTCCGTCAGGACCTGTTTTGATTCCTTTATTCGGTTTTATCCTGTCGCCTACTTTTATCTGCCCGACTTCTTCAACTTCTATAGAATCATTCTGAACTATTCCGCACATAACAAAAGCCTGCTTTGTGAATTTTGTGCCTTCAACTTTTCCGCTTACATAAGTAACACGCAGTTCACATGGAGCTGAGATATTTTTAATTGGTATAAACTCTTCTGCGCCGTCAAAAGTAAGAGAATCTCTTCCGCCCGAAAAAGCTTTTACAGAATTAATATTTAAAAATATTACAGCCAGTAATGCCAGAGAAAAAATCTTCATTAGATTTAATTTATTTAAGAGTTGGGGTTATTTAAAATTAAAAGATTAAGATTTGCTGAGAAATGATTTCTTTTCCGGGAGATTGGAGGAGAGATTATTTTTCTGAAAATCAGATGATGCAAAATAAATTATTTTCTCTTGTTTATCAAACTAAAATCTTTGACTGGTAAAAAATCTCACCACACGATAAAAACAATAGGAACTTAAGCACAGAAAATTAACATTAAAATAAATCTACTGTAAGCCCTACTTTTGCATTCACTCCAAAATAATTCATACTTCCTTTTGTATCATCTATATTATCATTAAAAAATGTGTATTGGTTGAGATAGGCATTAACATCGTAAAAATCTGCGCCTGTTACTGAAAATTTATAAAACGGTCTTACTTCTGCAAAAATTGCCAGAGAAGTAAATGCTAAATGAGCTGACACATATGGACCTATTCCCATATTAATAGAACCACCGGCTTTGATTTCAGAATAGGTCGGGGCTGTTGCAGTTTTATTATATGTACGTGTAAGAATTGTAGGGTCAGCTTTATCAACACTGAGTGAACCGCCAATGAAACCATATAGCGCGCCTTCTTTAAAAATTTGTTTACCGTAAGAAAAATTTATTTCGAAGCCTGACATCTTCATGTAAAGCTCTCTTATACTTGTAGAAGTTTCCGCAGAGACTGTTTCAGATTTTAAATTCGGAATTTCAATTTCAAATCCAAATTCACCATAATTGTATCCAACACTGTAAACAGGACCGGAAAGTGAAGTAATTTTGTCCATTTTTTTTGTAAGGATTGCAGTTCTGGTATCATTATATCTGCCAATAACAAAATCCAAAGGAGTAAAAGTACCAGAACCGACTCTGTAACCAACTGCAAAGCTTTGTGAGAAGCAAGTTGAAGAAAAACCGGAAAGAAGAACTACAGTAATAACAAGAAGTAATGTTTTTTTCATTAGATTTTTTTGTTTTCTATATAACTCAATAAGTGAAAAGAATTTTCCTGATTTTACAAAAAAAAATCTGCAAGATAAATTTTAATGGACCTAAAATATACAAAAATGGTAGAACAAAAAATGAAACAAATAGCTCTGAGGATTTTTATTTTTGTATCATAACAATTTCAAATATTCTATTTTTATTAAATTTTTCAAAATTAAACTCAAATCATATGAGATCTCTGGCACTCCTTGTAGTATTTTTATTTTTATTCTCCGGCTGCGGAAAGAAAGACGACAAAACCACATCCACGGATACAAAATCAAAAACAACTGAAACTAAAAAAGACGACAAAAAGAAGAAGGATTTTAAAAAATCTTCAGAACCTAAAAAAGATATAAAAACACCTGTTGAACCAACATGGACAAAGCTTACTTCTTCTGACGGAAAAATGATTTTCAGCCTCCCATCTGATTGGACAATTACCGAAAACACTGATACAAGATTAGGAACAATGAGCCCTGATAGTACTATGGGTTCTACTGCAGTTGTTTTCGGTAACGATAAAATTTCCGCAGATGATTTACTCGGAATGGCTTTAGCTGATTTTGACTTCAATCCCGAAGGTGAAGCACACTTTGTAGAAATCGGTGACATTGAAGCTTACTATGTAGGCGCAGTAGGAAAAATTAACGGTGTTGAAATGTCTATGCTTATTATGTCAGCAATAGATGCAAGCAGCCACGGCAATTATGTTGTATATGCATATACTCCAACTGCTAATTACGCAAAGAATCAGAAAACTATGGAAGATATTTTATTCAGCGTGGATTTTAAATAAGAATATTACAAATTTTTTTGGTAAATAAAAAAGGGAGCTCTTCGCTCCCTTTTTTTATTAAAGAATATTTTTATAACAAAGCTATTGCTCTGTAATAATTTTAAAAAATTACTTCATTAATAATAATTTCTTAGTATCTGTAAAGCCTCCGGCAGTTATTCTATAAAAGTAAGTTCCGCTGGTAAGATATGATAAATTTAAATCCAACGAATGTTTTCCGGCTTCAAAAGGACCCTCTGCCAGAACTGCTACTTCTTTTCCTAGAATATCATAGAGTTTCATTTGCACTATTTCACCTTTCGGCAATGTAAATTCTATTTTTGTAGATGGATTGAACGGATTAGGATAATTTTGACTCAATAAATAATCCTTAGGAACTTCATTTATAACAGGAGTCACCGAAGTAGTCAGACCGTATTTATATATTCCGCCTGTAGTTGTAGCCACCCATGCATTTCCGCCAACACTACCTGTTCTTGATACTCCAAGCTGCCAAGATGTACCGGTAATTGTGAAGTCTGTAGTCCAGGATGTTCCGTTATTTGTGGTCTTGTAAATACCAGTGCCCTGTCTTACCATCCACCATGTAGATGAACCGGGGGCATTTTGTATTTGCTGAACAGTTCCCGTTCCGACTGAAGTCTGAGGAGACCATAATGTCCCGCTATTGGTTGAGTATAATAAATCAGATGAGCCGCCACAGTAACCTGTGGTTCCGTTGAACCATACTGCCTGTGTATTTAACTGACCTGTTGAAGGCTGAGATGCCCAGCTGGTTCCGCCGGTAGTTGAGTAATATATTTTAGTATTATTGGTACCGAACCAAATGTTATTTCCATTTACATACATAGCATCATTCCAACCTGCTTCAGAACCTGTTTGAGGAAGGTAACATCCGGTTGAGTCCCAGTTAGTTCCTCCGTTAGTAGTTCGCCAGAGCGACCATCTTCCTCCTGCTGCAGGAACCGGGTCTCCGTACATAAATCCGTTATTTGCATCACTCATCCAGATTGCATCAATAAACCCTAATGCCTGAGTAAAGACCTGCGTCCAGTTTGCTCCGCCATTAGTTGTTTTATAAACAAAAGTTGCTGCTGCAGATGAACCTGTAACTAAAGCAGTATTTGCATCTACTCCCCAGATATTATATAATGGAAGTGTTGCTGTAATATTTGATGTAACGTTCGTCCAGGTACCGCCGTTAATTGTTCTCAGAACTACTGCAGATGCTGTACCTCCTGCTATCCAGCAAACATTATTATTTGGAGCGCTGATTGAATTTAACTGTAATGTTGAACCTGATGTCTGCGCAAACCAGGATGATGGAAGAGGTGGAGCAATGTTTACTCCCATATGTGGAACTGTTCCGCTTTGCTGACCCCATACAAATGGACATGCAGAAGTAGTTAAAGAAGTGTTCCTTCTATTTCCTGCAAGAGTAGTTGTACCGGTGCTAAAGCCTGTTGCGCCAACTGCACTGCATTGGTTTACATCTACAATTAAGCTTTGAGAAGGATTATAATTATAAGGTCTATCCAATGTAATCGTCATCCATTCGTTTGCATTTCCTCCGAGAGAAACAGATGCCCTGCTGTAAACTGTATCCAATTGTCCAGTGTACCATACTCCTGCATCAAAAGTTGTAAGACTTGTCTGTCCCATTTTGATAACAAAATTTGTATATGTGTATGGACCTAAAGCTGCTGCAAGCCTGAACGAAAGCCCCGTGATATTTCCCCCGGGAGCAGGTGTCGGTTGAGCAAAATCTCCTGCCAGAAATAATATCTGAACTTCTTTACCGCCCGCAATATTAAACGGAAAAGAGTTTGCATTCCCCGTAACATTATAATTATAATATTGCGGCGGTGCCTGTGAAAAAGAATTTTGAGTTGAAACCAGGAATAGGAAAAAGAATAACAAATAGGAAAGGTATTTCATTTTTACCTCCGTTTAGAGTTTTATAAAAAAGACTTTATAAAATAAAACTTGAGTGAATCGGTAATAATGGTGATATAGTAACGTCAAATATTTGAATTAATAATTCAAGGGGGAAAATTAGGAATAAAAAAATGCAGAAAATTCAAACATTAAATTTTCTGCAGTTCTATCAAGAAATTTTCGGTGATTATTCTCTTGAATATATTATTAGTTCTTATTTATCAATTCTTTTTCTCTCTCAATACTTAGTCCGTACTTTGGAACAGGCCAACTTCTTTCTTCATAGAAAGGAATTGTATCTTTTACCGATTGTTCAAACGAATGAAACTGCGGTTTAAAATCTTCATGAGCTTTTTGCATATCAAACACAAAATCTAATTTTCCCAGCCACATAGCTATATCCATCCAGTGCTGAAGTTTATTCTCTTCAAAAAATTCATCTGACTTTACTACAATTTCAGGATTTGTATTTACTAATCTTGTGCAAGTCTTAACCACGTCAAATAAACTTACAGCCTCGTGTGTAACAGCATTGTAAATTTTTCTGTGGCTATCTGCATTTATCGCTTTTATAATTAACTGAGCAAAATCAGGTGCAAAAGTATTTTGCGTAAGAGCATCGGCAGATTCAGGCATTAAAATTTTATCGTTCATTTTCGCACGGTAAAGCCAGCAGTAAAATCTATCGGTAGGGTCATATCTTCCGCAGATTAAAGCGGGACGAAAAATAATTGCATCGAGCCAGTCCTTACTTAAAATTACTCTTTCACATTCGGCTTTATTATGCCCGTAGAATTGTAAGTCCTTGCTGTCTCGTTGCTCGTCAGTGCATCCGAACACAGGGAAATCTTCGCCGATTGTCCCTTTGAATTCTCCTGCAGTTTCAAAATCATAAACCGAACAAGTTGAAATAAAAATATATCTGCCGATATTTCCTTTGAAAGTTTCAAGAAGATTATCAATAGTGGTTGGATACATACCTGCGAAATCTATAACGCAGTCAAACTTCAATCCATCAAGTTTTTTTATATCATCGGTAAGCCTGTCACCCTGTATGTGCTTTACATTCGGGAAGATGTCAGGATTTCTTTTGCCTCTGTTGAAGAGTGTTAAATCGTAATTAGAATCTTTTGAAAGGGTTTCCGATACCATTCTTCCGACGAAACCTGTTCCGCCGATAATTAATATTTTCTTCATTAATAATTAAAATAATTTTTTAGTTAGTAATTAGAATATGATACGAAAAGAAACAGGGAAAGTTAGCATAAGGGCTTATGCATTTTAAAATTATCAATTTTGAGTAAAAACCTATGCAGGGGTTTTTAAATTATAGGGGAAGAATTGTATACTTTTGATTTATGTAGACGCAATATTTTGCGTCTCTACAAAGCTATGTGACCTGACAGGTTTTTAATCCTGTCAGGTCAAAGACCTAAAACTGCAACGGCGTGAACTCAAACTTACCGCCATCAAATAATCCTTTATCGCTCAGCTTCAAAGCAGGTATTACAAGCAGCGCCATGAACGATAGGGTCATGTACGGAGCATACATCTGTGTGCCAAGCTCCTTAGCAAGCTTATCAATTTCAGTATATTTATCTGCTACAACGTAGCCGTCTTCGTTAGACATTATACCGGCAACAGGCAAGCCAAGGACTTCAGTAGAGCCGTGGTCAGAAACAGAAACGCCGCCCTTATGTTTTATAATTCCATTAACAGCATTGCAAATATCTTCATCCGTAACACCGACTGCAATTATATTGTGCGAATCATGCGCAACGCATGATGCAATAGCGCCTTTTTTTAATCCAAAATTTTTAATGAATGCAACAGCAGGCGGAGTGTTTCCGTAACGCTCAACAACAACAAGCTTCAGCACATCGTTTTCAACATCGGATACTAAATAACCGTCCTCTGATTTCGCTGGATAGTGAAGCTCATTTGTAATTAGCTGGCCTTCATTTGCTTCGATAACTCTTATGTTTTCTTTTTCAGCTTTCACAAGAAAATCATTGGGAGATTTATACTCTGTATTAAAATTATTTACGATAGTTGAAGGTACTCTTTCAATTAAAGTCTTACCTTTATCTGCAACAAGTTTTCCATTGATATAAGTTTGCAAAACTTTGAAGGATTTTAAATCTTCAACAACAGCAAAATCGGCAAAGTCACCCTTTTGTAAAAGTCCGACTTGCAAATTATAATGCTTCACAGGATTTACGCATGCGCATTGCAAAACCTTCATTACATCATAACCCTTTGCAACAGAGCGCGCTGCAATTTGATTTACATGCCCGACAACTAAATCGTTCGGATGCTTGTCATCACTGCAAAACATTGTTCTATCCGTATGTGTATCTACAAGTGTATGCAGCGCTTCGTAATTTTTTGCAGCAGAGCCTTCGCGGATAATAATTTTCATTCCATACTTTAATTTATCAAGCGCTTCATCAAGAGTAAAGCATTCGTGGTCAGTTGAAATTCCTGCATCGATATATTTTTTTGCATCTTCACCTCGCAAACCCGGAGCGTGACCGTCAATCGGTTTGCCAAACTCTTTAGCGATTGCAATTTTTTCCATAACTTCTTTATCGCCGTAAAGCACACCGGGAAAATTCATCATTTCGCTCATGTAAACTAGGTTATCCTCTGCAAATAATTTTCTTATGTCATCGGGGGTAATATGCGCTCCGGCAGTTTCAAATGTAGTAGCAGGTACGCAAGGCGATGCGCCGAAATAAAATTTGAACGGCACAAGCTTTCCGTTTGCAATCATGTATCGCACTCCATCAATACCAAGCACATTACCGATTTCATGCGGGTCTGAGACAGTTGCAACAGTTCCCTGCACAACAGCAAGCCGCGCAAACTCGGAAGGAATAAGCATTGAGCTTTCAACGTGAACGTGAGCATCTACAAATCCCGGAATTATATAATTGGAATATTTTTCGTTTGGAGTTTCGGTAATTGATTCTATTTTTTCGCCCGAAACATTTATCGTTCCCGGAAAAATTTTATTGTTAACAACATCTACGATATTACCTGATATGGAAAATTTTTGCATGATTGAATTTGTTTGTAAATAGAAATAAGAAGAATGGATTAGAGATTAAAGTTAAAATTTAAGGTTAAAAATTTTTACCGCAGCAGTTTTTAAACTTAGAATTTCTTCCGCATGGGCAGTTATCGTTTCTTCCTATATTCGGATTTTTTCTTAGAATAAATTCTCGTTTAATTTTATTTTTATCTGCTTCAATTAAATTATCTATTCTTTGACTTAAAACTTCATCTAAATAAATCGAAGGATGCCATTTATTTAGAATTTTGTCAATAACAAAACTGTCAATTGCTGAAGCTGCTAAACCTACAGGTAAGTTTATCATCCCAAGAACGTTTGATGTAAAAAAGCGGATCATTTTTATAAAAATATTTTGACTTATATCTTTTCTTGTTTTTAGAAAAATCATGTGAAGTTCCTCGCTACTGTAATTGATATCTTTTAATAGCTTTCTAAACTTATCACCATTGTAATCATTCCTAAATTCTAATAAATCGGTAATTCTAAGAATTTTGGTACGAAATAAATAAGTGAAATCTGGGATTTTCAAATTATTTAAAAATTCATTGTTAAAATTATCAATAAAAAATTTTTCATTATTGAACAGCGGTGATAATTTGTTCATCATTAATGATTTTATTGATGCTTCTAGCACTAAATTGTCTGAATTTATCAAAGTGGAGTAATACAAATATTTGTTTAAATTCGCAATTCTTAGAATTTCAATGACATCATTTCTTTTTATGTCTGATAAATCGGAATAATTATTTTTAAGAGAATTTGAAAGATTCAGATTATTAAGATCGTATAAAATTTCTTTTTTAACAACTTTAGTAATATTTTCAGAATATATATTTTTATAATTTTTCTGAAGCGATATAAGCATCGTGTTGACTTTATCTTTCTCTATTATTTCTAAAAGTCTTTCATCTAGCCATTCGATTCCATTTGTGATTTTTCCTGTAGAATGGGCCATTAGAACAATATTTAAATTAAAACTATCACGATTTTTTTCGAATAGACATAAACTAAGTACGGTGTCGTCTAGTAACTCAAAAACATTGTTCTGACAAAGAGTATTTAAATCTTCGGCATTAAATATTTTAGTTAATTTTAAAAAAATTTCAGGTGTTATAGATATTTTATCATATAATAATAAAGATAGAAAAAAATATTTTAAAGTATGTATTACATCAATTTGATTATTTAAATCATATCCTGTAAAGAATTTTGATTTCTTTTGAGTAATGTCTGTAGTTACTTCTATTTGATAATTTACTTCGGAAAATGGATTAAATAAAATGGAACTTTGAATTTTATCTGATGAACTCATAAACTAAAATTATATAAGAAATAGCGAAATTAATATGTATAATTAATGTTCTCAAGACTTTTTCTACTCTTTCTATCTGTCAATACAATTAAAACAATTTTTACCTATTAGTAGTAATAGGGAGCATATAGTTTTTTTCTAAATAAAATCTTATTAAATTGTATCGGATAATTATACCTACGTCTTACAATGTTTTATAAAATGTGACAATAATGCTACTATGTAATACGAAAGTTATTTCGCAGAAAAATCCGACCAAAACCCGACCATATGAATTTGTGATTGGATTCCCAAAAGGGTACCTCGCCGGAGTTTATGACGCACTTAATGCGGTACGGGAATGGTATAACAGAGAAAATAAAATCTCTGACGGATTTCAAACAAGTCGATATTGTTTTTACAATACCGAAGAAATAAAATCCATCAAAAATCCGTCATTTGAAAAAATTTTTAGGAATTGGCATGGAAAATAAAATGCGACTTTTTTGCGACTATCTATGTAATCATAAAAATCATAATTATCTGTGTTTAAAAATGCGACAATAATGCGACAATATTTTTCAATCCTTTCTTATATATTTATAATTTAATTTAAAATGTTTATGGATTTCCGCCTCCGAAACAAGCAAAAATAGCTTTGCGGAAATGAAAAAAGTACCTCTTGAAAAAATTTCTTAACAGATTTAACACAAAAGATTTCTGGATTCGGCTTCTATGCGGTGTGTGCTTCGGGCTTGCTTTCCCGCCCGTTAACTTTTATCCTTTAATTTACATAGGTATTATACTTCTTATAAAAGAAATTATCACAAGTAGTTCTTATAATGAAGTCCTGCGGAAAACCTATGCAATATTTTTTTGGTTTAATCTGGTTGCTGTCTCGTGGCTTTGCCTTAGCGGATTCAGACATAATGCCGATAGATTTTTAATTATCGCAGGAGCTCTAACGCTAATTGCTCATCCGATATTTTTCTGGATACCAACTGCTGCATTCTATAAAGTATATCGCAGCCTGAAAAATTTTCGTTACAAGTATTTATATGTGTTTTCATTCCCTTTCATCTGGGTAGCCTTTGAATACATTCACACACTTACACAGCTTAGTTTCCCGTGGCTTACATTCGGCAATACACAGACATATAATCTTTCAAAAATTCAATTCATAGAGTATACAGGCGTATACGGGCTTTCATTTTGGATTTGCACCATCGGAGCTTTTCTTTTTTATTTTGTACAGAAGCAACGTGTAACTAAATGGCGTAACTTTACATTTAAAACTCACTTACAGATTATTCTTATCATTGTTCTTTATCTTGCGCCAGATGCATATACTTTTATAATGAAAAGTCCCGCTAAGTATGCCAACGCTTTTACAAACGGAGAAGTTAATGTTGGAGTGGTACAACCTAATGGAGATCCGTGGGAAAAGTGGGGCAGTAAACAAATGCAATTAGTGGATGAGTACGTTGATATGATTAAAACACTTAAAGAAAAAAACCCTAAAACTGAACTGATTATTCTTCCCGAAACAGCAATTACTTTTTCAATTTTAAGCAATACTTATTATCAAAAATTTTTAAAATTCAAAAACTTAGTTGACTCAATAAACACTCCCCTGTTAATAGGTTTGCCTTATTACAAATTCTATAAGGATTCTTTAGAGGCACCTGTAGATGCGAAGAGAACTAATGATAATTTCTATCAATCTTTCACTTTCTATAAAGATTCGTTAGAGGCTTCTTTAGATACTAAACGAAGCAATGAATATTTTTACGATACTTTTAATGCCGCCGCTCTGTTTGAAAAAAATAAAAAACAGAAAAATTATCAGGTTTACAAAAAAAACAAACTTGTAATCGGCGGCGAGAGAATTCCTTATCAGGAAACTCTTGTCTTCCTGAAAGATTTTGTTACATGGGGAGTAGGTATCAGCCAATGGCAGATAGGCAAAGATACAAACAATTTTGTAATGGAGAACGGTGTGCAGTTTAATACAGCTATCTGCTACGAATCTGTTTATCCGGAATATTTTTCTAAGTTTGTAAAAAAGGGAGCTGACTTCTGTACTATAATTACAAATGATGCCTGGTGGGGAAAATTATTTGGAACGTATCAACATAATCAATACGCCGTTTTACGCGCAGTGGAAAATAGAAGATGGATTGTCCGCAGCGCGAACACAGGCATCTCAGATATAATAGATCCTTACGGAAATAAAATTAATGAAACAGAAATAAATGTAAAAACTTCTTTTGCAGATAAAATCGGAATAATAAAAGAAAAAACTTTTTACACTGAGCACGGAGACTGGTTTTGTATTATATGTTTATGGGTCAGTGGAGCAATATTAATAGTATGTTTTGTAATCGGGTTTAAAAACAAAAAAGCCGCAGTATAGGCCGCGGCTTCTTTTGTACTTCTGATACAGAGTTAACAGAATAACTCTGCTCTCCTTGAAAATTTTATACGGCTTCTACAAGAATACTCGGATGATTAACTTCAGGTTTTTCTTTCTTGCGCAGTTTAAATTTCAGGATTACCGGTATAATTGCCATCGTTAGAACTGCGATTCCTTTAAATGATAAGTATTTCATAGCGTTTAGATTTAAATTAGAATTTCTCTGAATATTTTTTTGCATCTTCAAGAGTTGGGAACATTCCGATTCTTACTCTGAAAAATGTTGTGTTGTTTTTTTCAAGCTCTTCAATTCTTACGTTCTCAATTTTTTTATCAGCTAATGATTTACTTTTTTCTATAGCGGATTCTTTATCAGTGAATGAACCTGCCTGAATTGTAAATCCTTTTTCTGTCTGGAAGAAAACTTTAGCTTTACCGTTATCGTAAAAATATTTTTCATTGCTTACTTCTTTTACCTTCACAAGTCCGTAATTATTTTCTTTACCGGTATGGCTCTCTTTACCCATAATACCTGAATTGAATATTGCGAAGAAAAGAAGACCAAGAGCGATAATTATAATTCCAAGAATAATAAAGATACTTGTCTTTGATTCCTTTTGTAATCCGTTATCTTCAAGTACCTGATTCAAAGTAGAGTTTCCGTTTTTTCCGTTTGCATAAGGTTTCAACGGATTTCCGTTTGTATAAATTTTTGAAGTTCTTACATCGTGCTCTGTACCGTTCTCTGTTAATCCCGGTCCGTACAAGTCTTTTAAATTTGCATCGTTAGTATCAACAAGTGTGCGTCCGTTGGTTTCTTTCAGATTATGTCCATTCGTCTCTATAAGATTGTGTCCGTTAGCTTCGATAAGGTCATGTCCATTGGTTTCTTTTGCATCATGCAAGTCCTTAATCTGTTTCATATCTTCAGCGTGTTCTTTTTCTTCTTTAGTTTCAGTCTTCTGTTCAAAAACATCGCTAAAGCTTTTTGCGCTGGAATATATATCACTTATTAAAGGTGTGGTTGTTTCTTTAGCTTCTTCAACGGGAGGCAAAACTATCCCGGCAGGTTTTTCAGTTTTTACGATTTCATCGTGAAGATCTTTTACATCATCTTTTATTAAATTAGTTTCTTTAGGTTCTTCCGTCTTAATATTTTCAGAAGTAAGTATTGAATTAAAGATTGATGAAAGAGCCGTTGAAAGCTGCTCTTCTTCAGCATCCTGAGAAACAATAGGTTTTACTACTTCCGGCTCAGGTACTTTTGCATCTTCAATTATTTTCAGCCTTTCTTTTTCTTCATCCTCCTGAATCTTTGTTGATTCAGTTCTGAACTCAGCAATTAAAGAATCAACTTTATCATGAAGTGCAGAATCTGATATGTCGCCGGCTAAAGGTGTATCAGGCAGTTTTTTTTCTTCTGTAATTTCCGTGACTACCGTTGCATGCGATTCTTCTATCTTATCCTGAACTTTTGTTTCTTTCTTCTCTTCTTTTATTTCGGGAAGAGTTTCTTCAACATGTCTGTCTTCCGTTTTTATAAAGAATTCATTTGTAATTTCTTCAGACTTTATTTTTTCCTGAATCTCTTTTGCAGATAGTTCTTCAACAACGTCTTCTGCTTCAATGGAAGCAAGACCTAGAGTCTTTAGAAGGTCATCAATATTAGCTGTTGATGGGTCTTTTACCTGAGGAATTTTCTGCTCGGGTGCTTTTGTTATCTCTGCAAGTCTTTCTTCAATCTTTTTTTCAATTGCAGACGCTTCAAGTGATTCTTCGATTGGTTTAGTAAAATTTTCAACCGGAGTTAGTTTTAGCTCATCAAATTTTACTTGTTCAATCTTCTCCTTAATTTCAGGAACAATAAAACTTTCTACCGGCTTTATAGGTTTAACTTGCTCAGTGTAATCAGATTCTACAACTAAGTTTCCTAAGTCAGGGAGAAGTGTTAGCTTTGCTTCAGGTTCAACTGCTTTTTGTTCGACTACCGGAGGCACGACATCTATCGGAGGTAATTTAATTTTTTCCTCTTTAGGCGTAATCTTTACTTCCGTTTTTACTTCTACTTTCTTTGAATCGGATTCTTTAAACTTAGCTTCAAGTTCTTTTATCTTGGATTCGAGAGCCGAGATGGAAGCTTTATACTGTTCATCTTTTTCTTTGTCTTCTTCAACCCGTTTTACATAGTCTGCCTGCGGCGGAACAATCTGAGTTTTAGTTTTCTCTAATGTGTCGCCAAGTTTTTCATCTTCAAAAAATTTCTTTATTACATTTATAAATGCTTCAATTTTTTTTACACGGTTTTCCAAATCCTGCAAGCCCGCAGTATTTGTATTTGAAGAGGTAAGATTTACCTGTTCTTCAATAAAATCTTTTTCTTCCTCTGAATATCTGTCGAATACTTCACCTGCTTCAGTAACTGAAGGTTCTCTGTAAACGTTTTCTTCACCTAAAGAGAGAATTCTTTCTTTATTAATATTTCTTTCAATATCTCTGAATAAAATCTTTGCAAGATTATTGTAGTTGTAATTAACTTCCGTCGCAAGCTTCTTTGAAGGAGAAAACTTAACGGAATTCATTCTGCCTCCGGCTGTTCCGGTCTTTTCAATAATGTTGAACTTACCAAACTCTGAGATGTTCAAATTCTTGCTCTTACGGAAAGAGCCTTCAATGTATTGAAATACATTCTCATAGAACTGAATGGACTCCAACTCACTTATCTTGAACTCTTCCGAGATGCTCCTAATTATCTGCTCTTTAGTCATTTTTTATTTATTATGTCTAATAAATTTTGTGAAGGAGTAAAACTTATAAAATCTTTTGGAGGTAACAAGACTTCCTGGTTTTCTTTTGTATTCATTATCTTCATGCTTTCCCTGTGCTCAACTTTGAAATCTCCGAAATTATCTACGGAGACGTTATTATCCTTTACTAAGGATTCCTTTATCAACTCAAATATTCTGTCAAATATCTGTTCGCTTCTATGGCGGCTGAAGCTACTGTTGTTTGATACTTTGCTTACTAAAGAATCTTTGTTCATTTTTATTGGATGTGAGTTAGTTTTTTTAACATAGTCTCAACATAAAGCTTATTCACACTGCCTGATAAATTTTTTATCTGTTGAATATTTATTTCGAGTTTCTCTTTCTTCGGTAAATCTTTATGCACTATTGTATTTTTGTTGTTCATAAATTCGATTCTGATTTTTTTATTGGAATAACTTTTATCTTTGTAATAATTTTATCTTCTGTATTAATTCTTAAATCGCTTCCGCCTGTTCCGGTAGATTTTACCGGCGGATAATCAGTGCTGACAGGACTGTAATTCATTTCTTTCTTTTCAGCTTCATCAAGATTTACAAAAATTTCTAAAATCTGTGACTGGGAAAGAACTGAATCTGCAAGTTTAATCTTTCTTTCAGGAACCTGATAAACATTAGAGAGTAGCGGGTCTAAATGATTTATCTGTCTGCTGACATTACTGTTGTGAAGATTAAACAGCGCGCCTAAAAATTCATGTGTAACAAATAAGTGGTTGTACATCAAAAGCATAAGCAGCTTATCGTCAAGATCAAGATCCTGCTTTCTTCCTCCCCCAAAAGCTCTCTTGCGGGATTTTTTGAAAAGTCTCTTTTTCTCCAGGTCAATAAAGACTGGAGTCAGATGCTTTAAGAGGTCTTCAAATTTTTCAACACTTACTCCGGTCAACTTCTTAATGATACCGGGGATTTTTTTGATTTTAAAATATTTGCTTACTTTCATTAATTCTTATTTTGCAGAATTTATTATTATGCAGATTATTTTGCAGTGTTAATTTGCAGGTAATATGTAAACTATATACAAATAAAGCAAGTACTAATTCGCAGGATAATTTCACAGATGGAAATTATTGAAAAGTGGTTATTTAATATAAAAATATAATGGTTAACTCCAATTCAAAAGTTTTTACTTTATTTCGCAGAAAATAGTTTGATGGCTAGTTTAGTAGTATGGCTATGTTTTCACCTCAATTTCAGGATTAACTTAGTTCTATAACTGATTATAGGATTGATGGATATACGATAAGTACAAAAGAAGTGGCCGAACTATTTTTTTGATTTAAATTTTTTGTAGGCGGGATACCATTTGGAAATTTTCTTCTTGAATTGAAAAAGAGATGTATGTGAAAAAATTATCTGGCGGCGGATTTGAAATAAATCTTTTAAGAAATTAATTGAACCGGAATCCGTGGCCACTCCGAACTCAAATCCTAACGATTTAACGGCATCTTTTGTTAGCTCATTACACTCACCATAAGGATAAGCAAATGAAATGACAGGGATTTTAAGCTCTTTGCTTATGTAAATTTTTGAATTATAAATCTCCTTTAAAAGCTGATTTTTACTTATTTCAATCAAATTTGCATGATTTAATGTATGCGCTCCAAACTCTATTCCATAATTATACATTTCCAACACATGCTCTTTTGATAGCAATATCGCACCCGGTTCATTTTTCTCAACATCCCAAGAATTACTATCCAATCCTGTCACAAGAAAAATAACTGCTGTAAAATTATACTTCTTTAATAAAGGAAATGCATTTTTATAATTATCCTCGTAACCGTCATCAAAAGTAAGAATAATATTTTTTTCCGATAACACCATGTCGCCTGTCAATGCTTTGTGAACATCGAAGAAGGTTATTGTTTTAAATCCATTTTTTTGCAGATGCGCAAGTTGCTCATCAAATGTTTCTTCTGTAACATAAATCCCAACGACACTATCTTTAATTTTACTTTTAACAACTCTGTGATAAAGAAGTATAGGCAACGGCGGTTTCAGAATTTCTATATTACGTTTTAATATCTCTTCTTTATAAACAGATAGGATTTTCTCCGCATTATTATTTAAATCGTACTCAACTAAAATTCTTTTTTTTATTTCTAAGTTCCCTGATATATTAGTCTCAAAAGCTTTTTTAATATCATTCACAATTTCATTTGGAGAAACTTTCTGCACTTTATCAGAATCTCCGAAATTAGTCTTTAACGCAGTGCCGGCACTTTTTTCATTTAATAATCCTCCATACAGAGATTCTCCCCAAAATAAAAGAGGTTTGTCCAGTACAACTCCTTCAATCGCGCTTCTGCCGGCACCTAATACCAGGTCAGCTTGATTCAACGATACCATCACATCATTTTTATGCTTATCAATTAAAATATATTCCTCTTCCGCTTCTTTATTTCTT
>JBBRQV010000008.1:0-43925 GCA_038225955.1 Ignavibacteria bacterium | reverse complement strand
CCTTACCCTACAATACTTAGCTGGAGCAACGATAACATTTACAAATTTAAACCTCTTCCGCAAGATTTAAATGACAAATGGTATGAGAAGGGAACGTCTTTCCGTTCAATGGATAGTCTTGCAGGTCAACCGAATCCTATATTCCAAAAATTTTTACAGCATCCGGATTATGACAATTATTGGAAATCAATGATTCCGAACGGAGAAGAATTTGCAAAGATAAATATACCTGTCCTGACAACGACCGGCTACTATGACGGCTCACAGATTGGTGCATTAAAATATTTTAAGCTTCACTATAAGTATAATAATAATGCAAATCATTATCTGGTAATTGGACCATATGACCACTGGGGAGGGCAGGCAAAAGCTGCACCTGAATTAATGGGATATAAAATAGATTCCGCCGCTAATTTAAACATGCGTAAACTTGCATATCAATGGCTTGATTATATTTTAAAAGGGGCACAGAAGCCGGAGATTCTGAAAGATAAAATTAATTATGAAGTGATGGGAACCAATGAATGGAAACACGCTCCATCATTAGAGCAGATGAATAACGATACATTGAAATTGTTTTTAACGTACGGTAATACTAAAAATAAATATGAATTATCTCCTTATAAATCTAAAAAGGTAAGTTTTCTTTCCCAGACAGTTGATTTCAAAGACAGAGCAACTCAGAATAATTATTTCACTCCATTCATTATTCTTGATTCATTGGATGCAAGCAATGGAATAGTATATCAAACCGAGCCGTTCAAAGAAACATTCAGCATTAATGGTTCTTTCTTTGGAGAGTTAAATGCAGAGATTAATAAAAAAGATATGGATGTTTCAATCGCATTTTATGAACAAACTCCTGACGGAAAATATTTTTATCTTACAAGATATTTAGGCCGCGCAAGCTATGCAAAGGACATGAGTAAAAGAGAATTACTTACACCCGGCAAGAAAGAATCTATTCCTTTTGATGTGACAAGATTGGTCAGTAAGCAAATAAACAAAGGCAGTAGATTATTAATTGTGCTTAATGTAAACAAACATCCTTATGATGTAATAAATTATGGCAGCGGGAAAGATGTCAACGATGAAACGATTAATGATGCCGGCGAACCATTAAAGATAAAATGGTTCACCGATAGTTTTATAGCAATACCTGTTTGGAAATAATCGTTACGAGTTACGCCGCTACGGCGGGATTGTATTTATTTCTATAAGCAACAGGTGAAAGTCCCGTTATTCTTTTGAAAATAGTTCTGAATGCTTTTGCATCAGCATATCCTACGTTGTACATTACTTCGTTTACGTTCTCGCTTGTTGACTCCAGACTTTTCTTCGCGGCTTCAACTTTTACACGTTGAATATATTCCGTAACTGTATTTGAAGTCGCATGTTTAAATCTTCGTTCAAGACTTCTTCTGCCCAAAGCAACTTCATGTGCAAGTTCATCTACAGTGATTTTTTCCTTAAAATTATCTTCAATATATGCCTGCGCTTTTTTTACGGTTTCATCTTCGTGGGCTTTCTGTCCCTGAAAAATAATAAATGGCGACTGGCTGTACCTGTCTATATCAATCATAAATGCTTTTGAAATCAATATAGCCATATCTCTTCCAGCGAATTTCTCTACAAGATATAAATTAAGATTTAAAAAAGAATATGCGCCGCCGCTTGTATATATCCCATCATCTTCTGTCATAATTTTATCATCCACAAGTTTTGCATCAGGAAACATTTTTTTAAATTTATTTGCATAGCCCCAGTGAGTAGCGCATTGCTTTCCATTTAATAATCCTGTACCTGCAAGGAAAAAGGTTGCAATGCAAAAGCTGACAATCTCTGCTCCTGCCTTATATTGCTGGATTATCCATGGAACAAAATCTTTATTTTGTTCCATCACTTTTTCCTGGTCTCCGTGAATTGCAGGAATAATGATTAAATCAGTTTTCTTTAAATCCTTCATTAAAACATCAGGCGTGATTTTAAACGAACCGTTACGCTGTGATGCCTCTTTTGAAATTCCTACAAGCTGAACTTCAAATAGTGGTTTCTTTCCCATAGTATTTAGAATATAATTAACTTCGGAAAAGATATGATGTGTGCCTTCAATATTGCTGACACTTGTATGACCATGGGGGATTAGGATTGATATATGTTTTTTCATTCTATAAAATAAAAAACCTATTTGTCGTATTCAACCCCTTAGATTGCCGTATTTACCTCTTTGATGATTGAACCAATGCCTGTATATTTGTACAACTTCAAAAATTAAATCAAAATGAGAAAAGTAATTTCATTATTGCATATGTCCTTAGACGGATTTGTCGCCGGACCTAAAGGAGAAATGGGCTGGATAAACCTTGACTCCGAGCTATACAAAGATGCAACAAAGCTTAAAGATAATATAGACACTGCGATCTATGGAAGAGTTGTTTATTATATGATGAAAAATTACTGGCCCACTGTTCTTACACAGGAAAATCCTGATGAAATATCGCTCAACCATGCTAAATGGGTTGAAGGTGTACGGAAAATTGTTTTCTCAAAAACAATAAATGAAGAGTTATGGAATAATACTATCCAGATAAAAGATAACATCAAAGAAGAAGTTACTAAAATGAAAAACGAAGATGGAAAGGACATGATGATATTCGGCAGCCCGAGCATTGTGCAGACTTTTATTAATCTGGACTTGCTTGATGAGTTCAAGATTTATTTGAATCCCGTTGTGCTTGGCAAAGGAATCCCAATGTTTGCAAATATATCAGATAAATTAAATTTAAAATTGAAGGACTCGCATACATACAGTTCCGGAGTGATAAAACTTATTTATGAAGTTAAAAGATAAAAGAATTTAAAATGAAAAAAATAAAAATCACATATTGGATTGTAACAACTCTCTTCTGCCTCTTTCTTTTAATGGATGGGATTGCCGGAGTAATGAGAGTAGAAGACGGACAGGAAATAATGCGTCACCTTGGCTACCCGATTTATATAATGACAATACTCGGAGTATTTAAAATTCTCGGGGCGATTGGAATATTCCAAAATATATTCAAAACTCTCAAAGAATGGGCATATGCCGGATGCACGTTTCATTTTATCGGAGCAGCGGCATCACGAGCATATGGAGGAGACGGATTATTTTTAATTATATTCCCGTTTATTTTGTTATCAATTATGTTATTATCTTACTTCCTTTGGAAGAAAATCGAAAAGACCCCGGCAGTTTAAATCAATTTTTAAAACATTAAAAAATTTTTACAATGGAAACAAAACCAACTAGCAGCAGAATGTTTTCTTTAGTAGTTCTTTATGATATGCATACAAATTTTTATAATAAAGTCCTCGACGGAATTTCCGATAAGGATTCTCATAGCCGTTTAAACACAAAAGCCAATCATGTTGCTTGGCTTGCAGGAAGTCTTGTTCAGCAAAGAATTGAACTTGCTAACTTACTAGACGGCACAACGATCAAACAGGGAGCTGATGAACTCTTCAAAAATTTTCAGGGTATAAAAGATGATGCTCAATATCCTTCACTGGAAGAATATAAAAAGGAGTGGGATAAAATCTCGCCAGTTCTCAGAAATGTTTTAATGAAAGTAACTGATGAAAAACTTGATGCAATATTCGAAATGCCTCAAATGAAGATGCCTTACTTTGATTTAATTGCTTTTAATATTCATCGCGAATCCTATTTCATAGGACAAATCGGACTATGGCGCAGATTATTAGGCTATGAAGGCATGAAGTATCAATAGAGTTAAAACAAACTTAAATTTTAAATTAAATATCTACACCGATATGAAAACAATCAAAAAATCCATCGAGATAAACGCATCTAAAGAAAAAGTCTGGGAAGTTTTAACAGAGGATAAATATACAAGAGTGTGGTATGCAGAGTTTAACGAGGGTTCTCATGCAGTTACCGATTGGAAACTTGGCAGTAAAGCTATATTCAAAGATCCGCACGGTAACGGTATTATAGGAACAATTATAAAAAATGATCCTACGGAAATTCTTTCTATACAATACTCAGGAATGTTAATGAAAGGCGAAGAAGATTATGAAAGTGATATGGCAAAGGGAATAATAGGAGTAAAGGAAATTTATATACTTTCTGAAAAAGAAGGTGTGACGACTCTTGATATAGAATGCGGTATGAACGATGAAATGTATAACATGATGTCAGATTTATGGGAGAAGGGGTTGGCAAAACTGAAAGAATTATCTGAACAAAATTAAAATAAACTTTAAATCAAAATCATGCCAAAACAAATTTTTCTAAATATACCGGTAAAAGACCTTAAGAAGTCAACGGACTTCTTCACGAAGCTTGGCTTCAGAAATAATCCTCAATTCTCAAATGATAGAGGCGCTTGCATGGTTATCAGCGATACAATTTATGTAATGATTTTAACCGAGCCATTTTTTAAAGAATTTACAAAAAAAGAAATTGCCGATACTTCAAAAGAAAATGAAGTTATACTTTGTCTCTCAGCCGATAGCAAAGAAGAAGTAGATACAATGATAAAAAATGCCCTTGCTGCAGGCGCTACTGATCCAAGTGAAATACAGGATTACGGATGGATGTATAACCGCGGCTTCAAAGATTTAGACGGCCATGCGTGGGAATTTACCTATATGGATATGAGTCAAATGCCTCAGGAATAATAATTAATAATTTTGAATTACATTAAATCTAACTCAAAAAATAATTTAAAATAAATTAAACAAAAATCATCATGTCAAAAATCAATCCGTTCTTGTGGTACGATACACAAGCAGAAGAAGCAGCAAAGCTTTATACATCACTTTTTCCGAATTCAAAAATAACTGAAATAAGATATTACGATGCCGAGAGCGCAAAGGCAACAGGAGCGAAGGAAGGTTCTGCATTTACCTTATCGTTTGAGCTTGACGGTTCAAAATACGGAGCAATGAATGCCGGTCCTATGTTTAAATTCACAGAAGCTATTTCATTAGCAGTCAGCTGTAAAGATCAGGAAGAAGTTGATAAATACTGGAATGGGCTCACTGCCGATGGTGGTCAGGAATCTCAATGCGGATGGCTGAAGGATAAGTTCGGTCTCTCATGGCAGATAACACCTACCCGTTTATTCGAACTTATTGCTAAAGGCGGCGATGTAACTAAAAGGGTATTGCATGCAATGTATCAGATGAAAAAAATTGATATTCAAAAGCTTGAAGATGCTGCAGCAGGAAAATAAAAACTATAGGAACAATGGTTGAAGTTTTTAAAACAAATGTTAAAGATAAAATAATCGCAGATAAAATTACCGCCGAACTGCACTCGCTCTTTGGCGGTAATATAAACTTCGACCTTGATGATTGCGATAAGATACTCCGTGTTGAAAATAAAGAAATAATCCCAGAGAAAATATCTGAAGTTTTAAATTGTAAAGGTTTTACTTGTGAAGTTCTTGAATAAAAATAAAATTATTATTAACAGATGAGAAAAGTAATTGTATCAAATCTTGTAACGCTTGACGGATTTTTTGAAGGACCTAACGGCGAGCTTGACTGGTTCGTTGTCGATGATGATTTTTTTGATTACGTAAAAGAAATGTTCAAAACAGTTGACACAATGTTGTTCGGAAGAAAAACTTATGAAATGATGGCAGCTTATTGGCCAAGTGCAGAAGATAACGATGCCACAATAACGCATTTAATGAATAAACTGCCTAAAATAGTCTTTTCAAAAACTCTGAATAATGCCAGTTGGAATAATTCAAGAATAGTAAAAGAAAATATTGCAGAGGAAATTCATGAAATGAAAAAACTTCCCGGGAAAGACTTGGTAATATTCGGCAGCAGTGAGATTATATCTTTTTTAAAGAAGGAGGGGTTGATTGATGAATACAGAATTATTTTAAACCCCGTGATCCTAGGTGAAGGAAATCCGATGTTTAAGAATCTAGAAGATAAAAAAAATCTAATTCTTTTTAAAACAAGAAATTTAAAGTCAGGGGTAATAATATTGTATTATCATCCTGTGAAAAATTAAATATAAAATAATGAGAAAAGTAATTTTGCAAATGAATATATCAATGGACGGTTATGTTTCCGGCCCAAACGGTGAGCAAGATTGGATATTTGAAAACAGCGGAGAAGAAGGTTTTAAACTAGCAGAAAAAATATTAGCGGATTCTGATTTAATTCTTATCGGACGTGGAATGTCAAAAGAATTTCTTGACTACTGGCCGAAAGAAACATTAGATTTTGCAAATAGAATAAATTCTCTTCCCAAAGTAATTTTTTCACGCACAATGAAGGAATCAGACCTGACATGGGATAAGGTTACCATAGCAAAAGATATCGAAAAAAAAATTAAAGAGGAGAAAAGTAAGCCCGGAAAAAATTTAATTCTGTACGGCGGCTGCGGACTGGCAACATCTTTTGCAAAGCTCGGCCTTATAGATGAATATTGTCTTTCGACAATTCCGGTTATTCTTGGCGGAGGTAAACATTTGTTTCAAGGAATTGATATGAAAGTCCTTAAACTTTTAGAATCTATACCTACTCCTTCAGGTGAAATAATTAATCATTACGAACCTAAAAAATAAAAATAAATATAATGAGAAAAGTAATTTTACAAATGTACACTTCTATTGATGGCTTCGTAGCCGGACCAAACGGTGAGCTTGACTGGATGTTTGCCAATATCGGAGGAGAATCCGAAAGTCCTGCAGCTAAACTTTTAGATTCATCCGATTTAATTTTACTCGGCAGAGGAATGTCAAAAGGATTTCTGGATTACTGGCCGAATGATAAAACTGAATTTGGCGCAAAAATAAATGCAATGCCTAAAGTTATTTTTTCAAAGACTCAGAAAGAAACTGAATACGAGAATGTTACTATCGCCGGCGACATAGAGGAAGAGATTAAGAAGCAAAAAAGTAATGATGGCAAGAATTTAATATTGTACGGCGGCTGCAACCTTGTAACATCATTTGCAAAGCTCGGAATGATTGATGAATATTATCTTATGACTGTGCCTGTAATACTCGGTAACGGATTACATTTATTTAAAGGTATAGATATGAAAGTTCTTAAGCTTGTTGAATCAAAAGCTTCTCCTTCAGGTGTAATAGTAAATCATTATGAGAAAAAAGAATTGAGGTAAATTAAAGAAAAATAGTCATGAAAAATTTTGTTAAAGGCTTTTTTGATAACAACAAAGATATAGGTATTTTAGCTCTTCGTCTGGGGATCGGTTGCGCATTCGCATTCATTTTCGGAATGATGAAAATAAAAGCCGGTCCTGAAATGTGGACGATGATTGGCGGAGCATTAGGAAACTTCGGAATTAATTTTGCTCCAACCTTCTGGGGTTTTATGGCTACGATAAGTGAGTTTGGCGGAGGCATACTTCTCATTCTCGGATTATTTGTACGCCCGGCTGCTTTCTTCATGGCATTCACTATGATAGTTGCGACAAGTACGCATCTCTCTATGCATGACCAGTGGTATAATGTTATTCAACCGATTGAAATGCTTTCAGTCTTCATTGCTTTTATGTTCCTCGGAGCAGGGAAGTACAGTCTTGATTATTTATTTTTTAAAAAGAACAAAAATACGAATTAAAAACTTTCTGAAATAATAATTCAATAATAAAAAATATTTTTTAAACTTAACTTAAAAAACAAAATGCCAACATTAAATCCTTATGTATGTTTCGACGGCGCAACGGAAGAAGCCTTCAATTTTTACAAATCAGTTTTCGGTGGTGAGTTTGCTATGGTAATGAAATACAAAGATGTTCCTTCAGACGTACCTAAAAATGAAGCAGATGACAACAGAATTATGCACATTGCTCTTAAAGTCGGTGACAATGTTTTAATGGGAAGCGATTCCCCCGGACATGCAAAAATGAACTATGGAAATAACTTTAATATCTCTGTAAGTGTAGAGAGCAAAGAAGAAGCGGACAGAGTTTTCAACGGACTGGCAGCCGGTGCGAAACATATTATGATGCCTATGGCAGATGCATTCTGGGGTTCATACTTCGGTATGTTCACAGATAAATACGGTGTGCAATGGATGATAAGCTACGATAAACAAAGACAATAATAATTTCCTGCTTTTTTCTGTTCACGGGCTTTAAGGTGTATGCTTTGAAGCCCTTAATTTTTAGATTAATTTTTTTTGACAAAAGAGTTATCATTGTTATTATACAGATAATGGAATTAAAACTCTTAGTACTTGCATATCCCGAGCTCTCCGAAAAAGATTATAATCTTATAGAGAATCATCGCATAAAACATGATAGCCTTCAGCCAATTCTTGGTCCGCATTTTACAATGGTCTTCCCTGTTAAAAATATTTCAGAAAAAAGTTTTACCGATGAAATTGAAACGCAGGTAAAAGAAATAGAGCCTTTCACTTTTACAATAAGATGCGCTACAATTAATAAAGACGCCTTCGCGGAAAACTTCTATACTTTTTTAGTCCCTGATGAAGGGCATAGTCAGATAGTTAAGATGCACGATAAACTTTACAGCAGTAAATTATTCCCACATCAAAGATTAGACATTGATTTTATTCCGCATCTTACTATAGGAAACTCCACCAATATATTAGCATGCAAAAAAATGGCAGACAACTGGAACGCCAAAAATTTTGAAATCACAGGAAAAATCTCTCATATCGATGTTGCAAAATACGAAAGCGCAACAACTCTCAAAAGAATAAAACTTACAAAAAAATAAATTCTAAAAGTTTTTAAAAAAAACTTGCGAAACCAAAAGGTTTCATATATATTGTATGCAACCAAAAAGTTTCATTAAAACATATAATATGAGAAGAGATGTCTTCCAGGCAATCGCCGACCCAACCAGAAGGGAAATCCTGAACATGGTTGCCTATCAGCCGCTTAATATAAATACAGTATCGCTTAACTTTGATGTAAGCCGCGCAGCAGTGTATAAGCATTTAAAAATACTTGCTGAGTGCGGACTTGTAGAAGTAAAACAAAAAGGCCGTGAGCGGTTCTGCGAAGCAAGACTTGAGGGACTTAGCCAGGTGTCTGACTGGGTAGAGCAGTATCGCAAGTTCTGGACGGCTAAGTTCGATTCACTCGAAATCTACCTGGATAAAATTCAATCCAAACCAAATTCAAAACTAATTTCGAAAGCCAATAAAAATCTAAAAAAGAAAAAAAATGTCAGCAGAAAATATTCATCCAAACGATAAGTTTACTGGAAGGGAACTCACTCTTACCCGTGTTTTCAACGCGCCGAGAGAGCTAGTTTTTAAAGCATGGTCAGAGCGTGAACATCTTGCTAACTGGTACGCTCCCAATAACGCGGAAATAACAGTTTATAAATTTAATTTCGAAGTAGGTGGTATTTTTCTTCACAGCATTTCAAATGATACAGGTTTCGAGTGTGTTTGCAAGGGCATCTATAAGGAAATCATAGCCTCGGAAAAAATTGTTTATACACTCTGCTTTGCTGATAAGGAAGGGAATTCAGTTAATGGGCCTAATGATACTTCGCATGAAAGCTGGCCGGAAACTACTGTAACGATTACGCTTGAAGAAGTGGGGGAAAATAAAACGAAGCTTACTTTGCATCAAACTGTAGATGAGGCGTGGGCGAAACAAACAGGAGCATATCCGAGCTGGCTGCAAATGTTAGATAAACTTGATTCTGAACTCTCAAAATCTTTGGAATTGAATAATTAAAAGTTTTTTAAAGTTTTATATCGAATATTTTTTGTAATTAATTAAATAAAATGTCAGAGAACAAGCAACCGGATTTCGGAAACGGTAAAATATGTTATATAGAAATTCCTGCAGTTGATATAAAAACTTCTTCGGATTTTTATAAAAATGTTTTCGGATGGAATGTAAGAACCCGCGGTGACGGCAGCGTTTTATTCGATGACGGAGTAGGTCAGGTCAGCGGTGTGTGGAAACTTGGAAGAAACCCGCAAACAGATGGTGGACTCATGGTTCATATTATGATTGATAATATGGAAGATTCAATAAAATCTGTTATTGAAAACGGGTGTAAAATTGTTGAACCTGTAGGAGCGGATCTTCCTGAAATTACAGCTAAGTTCAGTGATCCAGCCGGGAATATTTTCGGAATGTATCAGCATAATCATTTAGAAAAAAAATCATAAACTCAAATTGAAATGACTAATAAAGAAATTGTACAGGAAGTAAACGAAGGATTTGCCGAAGGTAACAATGAAAAAATCTTAAAGCACGTTGCCGATGAAGCCACGTGGGAAATGCCTGGAGCGTTTTTCATACAGGCAAAGAAGTGTTCGAAAAAGAAATCTTCAATGAAAATTTTATCGGCTAGCAGACATAACTCATAAAAATGAAATCACAGAAGGCGATATAATCGCCGTCGAGTGAAACATAATCTCTTTAATGAAGAACGGCAGCACATTTGGTGCTTCCTTCTTTGATTTTTAGAGTCTGAATAACGGCAAGATAAAAGAAATGCGCTCTTACGTTGTTCAGAATAACAAATCTGATTGCAAACAATAAATTTGCTTTATAAATTGAGAGCGCATTTCATCATGCCCTCAACCTTCAATACCAAACCCCAAAAAAACCGCTTTTTTTCTCTTTTTTTCTTAGCTATATTCTCACTTAACAGCACTCATTTTTTAGAAAATCATGTAATTTTTGCCATTTTTGATGGATGAAAACGTATTACATAGTGTTTTAGAGGAATATCAAAAGTTAATTGATACCGATAGAGATAAAGCTCTTGAAGAGGCTCTCAAAATCGAGGCTATTGCTCGCAAAAAAAAGAGTGATTCACTTCTTGCCAAAAGCTTATTACTTTCCGGAAGAATTTATTATCGCAGCACCGTTTACGATAAATCACTTGAAAAAACTCTTGAGGCATTGCCGTTATGCAGTTCTTTGGGAATGCAAAACGAGGAAGCCGATTGCAGAAATCTTATAGCAGTCTGTCAGTACAAATACGGAGATTATGCAGAGAGCTTAAAGAACGCTTTTGAATCTCTAAAGCTTACCAGAAAAACCAAGAATAAAATTCTCGAATCTACTTGTTGTAATACAATCGGAAACTGCTACCTTCACCTTCAGGAATTTGATAACGCTCTTGAGTATTTAAACCTTGCTCTGAAAATAAAAGACGAACTCTTTGATGAAAAGGGAAGGTCAATGATTTTAATAAATCTGGGCAACGTATATTTTGGCAAAGAAGAATACGTCCTTGCTGAAAAATTTTATAATGAAGGTCTTCAGATAAAAAAGAAACTTCAGGACTATCAGGGTGTTTTAATTTGCTATAATAATCTTGGAAATATTGCCGCTGATTACTATAGAGATGTTGATAAAGCTTTAAAGTTTTATAATGAATCTTTAAAGATAAGCAAAGAACACGGCTTTGATTATTATACTGCGGAAATTTATTTTTTGCTTGGTTCTAACAGTTATAATTTTAAGAACTACGATAAAGCAATCGAGTATCTTAATGCATGCGGTGAAATTGCCTATAAAAATAATTATAAGCAGATTATATCGAATATGAACGACGTACTTGCATTGGTCTATTACGATACAAAAAATTTTCAAAAAGCTTACGACCATTACAGCCAAAAGTATCAATTATTTTTGGAAACTTACCATGAATCTTCAAAATCAAAAATTGAATACTTAAATGTTCTTCACAAAGTTGAACTTGTCCAACAGGAAGCAGAATTTCATAGAACAGTTAATGAAGAATTGAAAACTGTAAATGAAAAATTAGTCGAGCTTAACAATGAAAAAAATGAATTTCTTGGAATGGCTGCGCACGATTTAAAAAATCCTTTAAGTGCGATTTCTTTATCCGTCTCTGCTTTGCGAAAACTCAAAGATAAATATACTCCTGAGCAGGTTGACAGAAAACTTGCACAAATTGAACTTACATCTACCAGGATGCAGGATATTATTAAAAATTTTCTAGATATAAATGCTATTGAAAGCGGAAGAATGAATTTAAGCAGAAATGAAATTAATATTATTGAAGTACTTGAAAAAGTTATATCTGATAATACAGTTTTGACTGAACGAAAAGGCATAAAGCTTAATTTAGTTAGTGAATACGAAAAAATAATTGTTCTTGCCGACTACATGGGTTTAAACGAGGTTTTCGAAAATTTATTCTCGAACTCTATTAAATATTCCCCTCTGAAATCTGAGGTGACCATAAAATGTGAAAAAGATTTATTGAAACAAAATGTAATTGTATCTTTTATCGATGAAGGAATGGGAATTAAAGAAGAAGAAAAGTCAAAGCTTTTCAAAAAATTCTCAAAGCTAAGCACTAAACCGACCGCAGGTGAAAATTCTACGGGGTTAGGATTATCGATTGTGAAAAAACTGATCGAAACTATGGGAGGTGAAGTATGGTGTGAGAGTACTTATGGTGAAGGCAGCAATTTCAGAACAAGGTTCAAATTAGTTTCAGATTAATTTATGAATTATGAATTATGAAAAAAATTAATTTTGATGAAGCATTTTATCACTGTGAATAAAAAACAAAAGTCCACTACGAAAACTTTCCAGTGGCATCTTTTTTAATCCCCAAAGATAAAAGAAAATACGTTTATGCAATTTATTCGTTTGCAAGGTATGCAGATGATATTGCCGACTCTGCTATATTGAATTCAGAAGAAAAACTTATAAGATTAAATTTACTGGATAAAGAACTTAACGATGTAGAGAACGGAAGTATTGAGAATTTCACAGAGGAAACTAAATATATTTTCATAGCGCTATATAAAACTCTTCAGGATTTAAAAATTCCTATATTAGAATTAAGAAATCTTCTCATTGCGTTCAAGAAGGATTCAATAAAAGATACATATAAAACTTTTGATGAGCTGCTTGAGTATTCAAAATATTCTGCAAATCCTATCGGACATTTAATTCTTTATCTCTTCGGATATAAAGATGAAAAATTATTTGAGCTATCTGATTATATCTGCACGGGACTTCAGCTAATAAATTTCTGGCAGGATGTTGCGCGGGATTTGGAAATCAACCGGGTTTATATTCCTGAAGAAATTATGAACAATCATGATTACAGTTATGAACTTCTCAAAAGCAAAACAGAGAATGAAAACTATACAGAAATGATGAAAGATTTGATTGAAAGAACTAAGCAATTTTATGCAAAAGGTAAAAATCTCCCAAATCTTGTAAAAGGGCGCTTAAAATACGAATTAAAAGCAACTTATTACGGTGGTTTGACTGTTATAAATAAAATAGAAAAGCTAAATTATAAGACTTTATCTACCAGACCAATTGTTACTGGCTTGGATAAAATTAAGATAATGTTCAAAACAATTTTTTGACTACATATACTTGAGCGAACACAAACAAATAGCGGCTGAAAGCAAATCGAATTTTTTATCATCGTTTTCTTTTTTATCAAAAGAAAAAAATGATGCTATTAATACCGTTTATGCTTTTTGCAGAAAGACAGATGATATTGTAGATGAAAATTCAGATTCCGTTGAAGTTAAGTATAAAAAAATTCGTGAATGGAAAAATGAATTTGAACTTGCCGAGCATGGGAAGTCAAAATACTCATTACTAAATCATCTCGATAAAATTATCCGTAAATATAATATTCCTGTAGAGCCGTTCTTTCAGCTGATCAAAGGAATGGAAATGGATTTGCAAAACCAGCGATACAAAACTTTCGATGAGCTTTATCAATATTGCTATTGCGCCGCTGCTACTGTAGGCTTAATGTGCATAGAAATTTTTGGATACAAAAATAAAAGCACAAAAGAGTTTGCAATAAACTTAGGTGTGGCATTGCAGCTTACAAATATTCTCCGCGATATAAAAATAGATGCTGAGAACGGGAGAATTTATCTTCCTAAAGAAGATATGGAAAAGTTCGGATATACAGAGGAAGATCTTATGGCAAATAAATACAATGCTTCGTTCATCGCACTTATGGAATACGAATGCAAACGCGCCCACGAATTTTATGATAAAGCAAATAAATCTTTATCTAAAGATGATAAAGGACTTATGTTTGCAGCAAGAATAATGGAGCATATTTATTTCCGCATCCTCGAGAAAATTGAAAAGATGAACTATAACGTTTTCAAAAAGAAAGCAAAAATATCCAAAGCAAAAAAACTTTATATTACATTCGGAGTTCTCTTCAAGTACAAGCTTCTTTATAATTCTAAAGATACCCGTAAATTTGCAACGGCAAATTAATACATTTATCCCACTTATTTATTTTCTATAATTTGAAATCTGTTACAATCATAGGCGGCGGTTTAGCAGGGCTTTCATCATCAATATTCCTTCATAAAAAAGGTTATGATGTCAGACTGTATGAATCTTCTCCCAAACTTGGAGGCAGGGCCTATGCTTTTTACGATAGAGAAAAAAATGTTTACTTCGATAACGGCCAGCACATTTTAGCAGGCTGGTATGAAAATACTTTTGAGTATTTGAAAGTAATCCACTCATTCGATAAACTTGATTTTCAATCTAACCTTGAAGTAAATTTCTACGATACGAATAAGAATTCTTTTAACTTAAAAACATTCAATCTCCCTGCTCCGTTTAATCTTTTAATGGGGCTATTGAACTTCAAAGCTCTTTCTTCCTCGGATAAATTTTCAGTGTTCAAAATTTATAAAATATTTGCAGATAAAAATCTTGAGCAGTTAAGTAATGTTGCAGAGTTGTTAAAAAAAATAAAGCAAACAGATACTTTAATAAAATATTTCTGGGAGCCTTTCATACTTGCAGTGTTTAACGCTAAACCTGAAAATATTAATTGCAAAATTTTTACTGATATTTTGAAAAAAGGCTTCTCAAAAAAATCTTATTCCAATCTCGTTATCCCAAAAGTTAATCTTAATGAACTTTTTATTGATAACGCATTGAACTACCTTAAAAGCAGTAATGTTAGTATAAATTTAGGAACGAAAGTTTCTAAATTAAAAATAGCGGATAACAAAATTGAATATGCCTTAACTGAAGACGGGGAGAAGATAAAATCCGACTACTTTATCTCAGCTTTGCCGTTTTTCAGATTTAAAGATATATTTGAAATTAACGATTATAATCAATATTTTAAGGGTGTGGGAGAGCTAAAACCTTCCTCAATTATTTCCGTTCATTTGTTCTTTGAAAACGATATTCCAAGCGATTTATTAAAAAATAATTCATTCGGAATGACAGGTCTTATCGGTACAAAAGTGCAATGGATTTTTAAAAGAAATCCGCGTCATCTTTCATTGGTAATAAGCGCATCAGACTTTCTTGATGAGCTTACTGAAAAATCCAATGAAGAAATTTATAAAATCTGTACCTTTGAGTTATCAAATTGTTTAAACGGTTTTGATAATTTAGTCATAAAAGATTTTAAAATTATAAAAGAGAAACGCGCAACTTTTATCCCGGATAACTCAAGTATCAACGCAAGACCGGAGCAAAAAACATCAGTACAAAATTTTTTTATAGCAGGGGATTGGACTAATACAAATCTTCCTGCAACAATTGAAAGCGCAATAAAAAGTTCTAAAATAATTTCCAACAATTTTTAGCAAATAATTTTAATAAAAAACATATGTCAGAATTTATTCCTGCCTCAGAGATTAAAATTCATGAAAAAGAATTAAATTCAGAAAGTTTAGTACAAGAGCTTTTACTTAAAGAAAGAAAAAGGCTTGAGCAAGAGTATGGTGTCGAAGCGAAAAAAATCGACCACTTCAAACGTCCGTTTGAAAATGCCTTCAATAAAAAAGACAGAGAAAATACAACTATACTTTTCGGCGGTCTTACATGGAAGCACGAAAAATTAATTCAGGGCGCGCTTGAAGGACTCGGATATAAAACAGAGTACGTTGCAACCCCCAATAAAAATGCATTCCAGCTCGGTAAAGAATTTGGCAATAATGGCCAATGTAATCCTACATATTTTACTGTAGGAAATCTTGTTCAGCATTTACAGGGTCTTGAAAAGAAGGGTGAATCAAAAGATGACATCAAACAAAATTATGTTTACTTCACTGCAGGCGCATGCGGTCCTTGCCGTTTCGGAATGTATGAAGCTGAGTATCGCTTAGCTCTCAGAAATTCCGGCTTCGATGGTTTCAGAGTTATTATTTTTCAGCAAACAGGAGGACTTTCACAAGCAGAAGCTGAAGCAGGACTTGAAATGAATCTTGATTTCTTCCTCGGGCTTTTGAATGCTATGATGATCGGTGACCTTATGAATGACATGGCTTATCAAATTCGCCCCTATGAAGTTAACAAAGGGGAGACTGACACAGTACTGAATGAATCTATCGAAATGCTTTATCAGAAATTCAAATCAAAACAATATTTTAATTTCAATACAAAGTTAGGAAAATTAATTTCGTTAATTCCTTCGTCGGATTATGTTTCAAAATTTATTGACCAGATACTTGGTGATTATTATTTGGAAACAATTTATGAAATAAAAGAAAAATTCGGAGCAATAAAAGTTGACAGAACAAGAATGAAACCTATTGTGAAAATCACAGGTGAATTCTGGGCACAGACAACTGAAGGTGACGGAAATTTTAATATGTTCCCATTCCTCGAGAGAGAAGGCGCGCATCTTTTAGTCGAACCGATTGCAACATGGATTTTATATATGCTTCATCAGGCAAAAGAAGTTAATAAAGATGAAAAAGGTTTAGACCTTGCAAAAGACCTCAATGAAAATTTATCTATGAAAGAAAAATTTACTCTGAAGAAAAAATTCAAACAAAATATGTTTGTACTTGGACTTGCAGAGAAAATTTTCCAGAGAGAATATAACAGAGTTCGTAAAGCTCTTGATAACATGCCACATGAAATTGTTGACCAGCAAATATTAAAAGACCTGGCACATAAATTTTATAATACAAGAGTTGAGGGCGGCGAAGGCCATCTTGAAGTCGGCAAGAGTATTTATTACACAATAAATAATCTTTGCCATATGGTACTTTCATTGAAGCCTTTCGGCTGCATGCCTTCAACACAATCTGACGGAGTTCAGTCAGTTGTAACTTCTGTTTACAAAGATATGATATTCCTTCCTATAGAAACTTCAGGTGAAGGTGATGTTAACGCTCACTCAAGAGTGCAGATGGCACTGGGTGAAGCAAAAGCAAAAGCAAAACTTGAATACGCAGACTGCCTTGCAAAAACAGGTTACTCGCTGGAAGAAATAAAAGCCTTCGTTGAAACAAGAGAAGACCTGCAAAAGCCGTTTTTTAAAGTATCACATAGAAAAGAAGTCGCAGGACTAGGCGCAAACTTTATTCTTGACGTTTCAGAAATTATGAAAGCAGAAGGAATAAAGACAACTGTAAAAGAAGCTTGCGCTCAAAACTAAAATTATATTTCGATACATCAGTAATCTCAGCTTACTTTGATTCTGAAAAACCACAGAGGCAAATAATAACTCAAAAATGGTTTGAGAGTGACTTTGCAAATTATGAATGTTATATATCTGATTTAGTTCTAAAGGAAATTTTGAATACAAAGAATGAATCAAAGAGAGAAAGAATGATTAATTTATTATCTCAATTCGATTTTATTGAACTTAAAATAAATCAAGATATATCTGAATTAGCTAATATTTACATAGGGAGAAGTAATGTTTTGAAGAATGAATTAAGTGATGCCGTTCATCTTGCCTGTGCAAGTTACTTTGAAATTTATAATGTTGCTTCGTGGAATTTTAAACACTTTATAAATATTGAAGTTATTAAAGAAATTCATAAAGTTAATGCTGAGTTAAATTATAAAACTCTTGAAATATTTTCACTTTTAAATTTAGGAGGAGATAAATATGGATAAAAAATTAGTAAATCTTTACGATAAAAATGATGACCCTATGATGTGGGAACTTCGGGAAATTAAAATCAAAATGAGTAAAGAAGGAATTGATTTTAAAAAAATAAATCAATCAGCCGATGATGCTTTAAAAAAATACGGTATTAAACTGAAAACTATCGAGCATTCTTTAGTCTCTGATAAGAAAGAAACTTATAATTCGCGCAAACCTAAATCTAATACGAAGAAATAAATATGCCTAAATTTTATATCGGCTTTGATGTCGGCTCTACCACTGTTAAAGGAATCGTTATAGATGCCGCAACAGATAAAATAATCTGGTCGGACTACCAGCGACACGATACAAAGCAGCCGGAGAAATCTCTCGAGCTTCTTAAAAAAATGGAAGAGGATTGTAAAATCTCCGATCCTTCCGATGTACGTATTTTTATAACAGGTTCCGGCGGTTCAAACATTGGTAAACACATAGGAGCAAAGTTTGTACAGGAAGTGAACGCAGTTTCGCTTGCTGTAGAAAAATTATATCCTAATACTCTTTCCGTCATCGAACTCGGCGGACAGGATGCAAAAATTATTATCTTCAAAGAAGATGCTGAAACAGGAAAGAAGAAAAAAATTCCTTCGATGAACGATAAATGCGCAGGAGGTACAGGCGCAGTTATTGATAAAATTAATGCCAAGCTGAAAATCCCAACTGCAGAACTTTGCAATATGGGATATGAAGGTTTGCGCCTTCATCCGGTTGCGGGCAAGTGCGGAGTATTTGCCGAGACCGATATTAACGGCTTGCAAAAATCCGGTGTTCCGCCCGATGAACTCATGGCTTCGCTTTTTGAATCAATCATACAGCAAAATATTTCCGTGCTTACTCGCGGACATACACTGAAGCCCGAAGTGCTTCTGCTCGGCGGACCTAATACATTCATTAAAGGAATGATTGACTGCTGGCGCTCTAACATTCCAAAAATTTGGGAAGAAAGAAAAATTGTCGTACCAAATAAACCGATTGAAGAGCTTATTCGTGTACCTGATAATGCACAGTACTTTGCATGCATAGGAGCAGTTGAATTTGGTAAAGATGAAGAGCCGAACATAGGAACTTACAAAGGGTACAAAGGACTTGAACACTATATTTCTTTCGGCCGCGAAGCTGAAAAGAAACTGAACACGGTGGGCAATGTTACCGGACTTTCGAAATCTCCCGAAGAGCTTGAAAGCTTCAGAGAGCGTTATGCTGTTGAAAAATTTATTCCGCATCAATTCAAGCCTGGTCAGGTTGTACAGGGCTTCATAGGTATTGATGGCGGTTCTACCTCTACAAAAGCTGCGCTTGTCTCTATGGATAAGCAGGTTATGGTAAAAGCTTATCAGCTTTCTAAGGGAAATCCTATTGAAGATTGTATTGATATTCTTGGCTCTCTTCAAAAGCAAGTTGAAGCTCAGGGCGCTACTCTTGAAATTCTTGGAGTAGGTACTACCGGCTATGCAAAAGATATTTTGAAAGAAGTTCTTCATGCCGATGTTGCTCTTGTTGAAACTGTTGCGCACACTCAGGCAGGTTTACATTTTTATCCTGAGACAGATGTCATCTGTGATGTAGGCGGTCAGGATATTAAAATTATAATTCTTAATCAGGGTCGTGTTGTTGATTTTAAACTTAACACACAGTGCTCTGCCGGTAACGGATATTTTCTTCAGTCCACAGCTCAGGGTTTTGGATATGAAGTTGAAGATTTTGCAAACGTTGCTTTCTCTGCAAAAACTTTTCCTACTTTCGGTTACGGATGCGCAGTGTTTATGCAATCCGATATTGTTGACTTTCAGAGACAGGGATGGAAAGCCGAAGAAATTATGGCGGGACTTGCAAACGTTCTTCCAAAAAATATATGGCTCTATGTTTCGCAGATTCCGAATCTTGCGAAGCTCGGCTCTACATTTGTTCTGCAGGGCGGAACACAGCACAATCTTGCTGCCGTAAAATCGCAGGTGGATTTTATTGAGGAGCGATTCAAAGGCTCAGGCATTAATCCAAATATTTACGTTCACAAACATACAGGTGAAGCAGGGGCTATTGGCTGCGGAATTGAAGCTGCGCGTTTGTATCATAACGGAAATAGAACAGAGTTCATTGGTTTAGAAAAAGTTTCTCAGATTTTATATAAAACAACACGCTCTGAAGAGACGCGTTGTTACTTCTGTAAAAATAAATGTCTCAGAACATTTATAGATGTGAAGACAGATAACATTGCTCCCGAAGTTTTTCAGGAAGAAAAGAAAAAGTTTGTTGAGCTTAATATTATTGACCCCGAAAAAATTGTTAATCCGAAATCGAAAGTCCCTATGGAAGAAGGCATTCAACGCCTTATAATTGCGACTTGCGAAAAAGGAACTGTTGAAGACATCGCCGATATGAAGGGAATTAAATCGGGACTCGATACTATTAAAAAAGCAAATCCGAATATCGTTGATGAAGCTGCTACAAAGGTATGGACTACGTTCAAACCTGAAATTGTAAAAGATACTATTGAAGATGTAAGGAATCAAATTTATAAATCACCGTTTAAAAAATTACTCAAGAATAAATCTTCAGAAGAAGAAGTTGAAAAACGCGCTGCATTAATTACTGCAAGAGAGAAAATTGTTATAGGTATTCCGCGATTACTCAACATGTATTCGCATACTCCTTTCTTCACTGCTTACTTTGAAGCGCTCGGAATAAAATCCGGCAACTTTGTTTTCAGCGAATACACTTCCGAGGAAATGTATAAAGCCGGAGCGAAGCGCGGCAGCATTGACCCTTGTTTCCCTTCGAAGGTTGCTATTCCGCACATTCATAATTTAGTTTATGTTCAGCATAAAAAGAAAAAACTTGATTTCATTTTCTCTCCGATAGTTGATACAATGCCATCGGACTTGGAATACGCACAGGCTCATACGGCATGCCCGACTATAACTGCAACTATCGAAGCGGCTAAAGCTGCCTTCACAAAAGAAGGCGACTTGTTTAAAGAGTCAGGACTTGAATACATCTGTCCTTTCATTCAGTTGAACAGCGAGCAGCTTACTGCGCGACAATTGTTCAATGAGTTCAAAGACAGGTTTGGACTTTCCGAAGAAGAAAATCGCAAAGCTGTTAAAGAAGGTTTCAAAGCTTTTTATAGATTCTTCGATGGACTCAAAACAAAATCAAAAGAAGTTTTAACCGACATTGAAAATGAAAATCGTGTCGGTATAGTTTTACTTGGACGCCCTTATCATAATGATCCGGGTATCAATCACGAAATTCTTGAAGAGTTTCAGAAGCTCGGCTATCCTGTATTTTTCCAGGATGCTTTGCCGACTGATGATGAAACGCTTGATAAGCTTTTCGGTGATGATGTCCGCTCGGGATTGCTCCGCTCTCCTATGGATATCGATGACGTATGGAAAAATTCTTACTCGGAAAATACCTCGCGAAAAGTATGGGCTGCAAAGTACACTGCGCGCCATCCGAATTTAGTTGCGCTTGAGTTATCATCTTTCAAGTGCGGACACGACGCTCCGATTTATACCGTTGTTCAGGAAATCGTTGAGTCATCGGGAACGCCTTACTTCTCATTCAAAGACATCGATGAAAATAAGCCGACAGGCGCTATAAAAATCCGTATCGAAACTATCAGCTATTTCTTGAAACGCTACCGTGAAGATATGGTAACAAATAAGAGCAAAGTTCTTACTATTGAAGAGAAGATGCACGCATACGAAATGAAGCTCCGCAACCAGCTTGCTTTGCAGGAGAACCTTGCAAAGTTTGCTGCGGGAAATTCAAACGGCAGCCAGGCAAATCCTTTATTCCCGAAACCTCAGCTTGAAGTGGAAATCACTATCCCTGAGAGATTTAAGAAGAAGGAAATGTCAGAGGTATAATTCTACCTATATGTAGGGAAGTTTTATTTGTTTGACCTGTCAGGTTTTTAATACTGACAGGTCTTTTGTTTTATGATGGATTTTTGACGAATTTTTTTCTCTATCATCCCAAGCTACGGCTTGGGAATGTAACATTATTGTCACATTTTATTTTACAAATGAGAAATACCATAAAAGAACTTATATCTTCAATCAAGCCGTTTGATTCTCTTGAGCAGGAGCATATTGCCGATGCAGTGAGCTGGATTGATTCTAACGCTGAAATTTTCAGAATTAAAAAGCCTGCTTTTCCTCACAAACATCTTGTTTCCTATTTTGTAATAATGGATGCCTTTAAGGATGCCTATAAGAAAAAAATTCTTCTTATGGATCACATCAATGCAGGTCTTTGGCTTCCTTCCGGCGGTCACGTTGAAATTAATGAGCATCCTAAAGCTGCAGTCGAGCGTGAAATCATTGAAGAGCTAAACATTCCAGCAGATTTTATTTTTGATAAGCCGCTTTTTATTACTCAGACCACTACCGTAAATATCGGAGCGGGGCATACCGACGTTAGCCTGTGGTACCTTCTTTCCGGCGACTCCGAAGCAGAAATTATTTATGATAAGAACGAGTTCAACGGATACAAATGGTTTGATTACGCCGAGATTTTTGATACGGATGTAACAAAACTTGACCCGCATATGCATAGGTTTCTTAATAAACTTCATTCGTTGGGAATGTAACAATTAAAGTAACATTTTATTTTTCTCATATTGTTCTCCGTCCCAAACCCCTGTTTGGGACGGAACACGTGGGCGAAACTCTTTTTCGCTTTGTTAACCACTCGTCCTTAGGAAGAGTCGCGAGAAAATTTTCCTTACAATGACGGATTTTTGACGGATTTTAATTTCTCATTCCCAAGCTCCGGCTTGGGAATGTCACATTATTGTTGCATTTTATTTTGACCTGTCAGGTTTTTAATCCTGACAGGTCTTTTTGTTTTATAGTAACATTAATGTCACATTCAGACCTCCCCCTGTCCCCCTCCTTATAAAGGAGGGGGAAGAATCTCGCGGAAAATTTCCTTTCAATGACGGATTTTTGATGGATTTTAATTTTCTCAATCCCAAGCTGTCATTCCCGTCCCGCAACAAGTGCGGGATAAACTCCGGCGGGAATCCAATCATCCATTAATAAATTTTCCCTCGAGTGATGGATTTGTGACGGATTTTGAAAACGCCTTACTGTTTTTTCAATACCTGTGATTTTGAGAATTCAGCATTCACTTCAAATGGCGGATTTTTGATGGATTTTGTTTTCATACCGACTTGGCGGGACAGTAAAATAAGAATCATACTTCCCTTAATAAAATAGTCGTTCGCCGCGGCGAATCACATTTTATTCTTTTGCAAAGTTTGAGAATATTTATTTCTGTTAATTGTTAATTGAAATAGTCGCATTATTGTCGCATTCTATTTCTACGATTTAACCTGCTCTGAAATAAAAACTTTTCAGGCTTTACAGTATTAAGTTATGAAGAATATTTCAGGAAAAAAATTACATGTTGGCTATTAGTACTAATAGACAAAAAATTTTAGAATTCGCTTGACAGGTAAGCGATATTTATGCTTGGCTTAATTCAATTGTTTAAATTGTTAAATTGAGATAAATTAGTTAATAATTAACCCCTAGATATATGCAAAAACTTGATTTAAAAACAAATTTAAAAGAAATAATTGATATTTTAAAATCTAATCAGATAGTAAATAATTTTGTAGGAGAGGTTGTTAACATGGCATCGATAAGGCATCTTATTTTACTCTCTAAAGGAGGATATGATGAAACTAAGAATCTTGAAAATATAAAAAAATTATATAAGGTTTTTAAAATTGATGAATTTTATACAATTGAATATACATCTGAATTAATTAAACCATTTTCGTCGGACTCTACTGCTAATAAAGCAGCACTATTAAATTCTAATCCAACTGTATACAATTTTTTTATTTTACATAAGAGTTTACTCAATATTTATAAATTAATTTCCGAAATCCAATTTGAGGACAACAATTTTTTATTTAACAATGAGGGTGTTATTAGTGAAATTGATTTAGAAGATAAAGGGGTTCTATTACTACAAATTGTAGAAAAAGATTTCTTAAAGCTTGAAAGATTTTTAATAATTATAAATTCTATTAAAGATTTGATCCATTATTTAGAGGAAATATTTTTAAAAGTTTACAATGAAAAGATCGAACAGAAAGCTGAAGTCGTAATTTTAGATTCCGGTTCCGACAACGTTATTGGTATTAAGGTAGATAGTAAAATTGCAAAAGAGATTAGAAAATTATTTCAATATTTAATTGATACATTCAGGTTTAAAAAATTTGATAAACACGATAGAAAATTAACATCGATAAATGAATCTATTAAATCCTTAAAAGATTTAGAAAATAGTAATTTAGATCCACAGGAGAAATTATTTTACAAGACTGCGATAATAGAGAATTCAAAAACCTTAATAGAATCCAAAACAATTCCTAAGGAGGTAATATCAATTACTAAGATAGTTTCGGAAAGAGATTTATTAATACAGTCTCATGAAATTAGATTAATAGAGGACGGAGAAACTTCTGAGCAGAAATTATTGGAAAATGGAGAAAGTGACAAAGACACGAATAAATAAAAATAAGCTGCATTAATGAAATGCAATTTAGCTCACTCAAGATTTATGGTTGTTGGTCATTAGACCAACAACGGTGGTGTTTCCGTTACGACGCTGGAGCATCGTAACGAGTATAGAAATTCTACATTCTAAATTCTGAATTTTTAATTCTAAATTAATTTCCACTCATCTTCAACAATTTCTTCCACTGCTCATCCGTAATGGGAACGACGGATAGTCTTCCGATTTTTACGAAGAGCCAATCGCTAAAAAACGAATCTGCTTTTACATCTGCGATTGTAACAGGATTTTTTAATTTGCTCTTTGGCTTTATATCAAAGACAAGGCGTCGCTCTTCATCTAACTTCGGGTCAGGATATGCAAGTGATGTTACCTCTGCAATGCCGATTGCCTGCCGTTCATCTCCCGTATGATAAATAAGCGCAAGGTCACCTTTTTCCATTGAGCGCATATACTTCAGCGCAGCATTATTATTGATGCCGTCCCACACTGCTTTTTTATCTTTTACTAAGTCATCCCAACTGTAAACGTCGGGCTCACTCTTGAGCAGCCAGTAAGCCATGTCTTTTTTATTTAAGTTAAAAAAATATTCCCCTTAATTAATAAAGAATAATTAATAATGAATAATTCTATTTAATTAATAAAGAGTAATTAATGATTAATAATTTTTAACACGTATCGTATGGAAACGGATAATTGTAAAGTAACGCGTTAGAATTATTAATTACACATTATTAATTATTCATTAGTATAGACTGTCATCTTTGCGTACTTCAGCACAATTTTTTTTAGGCCGATATCATCGAAATAAATTTCTGCTTTTTTATCAACGCCTTTACCTACTACATCAAGCACCGTTCCTTTTCCGAAAGTGCTATGGCTTACCACAACACCTTTTTTAATATCGCCGAATGTATCATCAGCAGCCTGCGCATAATATTCTTCCTTCTTATAGGCGCTTTTATTTGCATCAAACTTTACTGCAATGCTCTGTCTCTGATATCCTGAAGATGTTGATGAAGAACTTTTTTTTGCCTGAGGAATTTTCACTCCCTCATATTTTATATGCTGAGTATAAATATCTTCTGAAATCTCTTTTATAAATTTTGACTTCATCTGATACTGAGGAGTGCCGAAGCGGTAGCGCATATTTGCAAATGAAAGATATAGCTTTGTCTTCGCGCGGGTAACTGCAACATAAAAAAGTCTTCGCTCTTCTTCGAGGTCTTCAAGATTTGAAATCGAATTCATCGAAGGAAAAAGTCCTTCTTCAAGTCCCGTAATAAAAACAACAGGATACTCTAATCCTTTTGCTGCGTGAATAGTCATAAGCGTAACAGCATTTTTTTTGTCATCGAGTGTATCTATATCGGCAACGAGCGAAACCTCCTGCAAGAATCCTTCAAGCGTTGCCCCTTCATTGTTATCATCGTACTGAGCAATAGCAGAAATTAATTCCTGCAAGTTGCTTAAACGCTCATCTGACTCCAATGTATTTTCAAGACGGAGTTTATACATCAAGCCTGATTCATCTATTATACTTTTTGAAAGTTCGGTGAGAGACATTTCCTCTTTAAGATAATTATACTTAGAGGAGAACTTTGCAACTTCGGCTAGTAAAATTTTTGTTTTGCCTCCGAACTCAGGATAATCATCAATATTTTTTAAAATGTCCATTAACTGCTTGCCTTCAATCTCGGCGTTGCGTGTAAGCTTATCAATCGTAGTTTTACCGATGCCTTCTCTTATATTAAGAACGCGAAGAAGCGACTCGTTATCATTGGGGTTTACAATTATACGGAGATTCGAAATGACATCCTTGATTTCCTTCCTCTGATAAAAACGAATTCCGCCGACAATTAAGTAGGGAATGCCATTCTGTCGCAGGGAGTCCTCAATAATTCTCGACTGCGCATTTGTCCTATATAAAACAACAAAATCTTTGAAATTATATTTTTGTTTATAAATTTCTTCAGTAATGTAACGCGTGATTTTATACGCTTCATCTTTATCGGACATTGTTTCAAGCAGTGTAATATGCTCGCCGTCAAAATTATCCGTCCATATATCTTTTTTAAACTGCTTCGTATTTCGTTTTATAACATCATCAGCGAGGGCAAGGATTTTTTTTGTGGAACGGTAATTCTGCTCGAGCTTAAAAATATTATTATCCTTAAAATCTTCTTCGAAGTCAAAAATATTTTGAATCTCCGCTCCGCGCCATTTATAAATTGACTGCGCATCATCGCCTACGATTGTAATATTCTGATATTTCTGCGAAAGCATTTTTACTATCTGATACTGCGCGCGATTCGTATCCTGATACTCATCCACTAAAATAAATTTGAACCGCTCCTGATATTTTTCAAGCACGTCGGGATTTTTCATGAAGAGCTCGATTGGCTTCATAAGCAAATCGTCAAAATCCATTGCATTATTTTTTTGCAGTGTCTCCTGATAGACAGGATAAATTTCTTCAACTCTTCTTTCAAAGGGTGACTTTGCAACTGCGGCATAAGCTGCCGGAGTTATCAGTTTATTTTTTTGTTTGCTTATTTCGGAGTGAATACTTTTAGGCGTAGGATTTTCAATCGAAAGATTTTTATTAAGCATTATCTGCTTTACAACATTTGCAGAATCTTCGGAATCATAAATTGTAAAGTTTCTATCAAAGCCGATTTTATGGCCATCAAATCTTAGTATGCGGGCAAAGATGCTGTGGAACGTACCCATCCAGATTTTATCGGAGTTGATTTCAACAAGCTTTCCGATACGCTCCTTCATTTCTGCGGCAGCTTTATTTGTGAAAGTAAGAGCTAAAATTTCGTATGGGCTTACGCCTGACTCTATTAAATGGGCTATTTTATAAGTTAAAACGCGTGTTTTACCGCTTCCTGCGCCGGCAATGATAATACTTGGTCCTTCAATTTCTTCAACGGCACGTCGCTGTTCTTCATTGAGAATGCTTAAATCTAATGGCATTGGGAACTATATTTTTAAAAATGAATTAAATGTAGTGAGGTTTGATTTAAAATAGGAAAAAAATTGCTTATATTAAACGATTTTAATTGAATTTTTACATTGACATTTCTGTTATAATCTATGAATTTTACATTAAATAACATTTAAAAATGAAATATATTCTGATCGTCTTATTATCCCTTGTTGTCATAGTAAACTCTGGTTATTCTCAGTTCAAACCAATTGATACAAGAAGTACACCTTATACATCATCAACGGGAAATTTAATTTTAGGTTTTTTTAATCCGAAAAATTTTACGATGAACCATTCGTTCAACGTATCAATGCTAAGCACTTCAACCGGTAATATTTCATTGACTTCATATACAAACTCAATGAACTATCAGTTCAGTAAAAAACTTTCAGTTAGCGCTGATGTAACGATGCAGTACTCACCGTTTGCAAGCTCTGTTTACGGAACGGGTTATGCTAACCAGATGCAGAAAGATTTTTCCGGATTGAATTTATCAAGAGCTTCATTGAATTATAAAATTTCAGAAAATTCTTCAATTAAGTTTGAGTATGTCAATGAAAGGAATAATCCTTACAGCTATAACCCATACAATCCTTTCTACGATGGTGTTAACGGCAGATAAAAAAAATTAATATATCAACTAAGTTTAAAACCGGAAGAGAGTTTTCGTTCCGGTTTTTTTATTTTCCAAAACAGCAATACATCTTCTTAATAATTTTTTACAAACTTCTTAAATGAAGAAAAATTTTCTTAATTACATTCTTAATGCAGTAATAATTCTTCTTATTGCAGTTGTTGGATATTTAACCTTCTCGCTGGTAAGCAATTCGCTCAAGTCTAAAGATAAATCCAACGTTCAGATTACCGATACAAACAAAGTTACGAATCAACCGAATCTTACTGCACAGCTTGACGTGCAGAATGGGACAAACGAGCAGGGTGTTGCATCAAAGTTTACGGAGTTCCTGCGGAAAAAAGGATTCGATGTAGTTGATATGGGCAACAGTAAATATAAGGATATAGAAAAGACGACTATCATTGACAGAAAGGGCGATAAGAAAATTGCTTTGGCAGTCGCATCTGCGCTTGGAGTTACAGAGAACAATATTACACAACAAATAAACAAAAGTCTTTACCTTGATGCAACAGTTGTGATAGGGAAAGATTTCAAAAATTTAAAACCTTACTTAGAAAAAACAGAAAAAAATAAATGACGAAAAAATCTACTGCGCTTGCGAAAAAAATATCGAAATTGATGATAGATAAGAAAGCTGAAGAAGTGAAAATTATGAACATAAGCGATCTAACAACAATGACTGATTACTTTGTTGTCTGCTCTGCTTCCTCTGATACACAGGTGAAAGCAATTGCCGACCACATAGCGAAGGAAACAAAAAAGAGCGGCGAGAGAGCCTGGCATAGCGAAGGATATACGAATATGAATTGGATACTACTCGACTTTGTCGATGTAGTAGCACATGTATTCATAACAGATGTAAGAAAATTTTATAACCTTGAAGGTCTCTGGGCAGATGCTGAAGTGACTGAAGTACACGATGAGCCAAAGGTAAGAAAAGTGACAAGTAAAAAGGCAACAGAAGAGACAAGTAAAGATAAATGAAATTAGTAAGCGTAATAAAATCCAATCTCGAAGAGCATAAAGCCAATGAACCCTTGCTGTTACTTACTATGGGTGACTCAAACGGCATAGGTCCTGAAATAATTTTAAAAATTTTTAACGAGACAAGTTTTTTTACAAGCTACAATTTAAAAGTTGCCGGCTCAAAAAAAATAATGGATTATTATGCACAGATTTTTAATCTGAATGAAATTCCTTCCGAATATTTTTGTGAAATTCCTGTTACAGAAAAGTTTGAAGTGAAAATCGGCGAGATAAATAAATCAGCAGGGAAGTATTCAGGTGATTGTGTTAAAGCTGCAGCAAAAATGTGCCTTGAAAGAAAAGCAGAGGGAATGGTTACGCTGCCGATTTCGAAGGAAGCATTTAATTTAGGCGGGTATGCTTTTAACGGGCATACAGAAATGCTCACATCTATTTCAAATTCCTTTGCATCTGCCATGCTGCTGTATTCGAAAAAAATTACGGTGTCATTAGCAACGATTCATATTCCATTGGAAAAAGTACGCAGCGCAATTGATAAAGAAAAATTAATTGAAAAAATTATTCTCATTAATAATTCACTTATAAAAGATTTCAGAAAAATTGAACCGAAGATTGCAGTGCTTGGATTAAATCCGCACTCAGGTGACGGCGGAATGATTGGGCATGAAGAAGAAGATGTTATTATTCCTGCAATAAAAGAACTGAGAGGATATGGCTTTAACATTCAGGGACCTTTTTCAGCGGATGGTTTTTTTGCTACAGGGAAATATAAAAATTTCGATTTAACTTTTGCAATGTATCACGATCAGGGATTGATTCCCTTCAAGATGCTTGCATTTGAAAAGGGTGTCAACTTTACAGCTGGACTTGATTTCATACGAACATCTCCCGACCACGGTACTGCATTCGATATCGCAGGCAGGGGAGTGGCAGATACAAAGAGCACAATAAAAGCAATAAAGCTTGCAAGAAAAATTGCACGGCACCGAAACTCATATGTAGTAGCATGATAGATTTCCAAAACGTATCGTATTCATATCCTAATAAATTAATTTTCGATAATATTGATTTAACGATCAACAGCGGCGAATTTGTTTTCCTCGTTGGTGAGAGCGGTATAGGCAAAAGCACTTTATTAAAATTAATTTACATGGAGCTTTTACCTACGAGAGGGAATCTCGTTATCGATAATTATAGTTCTTCAAAGATTGAAAAAAAAGAAATTCCTTTTTTAAGAAGAAAACTTGGAGTAGTGTTCCAGGATTTTAAAATTCTCCATGATAGGAACGTTTTTGAAAACGCTGCAATGCCTTTATACATAGAAGGTATGAAGAAAGAATATATAAAGAAAAAAGTTTACGATGTACTTTCAAAGGTCGGGCTTATAGATAAAGTAAACGATATGCCCTATGATTTATCCGGCGGAGAGCAGCAAAGACTTGCAATTGCCCGAGCAATAATAAACGACCCGATTGCTTTAATTGCCGATGAACCTACAGGAAACCTTGACCCGTTTGTATCGGTTGAGATTTTAAAACTTATTACTGAAATAAATTTATTCGGAACCGCGGTAATTCTTTCAACTCATAACTTTGAAATTGTGCGGAAGATGAAGGATAAGAGAATTATTCAGATAAAGGATAAGAAGCTGTACGAAGTTAGATTGAAATCCTGATATAAAATAAAAAGGAGACTCAACGAATTGAATCTCCCCTTCGAAAAAAATATTCTTCAAATATTATCTTCCTGTTAAAAACTCAAGAATTTTTTTCCAGTCTTTATTAAAATCGTATTCAAATCTTTCCTCGGGACTTAATTTAAATCCATGCTCCAGAGAAAAAACTCCCTGCTCGAGATTTCCTAATGAAAAATAAATCTTTGCCTTCTCAAAATGCGGATCTGCCCATGAAGGATTCAGTTTCAAACTTTCATCAAGCGCTTTAACAGCATCATCCCATTCTTTTGTATCGAAAAGCACACAGCCGTAATCGAACCAAGCATCATAATTATCCGGTGCAAGATTTAAAACAGTTTCGTAACTCTTCTTGGCTTCCTCAAGTTTGCCTAATGCAAACTCAGCATCGCCTTTTAAGTACCAGATATCAGAATAATCTTTGCAAAGCACTAATGCAGATTTTAAATCTTCAATTGCCTTGTCGTAATTTTTAAGATTGAAGTAACAATTTCCTCTGCCGTAAAACGATTCGTAATTTTTTACATCGTACTTTATAGCATCTGTGAAATGTTTTATAGCCTCATCGTACTCGCCGATTTCTTCATAGGAGTTCCCGATATTCTGTAATGCGAATGAGTTATCTTTTTTGTATTCTAAAGAAATTTTGTAGTATTCGATTGCCTTATAAAATCTACCGACTGAAGCGTATGCGTTTCCGCAGTTGTACCATGCCGGAGCAAAGTTATCTTTTATGGCAAGACACATTTCGTAGTTCTCAATTGCCTGCATAAAGCGTCCCATTCTATTAAGTACGATTCCTTTATTGTACCAGCAATTGAAGTTCAACGGATTTCTTATAAGATGTGCGTCGTATGCAATTAACGATTCGTCAAGTCTCTCAAGGAAATCATAGCAGTAGCCAAGCTCGTAATAAGCATCGATGTTTTCAGGGTAGAGCTTAATAATTTTTTCAAAACACTCACATGCTTCATTAAATTTTTCTGTCTTCTCGTATGTCAGGCCAAGATTGAACATTGCATCTAAACTCTCAGAATTAAACGAAAGTGCTTTCTGAAAATTCAAAATAGCTTTTTCGTAATTTTCGGAGTTATCTAATGCGATTCCTTTATTAATATAAAGATCAATGTCAGTAGGGTTTAAAGTAAGCGCCTTATCAAAGTACTCGATAGCTTCTTCATATTTGCCCAAGCCGTCTAAGATTAATGCTTTTTTATGCCATGAATCTGTTGAGTAAGGATATAGATCGAGAAGTACGTTTACATAATTGAGAGCTTTATCAAAGTTGCCTTTATCGAAATAAAGGTTTACTAATTCTTCTAAATTTTCTGCGTCTAAGTTGCTGAGTGTTTCTTCTTCAAGTTTGGATATTCTCTTTTTTTCGTCGTCGCTTTTGTTGCCCGAGTCGTAATAATCGAGGTCATCAAAATTTTCCATTTTACCTATGTTAATTTGCTTTGTGAATGAGTCAAGAATAAATTATATAAAGTTTGAGTAGAAGTCAAGTAATTATCAGTGTGGTAAATCTTTTTGGATATGTAAGAATTTAGAACTTTAATTTTTTATCCGTAATTGTTACTTATACTTCTTAAACAATTATAATGGCAGATAAATTTCAATCATACTTACCTAAAAAAGCTAAGCTTAAAAATTTAATTTACAAAAAAGAAGATTACAAGGCTACGATTACAATAAACCGAGAAAAGAAGCTAAATTGTCTGGATTTAGAGACAATTCAAGAACTTACTGCTTGCTTTAAAGATGCAGCGTGGGACGATAATATTGCCGTAATCGTTCTTACAGGAAAGGGCAAAAGAGCTTTTTCAACAGGCGCAGATCTTGACGAGCAGCAAAAATACTTCCTTGGAAATCCGAACGACTATTATAAATGGATGTATGAGTTCATACAGCTACATGAAGTTATGCGAAATGTCGGCAAGCCGACGATAGCGCGTCTTAACGGTATGGTAGTTGGCGGAGGCAACGAGTTGAACATGAGCTGTGACCTTGCTATTGCTGCCGACCATATTATTATAAGACAAGTTGGCGCAGCGCGCGGAAGCGTTGCAGCAGCAGGAGCAACACAATTTTTGCCGATACTTGTCGGCGATAGAAGAGCGCGCGAGATTTTATTTTTATGTGAAGAAATTCCTGCAGCTAAAGCGCTTGACTGGGGGCTGATAAATCAGGTTGTGCCTTATGATAAACTTGATAAAGCGGTTGATGTAATGGCTGAAAAACTTTTCAATAAATTACCTGAATGCCTGCGTTATGCAAAGCAGCAGTTGAATTACTGGAGAGATGTTTCATGGCATACTACTATCGGGCATGCAAGGGATTGGCTTTCCATTCATAATAATTCGGCAGAAGTTAAAGAGGGAATTTCTTCTTTTAATGAGAAGCGAAAAATCAATTATAGAAAAGTAAGGAAGGGTAAATAAGAGCTTAAGTTTTTTCAAAGACTAGCTTAACGGTAAGTCCGAAGGATTGCTCGAATAATTCTTTTCGCAAATTCACTCCCCATATTTCAAGTGAAGGCTCAATATTATTTTTTGTGCCGATAGTTATCACTAAAGTTTTATCTTCGGTTTTTATTGCGAGATTATTTACCAGTGATTTATGGCTTCTATCCAATGTGTCCGCTAAACGCAAAATTCCTGATAACTTTCTTACTCTATCCTGCATTTCGACATCAAGCTTGCTGAAGTTTTCATGCTTCATCTTCGGGCTGGATTTCCTATGGTACCTTGCAACATTTGCAATAAGCTCAATCTCACTTTCATTAAACCCAAGCAGCTCGGAATTTCTTATTATATAATACGAATGTTTGTGATGCTGTGAGTGTGAAATAAAGTATCCTATATCGTGAAGCAAGCAGGATGCTTCAAGACACTCTTCATCATTGGGAGCAAGTGAATATTTCTCACTAAGAAAATCAAAAATCTTAACAGCGATGCTTCGGGTCTGCTCTGCATGCTTAGGATCAAAATTCATTTTCTCACCGAGACTGACAACACTTTTATAACGGACGTTTGAGAGATGCATGGATAAATCATCACCGCTGAAATTAGAAATGGTATCAAATATAATTCCTTCTCTTAAAGCGTAGTTAGATATCGTAATTTTTTTTAACTTTAGCTCTTCAAAAATCTGTTCAAGTATAACTGCGCCGGCAGTGATAATGTCTGCTCGCTTAGGGTCAATGCCGGGAATTTTTAATCTGTCGCTGTTAGTTTCAGCTTTGAAAATTCTTTTAACAGCAGCTTCAAGGCCATTCTTATCAAAAGTATATTTGTTCATATTAATGCTGTCTTCGTATTCGAATTTATTATCAGCGCGAAGAATAAATCCGATGTTTGTAATCGTACCGGAAGTTCCTACGATTAAATCATATTCTTCGTTTTTTATTTCGCGGGTCACTTGTGTAATTACCCCTTTAACAAATTGTCTTGCATCATCAATTGAACCTTTCTTAATCTTATCATCCGGAAAAAATTTCTGAGTCATTCTCACCGCGCCGAGTTTTATACTGTTTGCATATTTCACATTGCCTCGTTTACCTATGAGAAACTCCGTGCTTCCGCCGCCTATATCAATCAACAATATTTTTTCATTGTAGATAGGTAATGCCTGCAAAGCGCCAAGATAAATTAAGCGCGCTTCTTCGTAGCCTGAAATAACTTCAATCTCAATCCCTGTTTCAAGTTTTACGCGATTTATAAATTCATCCTTATTCGATGCTTCGCGTGTTGCGCTTGTTGCAACGGCGCGAATCTTTTCAACTTCGAACGACTGACACACCAGCTTAAATCTTTTTAGCACTGATATACCGCGCTGCATGGCCTCCTCCGAGATATACTTCATATCATTGGAAGCGTTGCCGAGCCTTACCACTTCCTTATCTTTAGTAAGTACGCTGAAGCTTTTGTTGCTATGAATTTTTGCAACAACTAAGTGAAATGAATTTGTGCCTATATCTATTGCGCCGAGTGTTTCCAAGTTAATTGTTAAGTTGTAAAAGTTTTAAAGATTTTTGATAAACATCTTCAACGGTAATTTCATTTATATCATCTGATTTTGATTGTATGTAAATCTGATTATCAAATTTAGGTGACCACTCCCACCCGGGGGTAGGACCGAATAACGAAATCAATTTTGTTTTCACAAATCCGGCTATGTGCATAGTTCCGGTATCGTTCGTAATATATAATTTTAATTTGCTTAGTACAGCAGCAACGTTGCGTATTTTTTCATTCTCAAGAAAAGTTATTTTTAGTTTTTCTGTTGCAGCGAGTTTCTTAAATTCAACAGCAACATCGTCATCCATTGGACCAATAGTTACTAACAATTTTATTTTTTCATTCTCGCTTAACTTCTTAGCCAGCTTTATAAAGTTTTTCACTGCCCATCTGTTCGGAGGTTTTCCCGCACCGATATGCAAACCGATAACTATATCATCTTCCCGAAAATAATTTGAATAAAACTTATCTGCAAAAGCAATTTCGCTCTTACTTAAACTTAAAGAAACATTCTGAATTTCTTCCTTAGAAAGCTCACATCCGATTTCTTTTCCTATAGATAAAGTTCTACCCCATTGATGAATTTTATTCTTCTCCCAGCTAAATTCTTTCTTTATATCGAGCAAAAAATCGCTTTCGTTTATTAATAGTCCATCCTTAGTATTTATCTGAGAGACTCCAACTCTGATTTTAGCTCCCGACAAATGATTTATTAAATGCGATGTCTTTGAAAAAGAAACAGTTGAAGGTACAATACCAATATCATACTTCCTCTTCTTCAATTTAGAGTAAAAGCTAAGTAAACTTTTCGGTGAATCCTTTTTATAAAGAATTATGTAATCGAGATATTTATTGGAAGGGGAGTTTAATATTTCATAATTATCAGGCGAAGCCACAAGAGTAATTTCAGCACTTGAAAATTCTTTCCTAACAGATGCAAACAAGGGGAGCGAGCAGAGCATATCACCAAGCTGGTTATGCTGCCTCACGATTAAAACATTTTTCACTTTATCGGGTGAAATTTTCCCGGCACTAATGTTTCTGGTTTTAGAAATTGATTTAAGTAATTTCAGTGCCAATTAGATTATTTTAGTTCTTCGAATTGAGCTTCTATTGCTTTAGACTTATCAAGATTGTTTTTTGGCTTTGGAGGAGCTTGTGGAGGAATATTCATCCCTGCTTTCTTAGATAAATTGTTAATGAACATTCTGAACAAAACTTTCACAATGTAATAAAGAAAAAACCCGATAATTAATATGCCGATTACTCTCATCATTTTGCAATTCTCATTTGGCAATCCTTTTGGATGCAGGGTTAAAATAGGATAAAGAAGGGTGGTCTGTTTTTAAAATTTCTGCCAGAAGATTTTGGTAATCCTGTTCGTTATTTAAAAAATCAATTTCATTTGTATCTACTATCATAACTTTTGTTGCTCTGTATCTGAAGAAAAAATAATTGTATGCTTCGTTAAGATCGTTAATATATTCCTTTGACATATTCTGCTCATAGCTTCTGTTCCTGTACATAATGTTATTCATTAGCCTGTCAGTTGTAGATTGAAGATAAATAATTATATCCGGAGCAACAACTGCTTTCTCTATGTTTGACGTAATAGTCTCATAAAGTTTCAATTCATCATCGTGAAGATTAAGGTAAGCAAAAATTTTATCTTTCTCGAATATATAATCTGCAACAATATATTCGTGAAATAATTCCGGCTGCTTTAATTTCTGAAGTTGTTTAAATCTGCTCAATAAAAAATAAATCTGTGTGTGAAAAGCGTAGGCTTTAGGGTTCTCATAAAATCTTTCGAGAAAAGGATTCTCATCAAAATCTTCCAGCACTAACTGCGCATTTAACGACTCGCTTAATTTTTTTGAAAGAGTGGTTTTTCCTGCGCCGATAACGCCTTCAATGGCTATGTATTTAACTTTATTGTTATTCAAACTTTGCAAACTTGGAATGAAAACCTGCTTTCAATACATCTTTAGAATTTTGTAAAATTTCAGAGATTTTTTTCTTAGTAACGGGATGAACAAAATCAGGTTCAATTTCATTTAACGGCACCAAAACAAAATTTCTGTCTTCGATATGCTTATGGGGAATATGAAGATTTTCGTCCTCGTAAACTAAATCTCCATAAAATAAAATATCTATATCAATTTTTCTCGATTTCCATTTATCAGTCTTATCACGCCCTAATATTATTTCTATTCCTTTAACTTCCTTAAGTAATTTTTCGTATGCCTGACCGGTTTCGATTTCAATTACTGCATTCAGATACTCAGCCTGCTCTTTAAATCCCCATGGTTCAGTTTCATAAAGAGATGAAAGCTTTAAAACTTTTGTGCCGGGAATATTTTTAATTTCCTGAATTGCTTCTTCTATGTATTTTTTCCTGTCTCCGATATTTGAACCAAGTCCGAGAAATACTTTATTCCGAATCTCCTGCATCTATTCTTAACCTTTTGTATTAATTATTTCAACTGAATCTATAATTCCGAGCGGTGCATTTGGCTTCCTGATTTTTACCGTAACTTCTTTTACAAGTTTAAACTCGGCTAAAACCATTTCACAAATATTCTGATTAATAGTTTCAATCAGATGAAATTTATCCTTGTGAAATAATTCTTTTACTTTATTATAAACTTCTAAGTAATTTACTGTCTTGGTCAGGTCATCGGAATTTTTTAATTCCGATAAATCGCATTGCATTTCTATATCGACTTCAAAAAGATTTCCATACTCCGTCTCGTAATCCACTACTCCATGATAAGCCTAGAACTGTGCAGTATTTATTTTTATTGTAGTCAATTATCTCTATCTTATTTTTTCGCTGCAGCTTTTTTCTTCACTGTTGTTTTTTTCGCAGGAGCTTTTGTTGCGATAGCTTTTTTTACAGGTGCTGATGAAGATTTTTTCTTCAGTTTATCTAAAGCATTTTTCACTGTGATACCCATATCAGCAGGGGACTCAACCGTGATAATTCCGCAGCTTTTCATCACTGCAAGTTTTTCTTCAGCTGTTCCTTTACCGCCTGCTATAATTGCACCTGCATGTCCCATTCTTCTTCCCGGAGGAGCTGTTCTTCCTGCGATGAATCCGATAACAGGTTTCTTAACATGCTTCTTTACATAGTAAGCTGCTTCTTCTTCAGCGCTTCCGCCGATTTCACCAATCATCAAAATCGCTTCCGTATCTTTATCTTCATTGAATAATTTTATCGCATCTATAAATCTTGTTCCGATAATAGGGTCGCCGCCAATACCTATACAGGTTGATTGGCCAAGTCCGATATTTGTTGTTTGAAATACTGCTTCGTAAGTTAATGTTCCGCTTCTTGATACAACGCCAACTTTTCCTTTTTTATGAATGAAGCCCGGCATGATTCCGATTTTACATTCATCAGGAGTAATAATTCCCGGGCAGTTTGGTCCTATAAATCTTACATCACCGCCTGCATTATTTTTCTTCTGAACAAAATCATAAGCCTTAATCATATCCTTTGTAGGAATTCCTTCAGTGATACAAACTATAACGTGAATTCCGGCATCAGCTGCTTCAATAATTGCATCAGCTGCAAAAGGAGCAGGTACAAAAATTACTGATGCATCTGCGCCTGTAGCTTTTACTGCATCTGCAACTGTATTGAAAACAGGTACAGGTCTTTTGAACATATCATCTCCCTTGCCAGAGTATTCCGTTCCGCCTTTATTTGGTGTTACACCTGCTACTACGTTTGTACCGTATGCAAGCATTTGTGAGCAGTGAAAAGTTCCTTCGCCGCCGGTAATTCCTTGTACTACAACTTTAGTTTTTTTGTTTACTAATACGCTCATTTATATGTTATGATTTTTTTAATTTCGTTGTTAAACTTCTTTACTTAATTCTTTTTTACGGTATTGCTTTTTATTTTCCATTTGCCGTTTGCATCTGCAACAAGTGTGTACGTAACGGTTAGGTCCGATTCGACTTCTTTGCTCTTCACTTTATCGGTTTTCTTAACTTTTACTTTTACAGTGGCAGTTGAACCCTTTTGAGAAACTATTTCAGGGTCAGTCAATACTACGAATTTTTTTGTGTTCTTATAATTTGCTTTAAACTTATCCACAGTAGTTCCTTCCCATACTTCACTCGCTTTTTTCATGTTACCATCGAAGCTGCCTTCCTCAGATACACCGCGCTTAATAAATTCAAGATAATCTTTTACTGCAGTTTTAGGGTCGCCGAATTTTTTATTAAGCTCTTTTTCTTTTTCTGTAAATTTTTTCTTCTGCTCTTCTTTCTTAGTTTCTTTTTTTACTTTTGTAGTATCCTTTGTGATAGCTGCTACAGAATCTTTTTTCGTTATTTTTTTTGACGTATCCTGTATGCCCTGCTTCTTTAGTTCTTCTTCTTTAAGTTTTAGGAATTCTTCTTTTTCCTTCAACTCTTTTTCTTTATCGGAAGATGTTTCCTGTGGTGGTGGAATAAATTGCTGTTGCGGCTGTTCTTTTTTATTACATCCTGCAATAAAAATTACCGAAATAAATAGCGAAAAAATTATTGCTGTAAATAATAAATTCTTAGTCTTCATATTCAAAATTTATTCAAATTATCCTTTTTAAGTTTTATATTCAATTTAGAAAATTTAACTATTTTTTAAAATTAATTTATTATTTTGCAGTAAAAAACATAGTCGTATGACTACTTTTTTTCTTTAATTTAATTAATATTTAAGTTATTTTATATGCAAGCAGGATAAAATGACCGGTAGTATAAGAAACAGAGTTGTTGTTCTATTAACAGTTGTAGTTGCGCTATTTATAGCAGGACTATTTATGCTAAACATTCTTGAAAAACAGAAGGTTGATAGAATTTACGGAGACATTACTAAAGAGGGTGCGGAGTACTACGATAAAGTAGTTTCCCTCAATAGTAAAATGATGGAGACAGTGGCTGATTTCAATATGAGCGTCTGGTCAGAGATGCAGAACTTTCTCAAAACAAGAGACAGAGAGTTCGCAAAGCAAAACATAGATTTCCTTCTTGGCAAAACATACAACTACTCCGCAGCTTATGTGTATGATTTAGACTTAGATTTAATCTACTCCAATAGTTCTATAGATGGACCGTACAAAGAATTTCCTCTCGCAAAAGAAAAACTCAAAGAAATTTTTCGTTACTCAAAGACTCCAAGCTTTTTTGTAAATACTACGAAAGGTCTGATGGAAGTCAAGGCTGCAACAATTCAGCCGACAGGGGATAATACAAGAAAAACTGCGCCACAAGGTTACTTACTTCTTGGAAAACTTTGGGATAATGATTATATGAACGGGCTTACTGACTTAACAGGTAACAGAACATCGCTTACTGAAATTGCAGGGGAAGATACAACTGAATCAGTGCAGAAGCTGGATAACGGAGTTATAAAAGTTTTCAAAATAATACGCGATTACGAAAACAAGCCGATTGCAAAAGTACAGATAACAATTGACTCGCCCGTTGCAAAAGAAATTTTAAAAACATCTACATTTTATTTCATTCTATACGTAGTATTCTCAATAATTCTTATTATAATTCTTCTGCTTTCGTTATACGGCTGGGTAACACGGCCGTTGAATGCAGTCTCGAAGAGTTTGATCACGGAAGATGTTTCACAGCTTCAGCCAATAAAATTGCAGCACTCAGAGTTCAGTGAAATTGCTAAACTTATAGAAGGTTTTTTTATTCAGAAGAAAAAAATTGAAGATGAAGTAAAAGTAAGAAAAGAAACTCAGGAAAGTTTAAAGCTTTTCTCTCACTGTATTAAGAACTCTTTGGATGCAGTTATCATCTGCGATATTTCAGGGCACATATTATATTATAATGAAACAGCTTCGAATCTTTATCAGTATGGAATTGATGAACTTGTAAATAAACACATCTCAGTATTAAACGGAGATGAACCGGAAGTATCAGAAGTAGTGTTTAAATCACTGACTGAGAAAGGCGGTTGGGTCGGTGAGAAATTTGAAAGAAAGAAAGACGGTTCGATATTCCCGATATATATGACGGCATCTTTAATAAAGAATGATGAAGGAAAAATAATTGCCATCAGCGGAATTATAAGAGACATAACTATAAGAAGAAAACAGGATAAAGAGCTAATTGATTCTAAAGTTGCTGCTGAAAAAGCAAATAAGACAAAAAGTGAATTCCTTGCAATGATGTCGCATGAGATAAGAACTCCGATGAATGCAATTATCGGCTTCACTGAATTATTACTCGGAAGCAAGCTCGATAAAGAGCAGGCTGATTATATGAAAACAATTCGCATCAGCGGAACAAATCTTTTAAATATCATTAACGATATTCTTGACTTTAGTAAGATTGAGTCAGGTAAGTTTGAACTTGAAGACAAACCGTTCAATTTAATAAGATGCGTTGATGATGTTATAAGCACGTTAAGCATTCGCGCATCAGAAAAAGGCATTAAGCTTTTAAGAGTGTTCGGAAAAAATACACCTGAAATTATTTCAAGCGATGAAGTACGTATAAGGCAGATTTTAATGAACCTTGTCGGTAACTCAGTTAAGTTTACAGGTAGAGGAGAAGTAATTATAAAAGTGGATGCAGAATATTTATTTGATGAGAAAAAATGGCAGTTGAAATTCTGTGTGATTGATTCCGGTATCGGAATTCCTCCGGATAAGATTAATAAATTATTCAAACCGTTCAGTCAGGTTGATTCCTCCAATACAAGAAAGTTCGGCGGTACAGGACTTGGACTTGTAATCTGCAAACGTCTGTGTGAATTAATGGAAGGCAATATTTGGGTTGAGAGTATTGTCGGCAAAGGTTCAGTATTCTATTTTAACGTTAAAGCAGGCGCAACAGATGTAAAAACCCATGCAGCAGCGGAAAAGAAAACAAATGGTTATCAGAAGATGGATTATGTATTCAGTGAAAAATATCCGTTGAAGATTTTACTTGCAGAAGATAATCTTATTAACCAAAAACTTATTGCCAAAGTATTGGAGCGATTTGGGTACAAAGCCGAGATTGTTTCAAACGGAAGACAGGTGTTGGATAAAATTGAAGTAGAAAAATACGATTTGATTATAACAGACGTTCAAATGCCCGTGATGGATGGACTTGAGACAACATTGGCTATAAGGTCGATGCCGGATGATATATATGATAACAGGAATTTGTACATAGTCGCATTGACTGCATCTGCATTGGAAGAAGAGTATAAGAAATGTTTTGAAGTAGGTATGAATGATGTGATTCTTAAACCTATAGATATTGCAAAACTTTCAGCTAGTCTAACCCTTGCCTACGAGAAAATCCACGAAGTAAAGGTAGAGCAACCGTAAGAAATTATTTCTTTTTCTCTCTCCAAAATTTCGGAAGGATTGAAAGAAGTAAAATGAATATAGAAAGTAGATATGAAATTACGATTGCTTTAAGGCTCATTGTACATTATTAAGTAGTTGCCTCAAGTTAGCCCGCCTTGTTTTTAAAATCTATTGTAAAATTTACCTATTAGTAGGGAAGTAGTTATCAGTTACTGGTTTCCTGTTTTCAGAGAAAAATCGCATTATTGTCGCATTTTATTTTATAACTCATTGCGTTGCTGGAATGTAAACTGTTTACGTAGTAACATTATTGTAACATTTTAAAAACCTCTAAATTGTTTTTACAATATTTCATTTTTTCAGTGATGAGTTTTGATGAATTTTTGACGGATTTTTTCCTCAATTAACAAAAAAATAAAATCATGTATATAAAGTCACATTATTGTCGCATTTTTTTTCTTTCACGCTCGTTCCGATGCTCCAGCTTCGGAATGCATGAAATAGTTGCATTAATGTCGCATTGTTTTGGCAGACCTGACAGGCTTTTAATCGTGCCTGCCCGACTTGGCGGGATCAGGTCAAGTTTCCATTGTAACATTATTGCTACATTTTATAATTACCTTAACCTCAGCCTTTAGACTGGGGGAAGGAAACATAAAAAATACCCTTTAGGGTAAAAAAGAGAATTCAGGTTTTGCCCTAAAGGGCAGTCTTAGAACTTATTGTTGCCCCATCCTAAAGGATGAGGTTAGTATAAAACTCAGGTGTAAAATTAATGAATCTAAAAATTAAAGGAAAGAGTCTGGAAGGAAAGTTACCTATATGTAGATAGAAATTGACATCATCTATTATTAGTTTCCCATTACCGTTCATGTAAAAAAATAATTATGGAACTAAATGTTAATGATAAAATTCCGAAATATTTTATGTCTCAACTTCCTGTTGAGCAATTTAAAGGCGCTTTACTTGATTTGAAATTGGTCTTAAGAACAGCAGACTATTTTATTGGAGAAATAAAAAGAAAGAGTAATGAGTGGAATTTTGAACAAGCAAAAGTTATTCTTTATGAAATGTATAATATATCCAGAGTAGTAAAACATGAGGCGGGTTCAACAAATTTTGATGATAAACTAAAATCATATAATACAGTTCTTGTTGGAAGTATTACTAGAAATTTAATGGATGGTTTAATTAATATTAATTATTTATTAGAAAAATGCGACTCTGATCTTGAAGATATTAAAAAAGAAGTGTGGTTTTATAAGTTAGAAAGAAAAAGATTAATGACAGTTGAGAGTTATGGCAAAATTTCTGAAAGACTATTTAAACTTAAAGAGAGAGTTAACTCTACTATGGAAGAACTATCGGAAAATTCACTATTAATAAAAATTAAAGGTAGTAAACAAAGTGTACTAGATTTTCTAAATAATGGCGAGGAAAAAATTTTCAAGAAAAAAGAAATTCTAAAAAACTATAATCAAGAGCATTTTAATTCAATTAATTTGCACTTATCTCAATTTGTTCATTTTACGGCTTTTGGAATAAATCAATCTAGAAAAGACATTCAAACTATTAATCAAATTACAAAATTTATGGCTGTTATGGTACAGCATAACTCCATTGTTTTAGCAGAAGCTATTGGATTGATTAATAAGAGTTACAATTTAAAACTAAATGAAGGCTTTAAATATTATTATAAAATCTATCATCATTTTTTGACAGACACAAGAGTTTTAATTAATCCTGATTTTGAAGATTATTTGAATGCAAATGTAGAAAAAGAATTTATGAATGCCATGAATGAATACATAAATTATAGAAAACAAGAAGCTCTGTTAAAT
>JBBRQV010000007.1:0-44286 GCA_038225955.1 Ignavibacteria bacterium | reverse complement strand
TTGAATATCCTATCGCTGGCAGATCCTGTTGTAAAATTTGCAAGAGGCACTTTTATTCCGCCGTAAACATATCCTACTAAAGTTCTAGAAGGGTATTGATCAAGCTTTATAACACCGTTTGAGTATTGTTGAATATTCTGAGTTGAAATAAATTTAGCATTCGTTCCTAAAAATTCCGTAAACTTTATGGGAAGAATTGTCTCTGCCGATGTTCCGTTTTGCAATTTTGAAATCGCAGTAATATCTTTTATGAAGGGAACCAGCGTATCCATCTTTACTGCTCCTGAACCTGCATCGCAATAATACAAACTTGTACCGCCGAAGAAAACTGTATGCATATCTTTTTTTACCGAATCATACATATTCAAATATGCAGTATTGTATTGTGTGAATCTTTGATTGAAATTATTATCAACTGAATAATTTGTGTTGTTTATATAAACGGGATTTTGATAAGGCAAATCTTTTTCATATTTAAACACTCCGCCATATAATGCTAATGATTCTGCGCCATCGGGATTTATCATAGGTACAACATTCATATCTCTCCTGTGAAGATTTACTGAATCCGTATACTCCAAGTAATTACTTACTGAAATAGAGCCGCCTGAAATATTCAGATTAAATTTTTTATATTGGTTTGTATACTTCTGAAAGAAATCAGCTGTTTCGGGTCTTCTATATTCTCCTGAAAAATTGTGACCACCAATTAAAAAATAACTACTGCCGATCATTCCAAGCTCGCCGCCACATACCTGCATTCTTGAATCGTTTATCTGCGCAACAAATGAACTTATGTTTTGATTATTTATAATTGCATTTATAATTCCGGGAACGTTAATTGCAGTTACTGCAGTGAACGTTACTGTGGAATCCCTTAACGAATCAATTCCGATTCCGCCAATCAGTACAAGTGTCTGACCAGTTTGGTAATACTCCATGTTATGTGATTTCAGCGGGTCGGCAACTGCTACAGATAAATCTGTGTAAACATTTCTTGACCACACCTGATTTGTATTCGGGTCAACCACATAAATATTTCTATTTGCTGAAGATCTGGGGAAATTTGGTAGTGTATTGCTGAAGGTATGCATTCCGTTTGTTCTGCCGCCGATAAAAAGCCACTTGCCATTATATTGTGCGAATGCAAATGAGTGTAAGCTGGGAGAACTTGGGATGCTTATCTGTTCAATCTCAATATTGAAAGGAACAGCAGCATAAGTTTTAACGCATAGTAGCAGCGTTAAAATTAAAAGGGACGATAATTTTCTCATATACTAAGAGGTACGGGGTGATTATTTGTTTGGATTTACAACTGAAATTGTGTGAATAAAATTCAATACAATCTCATAATATAATTAATTTTAATGAGGCTTAAAATCAACAAAAAAATACATTATAACGCTCTGATTTTTGGTACTGTTAGGAAGATGTAAAGGGAACATATGAGAAGTAAGGTAGCAAAAAGAATTATGCTGAAGGTTTCACCAATCCAATCAGCACTGCTGCCGACTAACAGCGAGCCAAGAGGCATCAAGCCGAAAAAAGTAAATGTATAAACCGATAATACTCTGCCGCGTAGCTCATCAGTTACTAATGCCTGCAAGAAAGCGTTTGTAAGATTATAAACCAGTACTGTGCAAGCCCCGACAAGAAATAACGTGGCTAATGCAGCGAAGGTAAAATGAAAAACTGCAAACATAATTATAAAAATCGGAAGTGAGATGGCGCCCAGTGTATAAAGCTTTCCTCTGAAATTAAAACTGCCAAGAGATGCAACAACAAGCGCACTGATTAATGCACCAACTCCACGGGCAGATTGAAGTAATCCGTTGGTAGCCGAATCACCACCTAATATTTTTACAGCCCACGCAGGAATAAGCGTTGTGAATGAAACACCAAGCAAACTTACGGATGCAGAAAATAAAATAAATGTTCGTATAAGCTTGTGAGATTTTATATAAACTAATCCCTCTTTTAAGTCTGATAATATTGAAGAAGTTTTTTTTACTTTTTCCTTGACGTCAAGCTTTATCATGTACAAACCAATGATAACAAAAATAAACGAGAAGGCATTGATTGTGAAACACCATGCGGGACCTACAAGCGCATAAGCTACGCCCGAGACAGCAGGACCAACTGCAGCCGCAGTATTAAACATAGTAGCATTGAGAGCAATTGCATTTGTTAAATGCTCACGATGCACAAGCTCATTTACAAATGTCTGTCTTGCAGGTGCATCGAACGCAACTGCAATGCCTGTTATCAATGAAAGTATAAGTATGTGCCAAGGCTCGATGTGTCCCGAGAAAGTAAGGAAGGCAAGAACGATAGAGAGAACCATCAACGCTACTTGGGTGATAATTAATACTGTTCTACGTGAAACTCTATCAACAATAACTCCGCCATAAAACATAAAAAACCACGAAGGAATACCGGATGCAAAACCAACGTATCCGAGATATGATGAAGAATGTGTTAACTCAAAAATTAAAAATGATTGAGCTGTAATCTGCATCCATGTGCCGATTAAGGAAATTGTTTGGCCATAAAACCAAAGTTTGAAATTCCTGTGAGTTAGAGCTGAAAAAGTATTTTTGAAGCTTAGGTGCTTTAGAAAACTTTTGCTGAATTTAATTATTTTATAGGGGAACGAGACTGTAGTAAGATTCTCCGGCATTTTTAGAAAAACTCTTATATTATAATTTCACAAGTGTGCACAAATTTGCGGGGATTACGTTTTCTTTGTTTTCAAAAATATTTGTACCGGCATATTCTTTTTCGACTTCCTGAATTGTTTTCATTTCGCTGACGACATAATCCTTTTTCGATTCAATGTAATCCTTATCGAACAAAGTGTAATCCTTTAATGTATATCCGAAATGCCCTTCAAGATATGCTCTCAATTTTTGAAGAACAGGATAATCCATTGCATCAGGCTTCCAGAAATCAAAGACTATTTCTGAACCCTTCTTCTGTAATGAACCAAGAAGTTTGAATAAAAAATCCAACGTATCTTTATCTAGGAAAAAAGTAAGTCCTTCCATTATTATCATAGAGCGGCTTGAAGAAGCAATTGCTCCGTTCAGCTTTGAGCGTAAATATTCTCTATCAATAACATTTCTTAAATCGATAGGATAATAGTAAACATCTCTGTATGGCATTAATGCTTCCTGAACAAATTTTTCTACTCTTTCTTTTTTGTAATAAATAATGTTTTCTAAATCTATCTCAACATATTCAAAGTTTCCTTCAAGCAAGTACGGGTAATTTGTAAAACCTGATCCGACATTAATTATAACCGGATTTTTATGAGTCTTGATAAACTCTTTTTGTTTTTCATAAAAAAATCTGTGGCGGGCGCTAATGAATAAATCATCGTCGCCGTAAACCTGAACTTTCAACTCATCGTATAATTTACGGGATTCATCGGTAATCCAAAGCTTTGAATAAATATCTTTGCTAAGCATTACTTTTTCCGAGCGTGACACATTTACAACAAACGCTGTTCCTGAAAGATCCTGTTTAATTTTATTTGTAGACATGCGTGAAGTTTTGTTTCGAAGTTAACGGAAGTTAACAGAAGGGATTTTAATTTTCTACATCAATTTTCGAGTTCTTTCCAGTCGCCGTTATCTTTTATCAAATCTATTAATTCATCAACGGCAATATCCGTATCAATGCTTCTTTTTACAATTTCTTTTCCCTTGTACAAAGTAATTTTTCCAACACCGCTGCCGACGTATCCATAATCAGCATCAGCCATTTCACCGGGACCGTTTACAATGCATCCCATGATTGCAATCTTCACACCTTTAAGATGGTTCGTTCTGTTTCTGATTTTTGCAGTCGTTTCCTGTAAATCGAAAAGAGTTCTTCCGCATGAAGGACATGAGATATATTCTGTCTTTGAAATTCTTGTACGGGTTGCCTGTAAGATTCCGAATGAAGTATGATTCTGTGTTTCGATGGTTGTATTTCCTTCAAGCCATACACCATCCCCGAAACCATCAATTAATAATCCACCGAAATCAGTTGCGGAGTAAAGCATTAAATTGTCTTCGGAAATATTTTCATAATTTCTTTTTATCACTATGGGAATTTCAATTCCTTTATTCATTAATTCTATAAAAGCTCTGCGAACGTCAGCAAAGTAATTTTCGTTATTGCTTGTTAAAACGATAACACATTTTGGTTCATTCTTTAAAAACTCTAAATCACCGAAATAAATATCATCTGTTGTAAGCGTTAAAAAATTTAATCGTTGCGATTTTTCAGGTGCTTCTAAATATTCATGAAGATTAAATAACGGAAAAGATTCTTTCTTATCTTCGAGTGTATCCCAGAATGAGTAATTAAAAATTTTATGAAGTGTACCTGGTAATTTATACTCGATATCGTTTCCTCTGAGGAAAATATAATCGGGAGCTATATCTGCAATGTTCCATTTATCAAGCTCCGCATTGTACTCGTAGCCGGCTTCATTTAAGTAAGAAGCATTTTGTATCAAGTCTGCATTGGGTGTAAGTATTACAATCGGAACATTATGATTACCTATTTTTTCAACTGCAAAAGTTTTTCTTCTTGTGTACTCTAAAGGATTGTATGGTAAAACTGTTTCATCAGCAATCGGTTTTATTTCCTTTGAGTTGCCTCTGCTCACATATCTGTCAACAAGCTCCTTGCATACAGGTATTTCAAACTCAGGTTCTTCTGTTAATGAAACTCTAACTGTATCACCAATACCGTCTTCAAGCAATGTCCCTATACCAACTGATGATTTTATTCTGCCATCAAGTCCGTCACCTGCTTCTGTTACTCCAAGGTGAAGCGGATAGTTCATACCTTCTTCGTGCATTTTAATAATAAGAAGTCTGTACGCCTGTATCATTACCTGTGGATTGCTTGCTTTCATTGAAAGCACGATTTGGTGGTAATTTAAATCTTCGCAGATGCGTAAAAACTCTAATGCTGACTCAACCATTCCTAACGGAGTATCACCGTAGCGGCTCATTATTCTATCGGAGAGTGAACCGTGATTTGTTCCAATCCTCATAGCCGTTCCGTACTCTTTACAGATTTTTACAAGCGGTGAAAATTTTTCTCTTATACGTTCAAGTTCATGCTCATAAAAGTCATCCGTATAATTATACACTGCAAATTTTTTCTTATCAGCGTAGTTGCCCGGATTAACCCTGACCTTCTCTACAATTCTTGCTGCCATTTCTGCGGCATTCGGTGTAAAGTGAATATCAGCAATCAATGGCGCTTTATATCCTCGCGCTCTTAACTCTTTTTTTATATTCTCAAGATTCTTTGCTTCGTTCATACTCGGCGCAGTGATACGTACGTAATCTCCACCTGCTTCAATTATTCTAATCGATTGCTCAACTGTTCCGATTGTGTCCATTGTATCAGTCGTAGTCATTGATTGAATTCGTATCGGATTATCCCCGCCGAGCGGAACATCACCAATAAAAACTTCCCGCGTTTTTAATCTCGAGTACTGCGTTAAGCTGTTGCAGTATTTTATATTTTGAGCAAGAACTTCCATATAAATTTTTATGAACTATCGTAATTTTTTGCTTTCCGTAAATAGAATTCTTTTTTCTTCTTCGCTGAGACTTTGGTATCCACCTTGGCTTAGCTTATCAAGAACAGTATCAACTCTTTCCTGCGCGCGTTTATGATTGTCATCTGTTTCAGCTTTAAAATCCGTTTCCGGTAAATCTGTATAATTAGCCTTCTTCATATTTTCAGAACCATTTCTATAAATCGGAGTTATCTTAGGTGCCTCTCTATATCCCGAGCTTGAAGGAGTATTTGCAAAAGGATTTTTCGGTTTACTAGTGAAAGTAAAATTTCCTAATTTCTTATAAGTAATAAGAAGATAAATGAATCCTATGATACCTCCGCCTAAGTGAGCAATGTGGGCTACGCCTGAATTTAAACCGTTGCTGGCAGAGAAGAACTCAATTACCATATAAAGAATAACAACGTACTTTGCCTTTATAGGAACAAAGAAGTATAAATAAATAGGTCTATCAGGAAATAGAAATCCAAACGCTACGAGAATTCCGTAAACGGCTCCCGATGCTCCGATAGTTGGTCCCGTTGGCCCGAACAAAGGAGCAATGAATAAATTTGCAATGCCTGCTCCGATGCCGCAAAGGAAATAATATATTAAAAATCGTTTTGTTCCCCATAAATTTTCTATATCCATCCCAAACATCCATAGGGCAAACATGTTGAAAAGCAAATGTGTAAATCCCCCATGGAGGAACATGTACGATACAAGCTGCCAGGGTAAAAATATTGGTTGATTACCGGCGGAATTTAAAGGCCATAAATAAAAATATCTTACAAGCATATTATTAAGAAAAATATCGTTCGCGATTAAAAACTGAACGATATAAATTCCTATGTTTGAAATTAAAAGCATTTTTATCACGGGGGGAAACATTCCAAACCCACCAAAACTTGGTCTTCTGTAATAGTTACTCAATTATTCTTTTAATGTTAATAGTTGTTGTAAATGTATTCGTATCTTAAATACTCAAATTTTTTGCGCGTTCGTAATCTTCAACTGTATCTATCTCCATACACTTATAATGTGAAACATCAATTGCGTATATACTGTTCCTTTCGTTGTCTGTTTCGTTCGATTGTATAACTTCTTCAAAAGACTTTTCGTAAAACTCATTTACATTATTTTCTATTTCTATTTTACGGTCAAGCACCTTGTAAAGTTCTTTCATAAATGCAAATGAAAATCTTTCTATTCCTATAGATTCTCCCGCTGATTTTTTTAAATCAGTTACTTTGCTTATCTCAAGAATTTTCTTTTTGCCATCCAGTACAACCTTTATCTGCTCTTCATCAAGTTCAGCTTCAAAGTTTACAGCAAGACAGTTTTTATGTTTTGAATCGAGAAGTTCTTTTATAATTCCTTTATCAAATAAAATATCGCTGTCCAGTAAAATTATATCATCTTTTATAAAATCCTTTGTCATCCAAAGCGAGTACGAGTTGTTATTGTTTGCATACCCCGGGTTAGAAATAAAATCAATTTTGTAATCACGAAAATATTCCTTCAGATAATTAACAATCATCCCTTCCCTATAGCCGGTAACAAAGACAAACTCGGTAATTCCGTTTGCAATTACATTCTCCATCGTGCGATGAAGAAGGTTTTTCCCGCCGACTTCAAGCAGGCATTTAGGAGTAGTATCAGTAAGCGGTCTCAATCTTTTTGCAAGACCTGCAGCAAGAATAATTGCCTGCATTATTTTTGCACCTCGTATTTTTTTAAAACGTTTTTTTGCATAATTAAAATAATTACAAAATAAATATTGCAAATTGTAATATTCATAATCAGATATAAATCGATTCTATTTATAATTGAAAAGAACATAAGCATTACCATGTGAGTCGTAGAGCCTAACCAGCTCCATAATCTTAAAAGCAATCTGTTATCTTTGTAATATTGCTCAGGAGTAACCGTGAATGTAGTTTTGCTTCTTACCAATGAAGACTGCCTGCGTGAATAAAACAGGTAGGAATTTATCAGAAGTTTTTCAACCGGTCTTCCGGAAACATTTTTTAATTTTTCTTTTTCCTCTTCAAATTCTCTTATCTCATCATTAACATCAGAAGACATTCCGTGGACATATTGTAAAAAGGAATTACGGTAGAAGTCGAAATAAAATGCCTGTATAGCTGCAGAAACACCGCCTCCTACGCAAAGCAAAATTCCCGTAAGCCCGCTTCCTGTTAGTTTTGCAACAGCTATACCCAGACAAATATAAATTGTGCTGGATACTACGTAATCAATAAATCCGTCAATAGCTCTGCCAAGTAGCGTTCCGTTTTTCTTTAATCTTGCTAATTGCCCGTCAGCGCAGTCTAAAGTATTAGACGTAAAATACAATAGGGATGCGGCAATAAAATATGTATGCGCGCCTAATGAAAAAGTCAGACCTGCAAGCACTCCTATAATCATTGCAACAATTGAAATCTGATTCGGAGTAATGTTGGTGTTATAAATCAGTTTTACAAATACAAATGATACGGGTCTGAAAATAATTAAATCAAATATCTCCTCTGCTTCGACAGTCTTTAAAGAAGCTTTAAACTCTTCAAACAAAGTCATGCGAAGATTATCTTCACCTTTACTAAACGACATTTTTACCTGTGGATGTTTATTAAAATTATATTTCTACCTGAGAGCCGACTTCAAATACTCTGTTGATAGGGAGTTTGAAGAATTCAGTTGCTCTCTGGGCATTATTGGACATCAGAACAAATAATTTATTCTTCAGTCTCCTTAGTCCCGGTTTATCTGTAACTATAAGTGTTTCTCTTCCTAAAAAGAACGTAGTTCTTTCTACATTAAGGTCTACACCTTTTGTTTTTAAAAGTTCAAGAATTTTATTTATGTCGGGTGCTTCCATAAAGCCATAATCTGCAACAACTTTATAAAATCCTTCTGCATGCTCTTGAAGAGTTATCCGGTCTTCTTCTTTTACTCTTGGTACTTTTGAAATCTTTATAGTTAAAATTACAACAAGTTTGTGCAATAATTTATTGTGTTTGATATTTAATATCAATGGCGGAGGTGTTCCGTTTATATTGCTTGACATATATACAGCCGCTCCCGGAATAGACATCATGCGGATACTCATAAATTCATCTATAAAATTTTCAATAGATTGAGTCTGTTCCGTCATTTTATGGTGTAATGCTTTTCTGCCACTGTGCCAGGTCATCATCATTAGATATATTACAAATCCCATTGCAATAGGTACATATCCTCCATTAAAGAACTTCAAAAGATTAGCTCCGAAAAACGAAATATCAATCATAAAGAAAAATGCTGTTACTGCAACTGCTGTAATTTTTGACCACTTCCATAGTCTTGTCATTACAAAGAATGCAAGTACAGTAGTAATAACCATAGTAGTTGTTACTGCAATACCATAAGCTGCAGCAAGATTGCTGGATGTTTTAAAGCTGAATACCAATGCAATCGTTGCAAAAAATAATGCCCAGTTCAACTGAGGAATATAAATTTGTCCTCTCTCGTGCTCTGATGTATGAATTGTTTTTAATCTTGGTAAATAACCTAAAAGTATTGCCTGGAAAGTCAAAGAGAATGCACCTGAAATCAATGCCTGCGATGCGATAACCGTTGCAAATGTTGCAAGTATTACCATGGGGTATAATGTCCACTGCGGTGCTAATAAGTAAAACGGATTTTCAGATGCTTCCGGATTTCCGAGTACTAATGCGCCTTGACCCAGATAATTTAAAAACAAACATGGAAGTACAAGGGTAAACCATGCCAAACGAATCGGTTTTCTTCCGAAATGCCCCATATCGGCGTACAAAGCTTCACCGCCTGTCATTACAAGAAATACTGAACCTAATACAATGAAACCTGCATAGCCGTTATGCACGAAAAACATTACAGCATAGTATGGATTAACTGATTTTAATACTTCAAAATTTGATGCAATACCTTTTATTCCAAGTACTGCCAGAGTAAAAAACCATAATATCATTATGGGACCGAACATCTTCCCTACACTACCTGTGCCTTTTTTCTGTACTGCAAAAAGACAAAATAAAATTACTATTGTAAGCGGAATAACATAAGGTTCAAAAAAAGGCGTAGCTATATTTAACCCTTCAACCGCAGATAAAACAGAAATAGCAGGAGTGATAACACCATCGCCGTATAATAAGGATGCGCCGAAAATCCCAAGCGAAACGATTATCATCGATGCTTTGGATTTTCCGGAGGGTTTTACCAATGCCATTAAGGCAAGTATGCCGCCCTCGCCATCGTTATCTGCACGCAAAATTACAACAAGATATTTTATCGTTACAACAATAATGAGTGACCAGAAAATGAGTGATAAAACTCCTAGAACATTATCGTGGCTCGGGGTAAGACCGTAATGTCCGCTGAAGCATTCTCGCAACGCATACAAAGGGCTTGTTCCTATATCTCCATAGACAACGCCAAGCGCGCCGAGGCTTAATGTAAGAAGGTATTTTAAGTTTGATTTACCGTGGGGAGAATTACTACTGTGATAGTCCGAATCGGTTTTTCCGTTAGCCTCTTGTTGAGAGCCGACGGCGTCAGTACCAGATATGTCCAATTAAATTCTTTAATTTCTAAAAATAGCTTTGTAAACATATAACAATTAAACAAAACTTTAAAGATAATAGTTATTAAAGGATTTACAAATGTTTAAAAATAGCTTATATTTTGGGGGGTTTCTGTATTATTTTTTCTTTGAGTAATTTATTCCCTTATCAACAATTTTTTTTATTTCCATAAACTTTTTTTCATTTTCATTATCATTATCATATATCGTCAAGTCAGTACTTTCATATTTATTCAAATATCCTCCGAAAAGATATCCCAGTAAAGCTCCGGCACCGCCAAATGCCATAATTGGATGTGTAATAGAGCTGATAGTTCCCGGTTCAAATTTAGAATCAAATTGTTTATTGTCTGCAATTTTTGTAAGGACAGCAATCAGCGTTCCCCCTGCAATTCCGATTCCCGCTCCCAGTAAAGCTCCAAAAGTTTCCTGAGTGCCCGTTGCATATCCCAATGATTTAATATTTTTCAAAGGAATTCTTACGTACCTTGAAACAGCATTTGGATGATTGACATCAGAAAACTTTTTTCTGATCGTGATAAAATCTTTAGTAAGCAAATCCAGATAGACTTCATTATAAGTTGTATTGGCATTTAAACCAAAAAATGATTTTTTGCTCTCATAAAAAGTTATTGAAAAGACTGCCGGCGTATTCAGGTTTACTGTATCACTTTGCGCAAAACAGGGACTAAACAATCCTAGCAGTAACGAAATTAATATTATTTTCATTATCAAGTTTTTGTTTTCATTTTTATATTATACTACACATTAATTCCTAATAAAGATATGTTTATAAATTAATTTATCTATGTTAAATTCTCAATGCTGTTATTTAGGAAACTTTGCACAATAAAAAACCTGCTCAATTTTTATCAAGCAGGTTAAAAGCATTATTCCGTAAATGTTTTAATTCTGAATTCTGAATTTTACATTCTGAATTCTTAAAATCCTATCTTCGCATTCACATAAAAATTTCTTGTAGCGGCGGGAATCCAGTACGGAGTTCCGTATCCATCTACGCTTCCTGTCGGAGTGTAAAGCTTATCAAAAATATTATTTACCTTCAGCTCGATGTCAAAATTCTTTATTGATTTTCTTAACGACTTATCTGAAATAAGATTCATAAAGTTATATGAAATTCCGCCGTTGAAAACTATGTATGGTTCGATTGTTTTGTTTACGTAACCTGCTACCTGAGTCGCTGCCGAATTTTTTCTCTCGTTCTCTGAGTTATCAAGATACTGTTTGCCAACGTGCTGCATTGTTATGTATGCGCTGAAAGCTCCTTTATCAAGATAATTTAAAGTTAGATTTCCGAGTACAGAAGGATTTAATAAAATTTTATTTCCCGAGTAATCGTTTCCGTAAATTATTCCGCCGATTGAATCTCTTCCAAGAATTTCAGTATATTCTTTAAAATAATTATCCGATAAAGTTATGTTGTACTCGATTGAAAAATTGCTTAGTCCTTTATATAAATAGAACGGTATGAATGAATACTCAAATTCAATTCCTCTGTGAATTGATTTTCCTGCGTTACCATTTATCGGCTGTCCGACGTTATCAAGCTGACCGTTGTTTACAATTTCATTGCTGAAATCCATAAGGTAAAAGTTTAAACTTGCATTGGTAGCGGGGGTTTTAAAATTAATACCGAATTCGTAGTCAATCATTTCTTCGGGCTTTACAAGGGGATTCGAGTAAACCTTTTTCACTGTATCGACTGTCTGAAAATTTGGGACAGAGTATGGACTCTCTGCATCATAAATATCTTTCAGTCTTGGCTCACGCTTTGCATAAGAAACGTTTCCGAAGAATCTGAGATTATAATATGTCAAAACGCTTAATCCAATTCTTGGAGTTATAAAATCATAGTTAACATCAAATGTATATGGCTTAAATCTGTCGTAGTCTAATGAGTATCTGTGGTTTGCATATTGCACACCGACCATACCGGTTACAAATTTACTGAAATCGTAAACTTCGTTTGCGTAAACAGAAAGTGTACGCTTCTTGCCGTTGTAATAATAGTATTGATAGTTAGGCGGAGTGCGGTCAGGCAGCGCATTTGCAAAAGAGATTTCGCCGTAGTGTTCTGATTTATGCAAGCGCATCTCACCACCTATTAACAATGTTCCTTTGCCGTTATTATGAGCAATCTGCACCTTAGGGTACCAGCCGTAATCATTATTGTTTACATATAACTTTGTTATGATATCGCTCTTATCAACAACATAACCATTTGCAGGGTCGTGATAAATTGTTCCGTCAGGATTATGCTGGTAGTATAAAGAATTGAACGTAGTTGTATCAGAAGTAAAGAACGGATTCAATCTGAAGTAAGAAAAATCATATCCCCATATTGCCGGGAACGATGTTACAAAATATCCCTCGCCGCGGGTGTAAGCCAATGTGTTTGAAATGTAAACATTGTTAAAGGGCTGCCAGTTATAAATTAATTCATAATGCGGCTGATGATAATTATCGGTTTCATCGCTGTAGGTAAGCGGATTGTAGCGTCTGTCGTTCAACTGATTTCCTGTTACGGTCCCATCAAGATAATCTTTTGTAACGCCAAGGTATGCAAGATGATTTTTTATCGGACTGCCATAAACATTCATCTTTAAAGTAGAGTTTTTGAAAAGTTTTGTTGCTCCGATAAAGTATGACCAGTGGTCTGACCATGATTGATTTCTATATCCGTCAGTTGTAGTTTTTGAAAACTTAGCATAGAACCCCATATTGTTTTGAGCAAGTCCCGATGAGTATTCTAATGAATATCTCTTTGAATTGTAATCGCCTGAACCGACATCAACATTAAGAAAATTTCTTTTAGTGTAATCGATTGTCTGAATATTTATCACACCTCCGATGGAAGATGTACCGTAAAGAGCGGTTCCGATACCTCTTTGAATTTGAATATTTTCAACTGAAGAAGTTATATCGGATAAATCTACCCAGTAAACCTGCTGATCTTCTGCATCATTTTGCGGAGAGCCGTTTATTAAAATAGAAACTCTGCGCTGGTCAAATCCACGAATGGATAGGTAAGAGTAACCGATTGAAGCGCCGGATTCCGAATAAGAATTAATGCTTGTCTTTCCGTTAAGGAACATTGGTAAGTCCTGCATCCAGTATTTCTCGGTGATTTCATCACGCTTAATATCCTGAAAAGTGATCGGAGTTTTCCTCTCGATACCTTTTAATGCATCAACTTCAATTGTCTGCGTTTTGTAAGCTGTTGAGTCATCTTCCAAGCGCGGCATTGGCGTCGGGGGTTGTACCTCCTGTGAGAACACAATCCCTGAGTATATAAAAAATAAAGAACAAAGAAATAAAAAAGATTTCATGTTAAATAAATTTGAATAAAATAAAAAACGCCTATGACTTTCTTGAACCTGAAAAAATAAGAAAGTTATAAGCATTGAATAGAATGTTATTCCTACGCCGGTATTAACCGGATCAGGTTCGTGGGTATAATCTCAGCCGGTATTTAGGAATAAAAACCAGCACCCCAAAACAAAAATTGTTTTATGTAAATCGAAATTTATGAAGAACTATAGACTGTAATCTGCGGGATTTACAACCAATAATAAAGTCACTCCCGTACGGGTATAAAGCTTGCCGTGGTCTGTACCTGGCTCGGCGTGATGGAAATCACCGGGACCTAAAACTCTGCCTTCTGCCTGAAAATCTCCTTCAAGAATTAAACATTCTTCAGGAGCTGAGTGGTGATGCTCGGGGAATTCATTTCCTGCAGGTACCTTCATCATAAGCATTGCATAATTATTTTCTTTATTTACGGATAAGACTTTCACCTGTACTGCCTTTACAAGAGGATGGTCAAACCAATCGCCTGTTGAATCTGCAAATTTGAAATCAAAATCTTTGTGCTCTTCTTTACGTGGTGAGGCTTTTATTCTTGCCATTATTTTATCCTTCAATCCGGCAGAAGGAGTTTTCAATCTGCTTGAATTATTTAGTATGGCGTTATTAATTTTTTCAATAATGTTATTTACATCCGAAGCAAAAAATACATCTCCAAATCCCGCTTCTTTGAGGGATGAAAATAGTTTTTCCTTTTCAGGTTCACTAAGGGCGCCAATCGAATTTAATATTATATCGTCTTTCATTTCTTTACCTATATCTTTTTTTCGCTTTTTACTCTTTATTAATTTAAGTGCTTCAATCTTTCTCTTAAGAAAGTCATCGCTGCTCTTACTTTTGTTTTGACTGTTCCTAAAGGAATTTTAAAATGCTCTGAGAGTTCCGAATGTGAGAAGCCTTTGTAATAGGCATACTCTATTAGTTGTCTCTGAACCTCGTCTAATTCTTTTATAGCTTCCAGTACTTCTTTTTGTTCCTGCCCTGCCGCCGCTATGAATTCAGGGTTACTTTTTTTATAGTCCTCGTTAAGGTCAATTATCAATGTCTCGTTAGTTTCATCGATATCCGAACTTTGTTTCTTTGCACGCAGCTTGTCTATAGCCTTGTTCCTTGAAATACGAGTCATCCATGAAATTGGATTTCCCAAACGCTCGTCATAAGTATCTATTTTATCCCATATTAAAAAAAAGACTTCCTGCAGCACATCTTCGGCTTCAGGTTCGTTCTTTAAAATGAAGTAAATTGTGGTATATAAATACTTGGAATAAAAATCGTAAAGTTCGCCAATGGCGGATTCATCTCCTGCAGAGACTCTTCTTAATAAGTTTACATCGCGTTTCGTACTTTCGAGAGGACTATTTGACACTTATGTTTTATAAATACTATTTAAAATAAAGTATTTCGGCAAAATTATCAGTGATTAAATTCTGCCGTTTAGCTGCTTACTATAACAGGCTCTGTATGCAATTTAATTCCAAATAACTGCTGAACCTTTGTTTCAATTTCGTGAGCCAGTTCCAAAAGGGCTTTTGTGCTGCACCCTTTATTAATTAATGCTAAAGAATGGTTATCGGAAATAGCTGCTCCGTTTTTATTCATACCTTTGTGAAAACCGGCATGCTCTATCAGCCATGCTGCAGGTATTTTATATCCGTTGTCTGTTTTAAAGACTTTCGGCTTAATCGGGAAGTGAAAAAGATTTTCATCAAATTTTTTATAATCTTCGTCACTCAAAACAGGATTCATAAAAAACGAACCGCATGAAACTGTATTCTCATCACTTTTATCAATCACCATCGATTTTCTTTTTCTTATTTCAATAACTTTATACCTTACGAATTTCAGTTTATCCGCATTTGAAATATTCTGATAATCATTTTCTTTTTGAATCTCATCAGCAAGCTCTTTGTATTTTAACTGGGGCTCTGCATTTAATTTTAATTTAAAAATAACTTCAACGATAATGTATTTATTTTTTTGTTCGTTTTTGAAAATACTGTTCCGGTATGCGAATTTGCATTCCTCACTATTAAATGTAACAATTGAATTGTCTTCAACTCTCAATGCGCGAAGACCAAGAATTACATCTGATATTTCCTGTCCGTATGCTCCTACGTTTTGAATCGGAGTTGCGCCGATGCTTCCGGGAATTCCGGAGAGGCATTCAATTCCCTGCAAGCCTTCGTTAACGCAGAACGAAACAAAGTCATCCCAGTTTCCGCCGCCGCCTGCTTTTATTATTACTTCATCGTTGTTTACTTCGTACTCGAGTTCTTTAATATGGTTTTTTAAAACAAGTCCTTTGAATCCTTCATCAGGAAAAATGATATTACTTCCTCCGCCGATTATCTGAATTTTTAAGTTTTCTTTTTTCGCGAAGTTTAGTAGTTCTCTCAGCTCGTAAACGTTATTAAATTGTGCGAAGTATTTTGCAGTTCCGCCAAGTTTTATTGTTGTGAAGTTCGATAACTCAATATCAGATTTTAATATATTTATCAAAAATTTTATGGGTTAATAATTTAAAATTATTTAGAATAATTTCGAAATGTTATTCCTTATTTCAGGATAGTCGTTTTTAATCAATGTCCATAAGACATCAGTGTTTACCGGTGATAAAACCGTATGCGAGAGCCGCGCTCTTGTTTTGATTAAGTAATTCCAATTTACATCTTCATTTGTTAGTCTGAACTCACCTGTAATTTGCTGACAATTATTTCCGATTAATTCTATCTCTGATAATAGAGAACGGATTTTTACAGAGTCGTTTTTGAAATTATCGTAATCAATATCTTTTACCTCTTCAAAAATTTTATCAAACGATTCAATAATTTCTTTTGCAATTATTTTATCTTCGCGCTCAAACATATTTTATCTTATTCTTTATTCCGTTTTTTAAAGCTTCATCTTTAAGATTTTCAAATCCTTCTTCAGTAATTACTTCTGCTTTTATATTGAGTATACTCTCAAGGAACTCACAAAAATCAACAAACATTATACCAATGGGATTTTCAAATGAAACGATAAAATCAACTTCGTACACGCCTGATTTTTTCTCTCTGAAGCTGAAAATTCCTATCTTCGTAAGTCCGTATTTTTTTTTGAGAAAAGATTTTTGCGAGGCAATTAAATCTGTAATCTCAGAGTAAGTATAGCTCATTATGATTTATATAAGAGTGCAGTGCAGTATGCCGAGCAACCTTTTTTTGCTCCTACAAATCCCAAGCCCTCTGAGGTGGTGGCTTTTATAGATATGTTTTTAGTCTTAAGAATTTTAGAAATTTTCTCTTTCATCTGTTCGGTGTGCTTATAAATCTTAGGCTCTTCAAGAATAATTACGCAGTCAATATTTTCTATACGATATTTTTTTTCTTAATTAATTTGTAAGATTGCTCAAGTAAAATTAAGCTTGAAATATCTTTGAATTTATTATCGGTGTTTGGAAACTGATGCCCTATATCTTTATATCCGCATGCGCCAAGAATTGCATCGCAAATTGCGTGAAGCAAAACATCTGCATCTGAGTGTCCATCGAGTCCTTTTGTGTGCGGAATTTCCACGCCGCCGAGAATAAGCTTTCTTCCTTTAACAAGTCTATGAACATCGTAGCCGAAGCCGACACGAAAATTTGCCATGTAATTAAAAATGTTGAGTGTACTGCAAAGATAAAAACAATTTTTGTAATTAATAATGAATAAAGAATAATTAATGTTATTTAAAAAATTATGCCAAACTTTTTTATTTCACCCTACTAATAGGCAGAAAATTCTTTACAAAGAAAATTAAAGTTATTATATTTTTAACGTTGTCATTCCCGCCCAGCAACAAGTGCGAGATAAACTCGGGCGGGGGGTACCCTTTGGGTCATCCAATCATAAAAAATATTGTATAGCCGACCTGACAGGCTTAAAGACCTATCAGGTCTTTAAGATATAAAAACAGGGCGCCGCTCCGTCCCGCTTTCAGCGGGACTCCGGCAAAGTAAAGAATTGAATTCTTCAATTCTTTACTTTGCCGACTGAACCTTCGGTTCAGGGAGCGGGCGCCCTGAATGCCTGGAAACAAACCCTTATTTTGCAGAAGAATCCGTCAGAAACTCAGCAATTGAAACGAAAAAAAGATGGATGAAAAATCCGGTATTGTTTTTACAATGTAACGGAAATAAAATCCTTCGAAAATTCGTCAAAGAAATTAATGTGATGAATTTCAAAATTGATAGCTTACGAAGTAGAGCCTTTCCCGCCAAAGGCGGGAGGGTAGGGGGTGGTTGAAGTTTCAAAGGGAAATAAAATCCATCAAAAACCCGTCAAAATAATTAGTGTGATGAATTTTGGAAAATGAAATGTAACAATAAAGCGACTTTATATTTAACGGACCTGACAGGTTTTCAATCCTGTCAGGTCGAGTAAAATGAAAATGTGACAATAATTTTACAATTAAAATTATCTGTTCCATCATAAAAATCATAGGAATCTGTGTTACAAAATGTAACAATAATGTTACTATGATTCTGAAATCAGAATGACTTTTTAACAATCTAAAACAATCTTAACTTTGCTTTCAAATAATAATACATGAACTATTCAACCGATAAGAAATTTGCAATCGAGCAGGATACAAACGATCCGCAAAAAAATTTCCGTGATAAATTTTTTATACCTACTAATGGGCAGAAAGATGGAGTTAAAAAAGAACAGATTTATTTCTGCGGTAATTCGCTCGGTCTTCAACCGAAAACAGTTCGTGCTTATGTAGAGCAGGAATTGAAGGACTGGGAGCTGATGGGCATTGAGGGTGTAACCGAAGCACGAAATCCCTGGCTTCCATACCACGAATTTTTAACTAAGCAGACTGCGCATCTTGTAGGAGCGAAGGAAAACGAAGTCGTGAATATGAATACGCTTTCTGTTAATATTCATTTAATGATGGTTTCATTTTACAAACCAACGGCTGAACGAAACAAGATTTTTATAGAGGGAACTGCGTTTCCATCTGACCAGTATGCAGTAAAATCTCAGTTAAGATTTCATGGATACAATGAAGATTCACTTATAGAAATTTTCCCAAAAGAAAATCAGACGTACATAAAAACAGAGGACATACTTGATGTGATTGAACATGATGGAGATAAAATTGCTATGATAATGTTTGCCGGTGTGAATTATTACACTGGGCAATTATTCGATTTGAAAAAAATTACAGAGGCGGGGCATAAGAAAGGATGTATGGTAGGTTTTGATTTAGCTCACGCTGCGGGGAATATTGACGTTCAGCTTCATGACTGGAATGTTGACTTCGCCGTATGGTGTAATTATAAATATGTTAATGGCGGACCCGGCGCAATCGGCGGCTGCTACATTCACGAGAGGCATCACAACAATAAAAACATTCCGCGCTTTGAAGGCTGGTGGGGAAATGATAAAGGCACAAGATTTTTAATGAAGCCGGATTTCGTTCCGATACCAACAGTTGAAAGCTGGCAGCTTAGCAATCCTCCGATTTTACAACTTGCATCATTGAAAGCATCGCTCGATATTTTTGAAGAAGCAGGTATAAAAAACTTAAGAGCGAAAAGTAAAAAGCTAACGGGCTATCTGGAATATTTACTCGTTGAAAATGAGATTACAGAAAAGCTGGAAATCTTAACTCCGGCAGACCCGGACCAAAGAGGGTGTCAGCTCTCATTAAAGTTTTCCCGGAATGGAAAAGAAGTGTTCAATAAATTAATTGCAAACAACGTCATCTGCGACTGGCGCGAGCCCGACGTGATTCGCATCGCTCCAACACCGTTGTACAATAAATTCCAAGAAGTTTGGGAGTTCGTCGAGATAGTGAAAAGTGTAATTGGGTAATGTATAGTATAGCTTGACTGGATTTGAGAAGCCATGAAGGGTTTCATTAGAGCATTAACCCCACCCTAAAGGGTGAGGTTAATGAAAAAATGTAGCAAGGATTAGGAACGAAATTGTCGTTCCTAATCCGGGAGTTAGAGCATCAGTCTTACAGTAACCCCACCCTTTAGGGTGGGGTATGAAAAGTAAAAAGGCTGCCCTTTAGGGCAAAACAAAAATTAGCAAATGTCATTCGTAAAAATTTGGGTTCACTGTATTTGGGGAACAAAGAACAGAGAGAATTTAGTTACTCATGAATTGAAAGATATTCTTTATAAACATATTAAAGAATATTGTAAACTAAATGATATTTACCTGGATTCAATAAACGGAATTGAAGACCATCTACATTTATTAATTTCGTTAAACAATGACCAATCGATTGCAAAAGTTATAAACTTAATTAAAGGTGAAAGCTCTCATTGGAGAAATAAGAATAATTTGTTGAATAGAAAATTTGAATGGGCTAAGGAATATTTTGCAGTATCTGTTAGTGAGTCAAATACACTAAAGTAAGAGAGTATATTAAAAATCAGGAAGAACACCATAAAAAGAAAAGTTTTAAAGAAGAGTATGATGAATTTATGAAGAAATATGGTTTTGAAAAGTTTAGCCCTAAAGGGTGGGTTACTGAAAAACTTTGTTTGAAAAATGTTGGGAAGTAAGTTTTATAGTATAATAAGGTAAGGTTTTCAGTAGCTACACCTTCTTCACTTCATATCCGTCTTTTGTATCTTTCAGCTCGTATCCGAGCTCTTTTATTTTATTTCTGAGTTCATCGGAGAGCGCGAAGTTTTTATCTTTCTTTGCCTGTACTCTTTGCTCGGCAAGTGATTTTACTTCATCGGGAGCATCGGAATTTTCTTCCTTTGTAATTTTATCTAAGCCAAGACCAAACACTTTATCAAAATCATAAGCAAGCTCCAATCTTTTTTTTGCAGAGAGGCTGTCATCTTTAAGCATGTTCCATAATACAGCAAGCGCTTCGGTAATTCCTAAATCGTTGTTAATTTTATCAGTAAATTTTTCTTTGTAATCGTTTGATAATTCCTGAATGTCTTCAGTAAGAGCTTTTTCTTTAAGAGATAAAATTCTTTCTTTTAATTTTTCATAGGCATTTTTTGCTCCCTGCAAACCTTCTTCACTGAAGTTTAATTTTTTTCTGTAGTGCGCATTTAGTAAAAAATATCTGTAATGCATTGGGTCAAAGCCCTGATCTTTCAATCGTGATATAGTAACCGTGCCACCTTTTGATTTTGACATTTTATCTTCACCCATCAGAAGAAATTCCCCATGTATCCAATAATTCACAAATTTTTCTCCGTTAGCAGCTTCAGACTGGGCGATTTCATTTGTATGATGAACAGGTATATGGTCAACTCCGCCACAATGAATATCAAAATGATTGCCGAGTAATTTCTTACTCATTGCCGAGCACTCAAGATGCCATCCGGGAAAACCTTTTCCCCATGGAGATTCCCATTCCATTTGTCTTTGCTCATTCTTTGGAGAAAATTTCCATACAGAGAAATCAGTTAGATTTTTTTTCTCCTCTGAAAATTCAACACGTTCACCTGCGCGAAGTCCTTCAATATCGAGGCGCGCCATTTTTCCGTAATCGGGAAATTTTGATGTATCGTAATAAACTCCGTCGGAAGTTACATATGTAAAGCCTTTGGCTTCAAGTTCTTTTATCATTTCAATCTGTTCATTTATGTAATCGGTAGCTCTTGGGAATTCTGAAGCGGGAATAATATTCAACAGCTTCATATCTGTCATAAAAACATCGGTATAAAACTTGGCTATTTCCCAAACTGTTTTGCCCTCTTCGGCAGCTTTCTTTTCCATTTTATCGTCGCCGAAATCTTCATCGGAAGTTAAGTGCCCAACATCTGTAATATTCATTACATGATGTACATCATAACCATTATAAAGCAAAACTCTTTTTAAAATATCTTCAAAGAAAAACGATCGGAAGTTACCGATGTGTTGAAAACCATAAACTGTCGGTCCGCAGCAATACATTTGTACCTTGCCGGATTCTATCGGATTAAAGTCTTCAATTGTTCTTGAGGCAGTATTATAAAATCTTAGCAAATTCTTTTGTTAAAATTATTACAAATTTAAAAAGGTCAAGTAATAAATGTAAGTCGATTTAAAAATCTCAAAACAATCGTAAAAATCTTTCCAAAAACATTAATTACAACATGAAATATAGATTTTAAATTTGTAACCAGCTTTTATAACAAGCACTTAGATTGCAAATGTTGTTAATCTCTAATAATTTTTTTAAACATTCGAAGAAAACCTTCTTTGTATAAGACATGCTATTATTGATATTTTGTAAGCAATTAAATAATATTTTTCTCGATATGAACATTCAACAACTGATTATAACTTTTGTAAAACGAAAATTAATTATCATCTCCCTGATAGCAATTATCGTAATTTTACTATTTCAATCTTCATATGCTCAAACCGCAGGAGACTATCAGGCGTACAGGTCAGGGAAGTGGGATAGTACAGGAGTCTGGCAGCAGTATAGCGGAGCAGCTTGGGTTAACACAATTGTTCCTCCCAGTTTTTCTTCAGGTGTTATTACAATTCCTTTTGGCATTACCATGACTTTGAATGTTCAAGCAGTATTAGACCAAATGGTAGTTAGCGGAACGGTTAGCATTAATGCAGGAGATTCTTTAACGATTGTGAATGGCGCAGGCAATGACCTTACTTTGGTCGGTACAATAAATGGCGCAGGCAATATTTTCATTTCATCGTTGGCAACGGCTGATTTTCAGAATGGAACCATTGGCGGTACTGGCTTTTTAAATATTGCCTCGGGGGGAACTGCATCTATGTCTAACTCCACTGTTGTTTTTGATAGAACCGTAAATAACTCAGGGACTTTTAACTGGAATAACGGGACAATTAATGGTGCAGGCACTTTTAATAATAATAATATTCTTAATATTCAAACATCGTTCGGGGCTTCGTTTAACCCGACTTTTAATAATACCGGAACAGTTACAAAAAGCTCTACAAATACTCAAAATATTTTCTTCGGGAGTTTTCAAAACTCTACCGTCATAAATATACAGACCGGAAATCTGACAATGTCTCAAAGCTCCGGCTCTCCAACGATAAATGGTACTTTCAATATTTCTGCAGGAGCAACATTACAGTTTGGGAACAACGGATTTATAACTTATACAGTAAACTCATCTATCTCAGGAGCAGGAAATGTTTCTTCTTACACTACGGCAGTAAATTTTTCTGCGGCATGTATTTATAATATCACAGGAAATACAAACCCGCTTACAGGGATAATGACATTTACACCGGGAATGACTTTAACAAATATAGGCTCAATGGTTCTTGGTGGTGGGAATATTACTTTGCCCTCAGGCTTAACCGTGGGAGCTTACGGACAAGTACTTACTATAGGAGGTGGAGGGACTTTAATACTTAATACAGGGAAAACTTTTAATTTTCAAAAGGTATCTGTGCTTGGGACTATCACCGGAACTGACAGTATATTTGTTAGCGATTCGCTTTCACTTAGCTCAGGCTCATTGACTGGAACAGGAGGGATTAAATTAAATCCAGGTGGAGTTTGTGTTATTTTTAACAATGGAATTACTTGCGATAGGAATTTTATTAATAACGGAACTATAAATTGGATAGCTAATAGTATCTCCGGTTCAGGAACAATTCTTAATAACTTTATAATTAATATTAGCGGCACAGCGAATACTACCTATGTGGGAATTATTAATAATGGCACTGTAAATAAATCATCAAATACTATTACTCAAATCTTAGGAAATTTTACAAATAATATTGGAGCAGTTTATAACATAACTTCGGGAACATTAATGCCATCTGTTGCTACGGGAACTTACTCAGTAGCAGGAAATATTAATGTTTCATCCGGGTGCTTTTTACAACTTGGCAATACTTCAAACTCGACTTTTAATATAACGGGTAATATAAGCGGAGCGGGAAGTCTCACTGGAAGCACAACAAATATTAATTTTTTATCAGGTTCTGTTTACAATATTACTGGGGGTACTTCTGTTAACAATGGAATATTAACATTTAATTCAGGTGGAACAATAACGAATATTGGAAATTTATCTACGGCAGGCGGAACAATAAATTTACAAGTGGGGGTAATTGTAACGGCAATCGGCTCTTCGCTTTCACTTACGGGTGGAGGGATAATTAACTTTAACTCAGGGCAGAAGTTTCAATTTACTTCTATTACAACAAACGGAACAATCAATGGAAGCGATACAATTAGTCTGAATGGCAATATGACTGTTACAGGTGGTAACTTTACCGGTACAGGACCTTTTAATTTTCTTTCCGGCTCAGTTGTGGATATTAGTTTCAATGCTTTTGGTGTTACTAAGACTATAAATAACAGCGGAACGATTAATTGGACTGCCGGCACCATAAGTAATGCCGGGGTGATAAATAATAATAATATTTTTAATATTCAGACTGCAACTGTTTCCAGCTGCTCGGCTTCAATTAATAATAGCGGAACAATTAATAAAAGCTCTAATAATTTAACTCAGTTTACAAATGGATATAATAATTTGATTGGCGGTGCAGTAAATATTACAGCAGGAACGATAATGGTATCAGTAAACTCCGGTACTTTTTCAATTGCAGGAAGTGTAAGTATTTCCTCAGGAGCATTTTTTCAGTTAGGAAATTCTTCTGTTGCGACCTACAATATATCAGGCAGTATAAGCGGGGCTGGGACATTTACCTCTTATACTACCGCTATTAATTTTTTAGCAGGTTCAGTTTATAATATTTCAGGAACAACGGCTGGAACATCAGGTACTGTTAATTTTATTTCCTCTATGACTCTTACCAATGTTGGAATCATTAATATAAGCGGAGTTACTCTGAATTTTCCGGCAGGACTAACTATTGGAAGTATTGGAAATACCTTAACATGCTCAACCGGCGCCGTAAATTTCAGCACAGGAAAAACTTATACTTTCGATAGAATAGATTTGGGCGGAGCAATAGGAGGTTCCGATAGTGTTTTTATTAATACTATATTTAATTGGACTAATGGAACCATAAACAGTCCAAGTATTGTTAACCTAAAATCCGGCGGTACATGCACTGTAAACTCTAATACTGTGTCGGTTGTAGGAACATTTATTAATAATGGAACTGTTAACTGGTCGCAGTCAAACTTTTCAGGCGCAGGAACATTTATTAATAATAATATTTTAAATGCCAATCCTACTAACGCTTATTCTTTTCAACCAGCTGTTATAAATAACGGAACGATAAATAAAACTACGGCAAATATAAATTCCTTCATAGGTAATTTTACGAATAATTCAATTGTAAATATTAGCTCAGGAGGCGTTAGCGTTACAAACGGAACAAACTACGGAACATTTAATCTCTCAGGAAATACTACTCTTAGTGAAAATAACGGAACGTATGTGAATCTCGGAACAATTGTAATTCCGTCAAATAGTTTTCTAACGGGCAATGGCACTTTTACGGTTAACAGTTTAAATTTTGTAAACGATGGGACAGTATCAGTTTCGACTTTGCAGTTTGATTCAATTACAACTTTATCGGGAAGCGGAGTAATAAATACTACCGCTAACTTTCTGAATGGATGTAATGTTACTTTAGGTTCAAACGTACAATTTAAGGGTATAACAGTAAACTCAGGCGGAGTTTTTAATCTTAACGGATTTAAGGCATTGATTAATGGCTCAGGCCAGACTTTGTTCAACAGTGGTACTCTTAATATGAACAATAGCACAATTGAGTTCAATGGAAGCGCAGCTCAAAGTGTTACAACCTCAGGCATTACATACAAAAATTTATTCATAAATAATCCGATAGGAGTTACTGTGCCAAACGGTACTCTGAACGTAAATGACACATTAAAAATTGTATCGGGATTTTTGAATGTCGCAAATTTTTCAGTCTTGTTAGGTTCAACAGGATATCTTGTAGAATCTAATGGGGCAGTAGTTAAAGGAACTACCGGGACAATTTCAACAACACGAACAGTTACGAGTCCTAACAATTTAAACGTAGCAGGTCTCGGGGCAACTATTACTTCTGTTTCAGACCTTGGTAATACTACTATCACAAGAGGTTTTTCAACCTACACAATCAATGGTTCAGGAAGTGTTCTGAGATACTACAATATTTCTCCCGCGAACAACTCCGGGCTAAATGCAACATTGAATTATCATTTCGATAATTTAGAACTCAATGGACTAAATAAAAATTTACTGTCACTATTCAGGTCAACAAATGCCGGAACGAACTGGTCGCTTATTGGTGGCGCAAAAGATACTGCAAATAATAATATAACCTTCTCCGGTATCAATGCGTTTTCTTATTGGACTGCAGGCAATAATCCTCTGGCAGTATCAATAAATTTCACAGTTATTGTTGATGGATTGTATAACACTTCTACGGGTAAACTGAATAAAAAAGATACAGCAACTATATATATAAGAAATTCAGGAGCTCCGTATTCTATATTGGACTCTGCAAAAATTTTAATTGATTCGAATTCTTTTTCAGGTACTGCATTTTTTAATACACTTCCATCAGGAACTTACTACTACTCTATCAAGTACCGCAACGCGCTTGAAACATGGACTAAGTCCGGGGGCGAAACATATACAACAGGAACATCAATGGCGTACGATTTTACTTCTGCTCAATCACAATCATACGGTAACAGCACAATTCTTAAAAGCGGGAAGTATTGTATTATAAGCGGAGACTTGAATCAGGATGGCTTTGTGAATGGAAACGACTTTACGCTGTTCTCACAGCAATTCGGACAGTCAGGATATCTCAGCGCAGATTTAAACGGAGATAACGTTGTGAACGGAAACGACTTCACAACATTTTCCTCCAGCTTTGGAAAGCAAAGCAATCATCCGTAGTTGTTTATTTTTTTTCTTTCTCGATAAGCTGGTTCACCTTATCAAGAATCCAATCTTTATTGTAATAATTACCTGAAGCAATATTATCGTGGAAGAGCTCAAGCTCTTCGGTTTCAGGTTTGCGTTTCAGCTTTAAAAGTTTTGCAAGATTTTTATTGAATATGGAAAACTGTTCTTTTCTTTCCTCCGGGATAAGCTTATCGTTCTTTAAAAAATGGCGGAACGTATCCATAGAAGATTCAAGCGAGGGAAATAAATTAAGCTCGTAGTACAATGCATTAAGGAGGCATTTGATATCAAGCTTCTGATAAATCTCATCAAACTTTACTTTTGAAATGAGCTCAAGGGATTTTTCGAAATTATCCACCGAAAACTCATAAACTCCCATGCAATGAAGGTAGGTATTTTCTTTGTAAGCTTCGGGAAGTTCGTGCTTATACTGATTAATAAATTTTTTCGTCCATTCAAACTTCTTTAACCTTAATCCTATATCAACAACGCTTTTAAAAAATAAATCTGGCATCATGCCTCTGAAAAGATATGCTTTTTTATCAATCTCAGCTTTGTAAATTTCAAACAGCTCACCCTGATAATGCAGCTTCCCGACTTTCGCTTTTCGCTTACAATAATTTTCGAGATTAATATAAAACTCAACATAGTCTTCATCTAAGAATGAATCTTCATGTTTGAACAAAAGCTCTTTCGCCTTGAAAAAATATTCTTCTTCATCGGGTTTCAAAGTCATCATAAGACAGTAGTAATACATATTTATCAGAGGAACATTTTCGTATTCCTGTGTATTGTGGGTGTAAATCAGCTCTTCAAATACTTTGAACTTATGAGTGACATTGAATTTCATTCTGACATTCAAAAAATACAAATAGTACTTGAATGTTCTTATGAGGTATGAGTGGGTAAGGTTATCAAAAATTTCGGTTACATTCATTTTTTGAACATACTTTTCATCTCTATCAAAATACAATTTTGAATAATAGAACAAGTTTTCATATTCAATAGTGAATCGTTTGTAGTAATATTCTGCGTTCTGTTTTTTGTATGAATTTAGTTTCTTTAATATGGATTTGTAATTTTTGTCAAAGACCTTATCTAAGTCGCGTTCGTTTATTCCCCACAATAAATGTTCATCGTATGAAAAAAGTTTAGTCTCAAAATTTCTGACTGAAATAAATTTTTCGGCAATCTCCTGAAGATAGAACATAACCAGCCTTATAGTGCCGTCACTGTACTTTGTGCTTCCGTAAACTTTTTTGAATACTTTTTCCTTAGTGAGATTTCCTTTGTTAAAATCCGGATATTCACCTTTAACAACATTAAACAATGATACAACATTTTTGTTTTTATTGTAATAAGGAGAAGCTACAAAATCTTCAAATTCTTTTATTTCCTTGGGAGAAAACTTCTTGAATATTTCAAGTAAATTACTGTTATACATTTTTATTCAAACTGTTTTATAAATTTATCTAACCGTTCTTCTAGAGTTTTTATTTGTTCTTTTAAAGAAATTATTTCGTTTCCCAATTCCTGTATCTTGTCAGGCTCAGTTTTCTTGTCAGGCTTAATATAGCTGTTTTCGGTTTCAGCATCGCATAATAAATGCATTACTCTGCTTTCTTTTTGTCCGGGCATTCTTTCAAGAGTTTTTATCAGAGCCCCTGTTTCTCTGCCATGAAGCTGCGCCAATACATTATCAAGTTCTTCGAGGGATCGAAAATCATACATTCTGTCAGTTCTCGTTCTTAGTTCACCCGATGTTTGCGCACCGCGAAGCAGTAGCATGCAAATTAAAGGCAGTTCTTTTTCATTCAGCATAAAGGGATAGGGAAGCACGTATCTGTATTTTATTGCGCGTGCCCCTTCCGAAATTACTTTGCCCGCAAATCCTTTTTGCGTTAGCGTACTTATTGCACTCATCACTTCTTCATCTGAATAATCAACTACCGGATTTCTGTTGCTCTTCTGGTTGCACGCATTTGTTAATGCATTTAAAGTAAGAGGATAGTATTCGGGTGTTGTTAAGGATTTCTCTATCAGACATCCCAGAACTCTTGCCTCGATTGATGTAAGTTTGTTATCCATTATACAAGCTTTAGAAGCTGTTCAGTTTTCTCAAGAAGCCATTCTTTTTCATAAGTGTTCGGAGTATTTTTTATATCAAATTGCAAATCATAAACTGCCTTTGAAGAAGGATTTTCTTTAATTCTTATAAGTTCGTTAGTAAACTTCAGAAAATTAGAGTTCCTTTCTTTTCTTTGTTCGGGTAATAGTGCATCATTGGATAAAAAATGTTTGTAGTTATCAATCACTGTTATAACTTCATCGTTTCTGTTTAGCTCGTAATATATCATTAACGTAAGAATTTTAATTTCGGTTTTATAATGAATATGTTTTACGTTGCCAATTTTACTTAAATGGGAAAGTGAATCATCATATTTTTTTTTATAAACACAAAGTCTTGCCAAGTTCAAATGATAAGCATTCTCTTTGTCATCGGGATTTAATTTTTCTAAGTTATCGTTTATGAATTTTTCTGTCCATTCAATCTTTCCTAATTGCAGACCGACAAGAACAATGTTTTTGAAAAGCATATCGTCAAAGAACCCGTCTTCAAATTTTTTGTAAAGTCCTTTTTCAATTATCAAATTATGAATTTCAAAACGTTCATCTAAAAATTTATCTTTTCCTTTATAGTATTCAGTAACAGCTTTATTTGCTAATAACCCAACTCCATTAAACTGAACGGCGAACCTGTACTTATCAATATATTTCAGAACAATTTCCTTCAGGTTAAAGTAGTTTTGCTCATCATCTTCCATTGCTAAAAGCAGTTCGTGGAAATGAAGGTTAAGCTCTGGCACTTTCTTGTGGAATCCTGTTCGCTTTAAATAAGTTATTATCTCCGGTAAAAAATTAAACTTGAAATCTAAGTTTACTACACTTGCCTGATTATAAAAAAAACGGTACTCCGGCAGAGAGGATAACAAGTAAAAATTTAAAAGTGAGTCAAGTGTTTTTATCTCTTCTTCTTCGTGAAAATCTTTTACATTTAAAAATGCTCGATTCTTGGAATTGTATGCCATCTTCAGTGCCTGCACACGATATAAACAATAGAAGTGATATTGGTCTTTTGAATTTTCTTTGCTCAAAAAGTCTGAAACCTGTTTCATCTTTCTCTCAAATAATTTATTAGAACCTCTTTTGAAATAAGTATCAAGCAGAATAAGTTCGTTCTCAATTTCATTTTTTACAATTGAGCATAAATAATCCTCGCAGAGTTTGCTTAGGTTGAAGATTACCGTCCTCATAAATCCGTCGTTGTAGTCTTTTTTACCTGTGAGTTTCTCATAAACTTTATCTTTTGAAAGCTGCTCGGCATCAAAATCGGGATAATATTTTTTTATGTAGTTATAAAGATTTATAACATTTTCATTTTTATTAAAGAAAGGAGATTTGATAAAATCGCCAAGCTCTTTAAACTCTTTCGGAGAAAAATTTTTTAATAATTCTATGAGGTTGCTTTTAAACATTCACTGTCTATTTTCGAAGTTCATCAGCTTTTTTCATAAGCCAGTCCTTTTTAAAAATGTTGGGTTTTTCCTTAAGCTCTTTTTCAACTAGATACAAGCTTTTATAATCCTGCTTACTTTTTATTTTCAGTAAGTCATGTGTCAGTCGTATAAAGTTTGTTACTCTTTCTTTTTCCACTGCTGTCGTAATTTTATCGTTGGCAACGTAATGTTTGAAGTTATCAATTAAATTGAACGCTTCAACAATTAAACCTTTTTCATAGTAAATCTCCAGTGTAATTGTCTTTTTCATCATTTTGTAATAAACGTCATCTATATCCTGAATTTTATTCAGATGCTCAAGCGCATTATCAAAATCTCTTTTAGCAAGATAAAGCTTTGAAAAGCTCATGTTCAGAACATTATCTTTATCTTTCTCTTCAAGGTTATCTTTGTTTTCATGTATAAAATTTTCAACCCAGTCAAACTTTCCCAACCTAAAACCTATTCCTGTTATATTGTGAAATTCAGTTTCAGATATTTTCCCACCTTCATATTTTGCAAACAACTTATGTTTAATAATAAACTGATGCAGTTTATGCTTCTCTTCATAGTACTTAGGTTTGTCTTTGTAAATCATAGCAAGACAATAATTTTCAAGAATGCTCATTGTGCTGAACTTCTCTCCCCAGCTGAAAGCATGAAAATTATTTATTAAATGCTCCTCTAATTCGTAAAAATATTTTTCATCGTCTCTTAGCAGCAGGCAAAGCTCAAGGAAGTGCAGCTTTAGCACAGGGACGTCAAGATACTCAGGATGAGAATCAATATAGTTTACTATTACATCCCTGAAATCATCTTCGTAATTAACATTGATGACAGTTCTAGTATTCAGAAGATAACGGTATTGATTCAGCGAAGTAATAAAAAAGTGTTTCTTCAGATGCTCTGTTTTTTTCAGATATTCTTCTTTTGGAAGATCGGTAACGTTTAATACATTATCGTCCAGCAAAAATTTATATTTTCCGAAAAGTACTTCAACTTCAAATTCGTTTATGTAATAATCCGCATCTTTAATTATAATCTTTGAATTTTTTTCTTTGAGGCTGTTATATTTTTTTTCGAATAGCTTCGGAAGCTTTTTATCTATTACAAAATACTCCAGTAAGAGCCGGTCTTTCAAATATAAATTATTGTCAATTTTTCTTGTAGAAACAAAATCCTCAGCAAGTTTATTGAGATTATGAATTATCAGTCGTATAAATCCGTCGTTAAAATCCTCTTTTGGGAACAGTTTTTTGAAAACAATCTCTTTTTTTATCTTCTCAGGCTGGAACTCTGGATGCAGCTTTTTCAGGTAAGAAAACAGCGTTATTACCTTCTTATTCTTATTAAAGTAAGGAGAATGGACGAAATCGGAAAATTCTTTCATTTCCTTCGCATCAAAACTTGAGATAATATCTATTAAATTCGTTTTTATCATCAGATTTCCAAAAACAATTCGTATTTTTTTTCCATTTTTTAATATTAAAACAAATCAAAATCAAATAAGAGGCAAAAAATGGTATATTTTGCTTCTTATGTGGGTTTTTTGTTACAGTGACCGCAATAAATTATAAACAAAATAGAAAAAGTCTCTTTGTCCTCTAGCACTTCAGAGTATATTTTTGATTAGTTGTTTAAAAAAGGAATCAATATGGTTTATAAAATCTTCTCAATAATGTTAGTAATAATGTTCCTTTTGAATTCAGATTCAAAAGCAGCGCTCCCAAACCCAGTAATTTTTGTAACACAGGTTCCTACAGCAGGTGGTCACAATGCAATGGGTGACCCTTTTGCCAATCATCTTGGGGATGTTCAGAATGTCAGACGAGGCGGGGACTTATATATTCTCTATCCTGACGGGACTTTAAAAAATATTACCGTTTTGTGCGGATACGGTTCAACAGGTGCAAACGGATTTCAGGACCAAAACTCAATTGCCGTCAGAGAGCCTTCAGTTTCCTGGGACGGGACTAAAGCATTGTTCAGCATGGTTATCGGTTCGCCTACAACACTTCACCAGAATACTCACTACTACTGGCAGATTTATGAAGTTACGAATTTAGGCCAGGCACAAACACCTGTCATCAGAAAAATAAATAATCAACCATCAAATTACAATAACGTCAATCCTATTTACGGAACAAACGGAAGAATAATTTTTTCTACCGATATGCCGAGAAACGGAATGGCTTTTCTTTACCCGCAATATGATGAGTATCATGGACAGCCGACTACAACAGGGCTTTGGAGTCTTGATGAAAACACTGCAGATTTATTTCAGCTTGACCACTCTCCCTCGGGCGATTTCGCTCCTTTCATCGATAGCTACGGGAGAGTGATTTTTTCACGATGGGATCACTTAAGAAGAGACGGAAATGTTGACGATGAATATTCAAGTCCGGGCGTACATAAATTATATCCGTTTGATTTTGCCGATGAAACTCAGAACGCATTAAAAACACAAATAAGTTACAATCCAGGAAATCAGGATATTGAATCTTTCCCTGAGCCTCAAAGCAGCAGAACTGATATTCTTCCTGCTAACTTAACAGGCCAGGAAACAAATCTTTTCTTCCCATGGAACATCAATGAGAACGGAACTTCAATGGAAACAATTAATCACATAGGAAGACATGAACTAAGCGCATTCTTTAATAAGAATTTTACCGACGACCCGAACCTTATAAGCATAAACAGATTTGGTACCGGTAACTACGTTAATAATGTATTACAAATAAGAGAAGACCCGTCTAACCCGGGCACATACTATGCTATAGATGCAGCTACCTCGCTTAATCTTCACGGAGCAGGATATATTTTTAAAATGAGTAATGCAGGTCTTGGAGCCGGCGGGACTCCACTCAATGCAGATAATACAGTTTTATCGTACGTGACCAGAACGAGCCTTCAATTCGGGCGATACAAAAATATTCAACCTCTTGTAAACGGAACTCTTATTGCAGCTCATTCAGATACAACATCAACAGAGGCAGAAATAGGGACGGTTTCAGCAACACATGATACAATATACTCCAAGTGTAAATATTCCTTCAGATTAAAAACACTTATAGCAGAAACTGCTCCGTACTTCAAAGCAAATACAGTTTTAACAAATTCGATTCCTACAAAGAACGTTAAGTTTTATAATCCTGATACATTAGTTGTGATGAATGCTCTAAGATTGTGGGAGCTTGACCCATGTGAAGTTGTATCAAGAAATGTCCCTACAACAAATCCAATAAATCCGGGTCCATTACCGACACAGGAAACAACGGCAATAACAAATGCAGGACTTACCGTAACACAGGTAAAAAATTATCTTACACAAAACAATCTATCGCTTATAGTTAGCAGAGACGTAACAACGCGCGACGGACATGATAAGCAGCAGCCATATAATTTAAGAGTAGTTGATACAAACGGAACACATCCCGGAAACTATGCTCAGTCATTGGGGACTACCGGAAAAATTTATGATATTTCTCACTTGCAGATTTTTCAGGCAGACCAAGTGCGCGGATACATGGGACCGAACAACGATATTAATAATCCTTTACCCGGCAGAAGACCAATTGCGCTTCCATTGCATGACCCAAGTGTAAAAAATCCGAATATAAATCCGAATGAGCCGGCAGGAAGCGTAAGAATTTTTTCCGACGGTTCATTGGCAGCTTTTGTGCCTTCTCGCAGAGCGCTAAGCTGGCAGATGACGGATACTTCAAAGCAGGGAATTATAAGAGAGAGATTCTGGCTAACATTCCAACCCGGAGAAATAGCTACTTGTAACTCCTGCCACGGAATAAATACAGGCGACCAGCTTAGCAGACCAAAGCCTACAAACGTACCTCTGGCTTTAACAAGTTTACTGAATACGATAAAGCCGGCTGTAATTTTTTCAAATGAAGTAAGCCTTAAAGTAATTTTTTCTATTGCAGGTTTATGGAACGGCACAACGTTGGCCAGTGATACGGTGCGAATTTATTTAAGAAGCTCATCTGCGCCTTATTCAAAATTGGACTCGGTAATAAAGGTTGTTAATTCGCTTGGAAATGATTCAGTCTCATTTGCAAACGCTCCTGCAGGTTCATACTATGTAAGCATTAAACATAGAAATTCGCTTGAGACATGGAGCGCATTATCGCAATCAATGCCTATAGGAAGTTATTCAGTGATAAATTTAACTACAGGACAAAATGCAGCTTACGGAAATAATCTTATTTTTACAAATGGTCAATGGTGTATGTTCTCAGGTGATATAAACGGAGACGGAGTAATTAACGGAAATGATTTTACAACATTCAGTTCAGAGTTTAGCCAGAGCGGATATTTGAATTCAGATTTAAATAATGACGGAGTAGTGAACGGAAACGACTTTACTGTGTTCAGTTCAGGCTTCGGACATCAAACTCTGCACCCATAGATTTTGGGGATAACTATGGTACGTTCTAAACCCGGCTTTTTCTTTAATTATTATCGGGGATTGAGACGAAGACGGGTTTAGCTGCCATTGAAATAAAAGATTTTTAAAATTAAAAAATACCCGATAAAGAATATGAAAAGTGTTCACATAATATCAGAATAAAAAAATACTGCCCGGTATGAGACAAATTAATAAAGAAATATTTTTAAAACTTATTAAACAAATTTTAATGTCTGTGTATTGGGCAATGTACTACTTTGAAGAGCTTGAATTATTAAAAAAGCAGAATAAAAAATCAAAAACATTAAGTAAAAGCAAAACACAAAAAATTAGAATTAAAATTAATTCAAATCCGATAAAAGAAAAGAAAAAAAATGATAAATAGAATTACAAAATACTTTCTTTTCTCCCTATGCAGTTTATTGTTTTCAAGCAATATAACATTTGCTCAGATGACATGGAATCAGGCAGGCAAGTTTACATCTACCTCTAATACATATCTATCTATTCCAAACTATGCAGAAATTACTAACGTTGATGAATGTATGTTTGAAATGTGGGTCAATATGGGTTCATCTAATAATTCTTATATCGAATTTTTTGATAAGTATCAAAACTATCAGATTGCATATACCTTCGGACATGTTTATTTGAGAACTGATAATGGAGTTGGGAGTACGCCTGATCTTACAGGTCCCTCACTAAATCTGAACAGATGGTATCATCTGGCAGCAATTTTAAGAGATACAATTATTCAGGGTAATAACTACGCAAAGACAAGAGAACTTTATGTTGATGGTGTTGTTGTTGCAAGAGACTGGCAGATTTATAACGGCGGAACCTTAGGAAACGTTACTGACTCTTTAAATATCGGAAGCTATGGGGGTGGGGGGCAAGGTGCTATGACAGGTTACATCGATGATGTTCGTATGTGGCTTGGTCATTTTTTCCCTAGTGATGTTTCAAATAATTATCGCAACACATTTACTATATTGGGCAGCAGTAATACTAATTATTATAAATGCATTTTAGATATTACGTTTCAGGATGTAGATAATTCAGGTACTCCTTTTTTAGTAACGGATAGGTCAAGGTATGCTCATACAGTAAAAAATAACGGAGTTACCGCTTACGATTTAGGGTCAAAGCCATCGGTTACTGTTGTTCCAAATCAAAGTATACACTTGAACGGCTCGCCCGATTATCTGGCAGGACCAAACAATTCAAATGTAAGTCCGTCAACGGCAATAACAATGGAAGCATGGATTTACCCGGAGAGAACTTACTCCGGCGCGTTTTCAGATATAGGCACAATTTTTTGTAAAGGATTAGCAAACGCCAACTATCGCTTATATCTTGGAGGAGGAAATTCAGTTTATGCTTCTATTAATAACAATATAAATTTTCCATCAGGAAATAGCGCCGTTGCTCCTGCAGGTCAATGGACTCATGTTGCATTTTCATATAACGCCTCTAATGGAAGCTACAAATATTATGTAAATGGAGATACAGCCGGCACGGGTACAAATTCACTCGGTAATATTGTCAGCAGTACTGATTCTCTCTATATAGGTCAATCATTTTCAGATTATTTTTTTCAGGGATATATAGATGAAGTAAGAATTGCAGGATATGTAAAGTCACAATCCCAGATAAATGATTTCTTGTACAAATCAATGGATTTGGGTGACAGACCTTCAGCTTTTGATGCTGCCTGTTATAATTTTGATGGAGGCGGAGAGAATAATAACGGAACAACTCCAAAACTTTTTTTAAGAAATGCCGCAGATTTTTCTTCGCATTACAATCCAAGCACAAGAAGTTTCCCTATCTCACCATTAATTAAAGGTGATAATTTTAATTTTCCTACGGGATGGTATCTTTCAAATGATCTTTTTAGAATTCCGGCATCAGGAACAATAGGCTCCTCTAAATACGATACTTTAAATATCCCTTACTATCTGAACCTGACCGATGTGAATTTGTATTTAGCATTAAACCATACTTACGAAAAAGATTTAACTGTTTATCTTATTGCTCCGAGCGGTGATTCTATTGAAATGGTTAAGAATAATACAATGAAACGGGGACAGTATATTACAATTTTTAACGACCAGGCAGATTCTTCAATTATAGATGACAGATTTACATCCTTTTTACCTCAGATAAAACCATTCACAAGTATGAATGCTTCTCTCTTAAATAAAAATGCAAGAGGTGATTGGAAACTAAGAGTGAATGATAACGCCAGTGGAGATACAGGAAAGGTCTATGCGTGGGGTATTCAGCTTAACAGTATGGCATCAAAACCGAATCTTATGACGCTGAGCTCAGTTGCTAATGAAAGCGGATACTGGACAGGCTCTAACGAACCCCTGGATACAGTCAGAATGTATTTACATCAGTCATCGGCACCTTATCTTATAATAGATTCTGCATTGGGTTATATAAACCAATTCGGCTTTTGCAATACATATCTGGCAAATGCATTGAACGGTAATTACTATGTTGAGTACAGGCATCGCAATTCACTTGCAGTATGGAGTAAGCTTCCAATAAGTTTTTCACAGGGAACTACATCTAGTTTCTCCATTTTATCGGGGCCAAATAGTGTGTACGGTACTGATTTGATTTTCACCGGCGGCAGATGGTGTATGTACAGCGGAGATATAAATCAGGACGGTGCTATCAATGGAAATGATTTTACAGTCTTCAATCAGCAGTATGGTCAAAGCGGATACTTAGGATCAGATTTAAATGGAGACGGAACTGTTAACGGAAATGATTTTACAATTTTTAATACAGGATTCGGACATCAGTCTAATCATCCTTAGATTTTCTTTTGAATTTTTTTTAAACAAATATTAAATAACATTAATCCTCGATAAGGATTAAGATTAAAAATATAAATAACAAATTAATCTTATGAAAAAAACATTAGTACTTCTAAGCTTACTTCTTCTTTTGTGCAGTAATGCTTATAGTCAGTTTAATGTTCAATACAGAACAGTAGTATTGAAACAAGGTCCTGACACACTGAAAATCTCCCTTCAGGTGCGATGGACAGGAGCTGGCGGCTCAGATTTTACGATCAATCAAGGAACTATAAGGGTTCGTTGGTCGGCAGCAAGCTTTTTAAATATAAGAAGTCTTTCTGCAATTGGTCAGTGCGTAGTATTTACGGGACCTACAGTTGCCGACGGATATTCATCTTCAATAAGACAAAAAACTGCCGTAGTTGCGGATAGTGCTTATGTAATATCACCGCTTGCACTTTCAACAGCTATAAATTCAAACGGATGGAATACACCTGCTGAGCTAACTGGCGCAGGCGATGCCGATAGTGGATTTGTTGTAACGAACGGATATAGAGAAATTGCCCAGCTAAAATGGCTCGTCTTGAATCCAAATGCTTCTGCTCAGATTACAATTGATAATGCAGCGTCAGGATTTTTAACTGCGGGAAAATTTGATAATCCAAGAAACTGTCCTTCTGCCAATGCAACAAATTTTGCAGCAGTGAATCTTTTAACAGACGATTCGCAAACTTCCAATACAAGTCCTTTACCTGTTGAGTTAGCTTCGTTCGTTGCCGGAGTAGATAGAAATAATGTAAACTTAAGCTGGACTACGGCGACTGAGCAGAACAATAAAGGATTCACAATTGAGAGAGCGAAATCTGACGCACAATTAACATGGGGCGAAGTTAAATTTATTAATGGAGCAGGAACATCTGCAAATCCTGTAAACTATACTTTTGAAGATAGAAATCTTACTACAGCAAAATATAAATACAGATTAAAGCAAACTGACTTCAACGGAAATTATAAATATTACGACCTGCAAAATGAAGTTGAAGTTGGTGTGCCTACAAAGTTTGAGTTGAGCCAGAATTATCCTAATCCGTTCAACCCGACTACAAAAATAAACTTTGCTCTTCCTTTAGATTCAAAGGTTGTTTTGAATGTCTATGATATAACAGGCAGACAAATCTCAACTCTGATAAATGGTGAATTAAAAACTGCAGGATATTACACTGTAGATTTTAATGCTGCCGGATTTGCGAGCGGATTATACATATACCGCATACAAACGGAAAAAGAATCTGTTTCAAAGAAAATGGTTTTGGTTAAGTAAAAAATCAGTTAATGAATAAATGGCGGGCGATTGGTTTTCGCCCGCTGTTTTTATTTTTTGTTTTAAATTTATCCCAAATTAATTTCAAAATGAAAATAGATTTACAACAATACAATTACGGTAAAAAGGATTATATTCAACCAAGATTTCTAAAAGAGAAAATTATAGTGGGAGTGGCTATTGCCTTCTTGATTTACGTACTACTTTTTACCAGCTAAAAATCTACATTACAAATTTGGTAAGCCTTTAGTACTTTTATTAAACTAAATTAATTGGCTTCCAAAATTTTCACACGTACGGTATGGATACTTTGCTTTATCAGTTTGTTCAATGATATAGCCAGTGAAATGCTGTATCCCATCCTTCCCGTTTATTTAAAAAATATCGGCTTCTCTGTTTTTCTTATAGGAATGCTTGAAGGTCTTGCAGATGTTACAAGCGGACTTAGCAAGGGATATTTCGGTAAGCTATCAGATGCCTCCGGGAAAAGATTAATCTTCATTCAAAGCGGATATTTCTTAAGCGCAATTACAAAGCCGATGTTTGCTTTGTTTATTTACCCTGTATGGATTTTTTTTGCGCGTACACTCGATAGATTCGGCAAAGGCTTAAGGACTTCGGCACGTGATGCGATGCTCTCAGGTGAAACTACTAAAGAAAACAAAGGAAAAGTATTCGGGCTTCACAGGGGAATGGATACTACCGGAGCTTTTGTCGGTCCCATTTTTGCATTAGTATATCTCTATTATAATCCCGATGATTATAAAACAATGTTCTTCATTGCCTTTATTCCGGGCATGATAGGATTGCTACTGACTTTTTTAATAAAAGAAAAGAAGATTGCTCCTGCTTCAGGGAAACCTATAGAGAAAGCCGGATATAATTTCTTATCCTTTCTCAAATACTGGAAAAACTCTTCAGAAGAATATAAAAAAATAGTTGTCGGATTTTTATTTTTTGCTTTGATGAATAGCTCCGATATTTTCTTACTCTTGAGAATAAAATCGATGGGCTATAGTGATGTTTATGTTATCGGAGCATATATTTTTTATAATTTTATTTATGCTATTACTGCCTATCCTGTAGGAATTTTAGCAGATAAGTTGGGTATGAAAAAAGTTTTTATAATGGGGCTGATATTATTTACAGTAGTTTATTCTATGATGTCTTTGGAGCTAAGTTTCGTATTAATTGTAATAGCTTTTATTATCTACGGAGTTTTTGCTGCAGCAAGTGAAGGTATTTCAAAAGCCTGGATAACAAATCTGGTCCCCAATAATCAAACCGGTACTGCTCTGGGATTTTTTCTTTCTTTCAGCAGCATATTTACGATGCTGGCAAGCGCTTTGGCAGGATTTTTATGGAGCAATTTTTCTCCCGGAATAACCTTTGCGGTTTCATCAATCGGAGCACTTTTTGTTGCGGTTTACTTTGGGCTGATGAAATTTAAAAAAATTGATTTAGTTTAACCACTTAAGTTTTTACTTGCTTTCAAAAACTGGCAGAATTTTTTTGTTCAGTTTTATTTCCAGCCAGCTTTGTAGTTTTTCTTTTTCGCTTTTAGAAGGGATTTTTGTAAACTGCATATAAGCAACCATAATTGAATCGGACTTAGAATAATTATCAGCGGAAAATATCGGTGAGGTTGAAATATTTTTTAAATCAGGATTTATTATCTTGGCTTCTTTTACAAGTTGAATAAAATTAAGCGAATCATTGCGGATGCTATCCTGCCTTAATGAAAAAATTTGCAATTCTTTTTCTTTCTCAGCAAGTACAGAGTTTAAAGGATTTGGCTGATTAAGTTTTTTATTTTCTTTCAGGTATGCGAAGCCTTGTTTTATTTCCAGGTTTGCATCTTCAAGCTCAAAATTTTTCAGCTTTTCCTTCAGTTTAATAATATCTTCTTTCTTAATTTCAGTACCGCCAAAAATAAGTTCAATAGATTTTATTTCAGGGTCTATGGTTTTTTTAAGAAGATAATCACCTGGGAAATTTGCTTCAGCCTCTATAAATCTCTCTGCATTCTTTGTGAATTTATCGTTACGTACAATATCATATCCGAAATAAATACTTGGCAGAACGGTAATAATAACGATAGCATAAATTATTCGCTTTGATCTTCTATCATCTTTTTCATTAGGGAGATGCTTATAGGGAAACTTTAAAAATCTTACAGTAACAAAAGTAGCTAAGGCAATGAATACAGTATTAATAAGAAAAAGATATAATGCGCCGAAGGAATAACTGAACTGAAAAGTTGCAATACCATACCCTGCAGTGCAAAGCGGCGGCATTAATGCAGTTGCTATAGCAACACCGGGAATTACATTTCCTTTTTGTTTTGTTGAAGTTGCTAATATGCCTGCAAGTCCGCCGAATAAAGCAATCAATACGTCATAAATTGTGGGAGTTGTTCGTGCCAGAATTTCCGAGTGAGCATCATTGAGTGGTGATACAGCGAAATATATTGTTGAAGCAATCAGTCCGACAACGGCAGCAAAAAAATAATTACTGAGAGCTTTACGAACCAGTGCCAAGTCGTTTATCGCCGTCCCTAATCCTAAGCCCATTATAGGACCCATCAAAGGTGAGATAAGCATAGCGCCAATGATAACGGCAGTTGAATTTACATTAAGTCCTAACGAAGCAATAAATATTGCGAATACAAGTATCCATAAGTTTGTGCCTCTGAATATTACACCCCTCTCTATGCTTTCAATAACAGTTTGATATTCTTCTTTCTCGTAACCGAGTTTAAAATAATCAAAAATATTTTTCATTTATTTTTTTGTAATCTATTTTACTCTTCATCATTTCTCTCTTCTTTAACCTTTGGAGAGAATCTGTTTTTTACATGCATATATACAGTCCTCATTCCTTTTCGCGGTCTTATGCTATACTCAATATTTTCAATTTCTTCATCTGAGTGAACGTGTATCGATGCAACTTTTGATGACATAATAAACTGTGACGGATAAACGCTTCTATGTCCCGTCATTAAAAAACTTATTACGCATGATACCGCAGCATAAGGCGCAATCTTTGGTCCAAAAAGTTCAATTGACATAATACTAGCCGCTATCGGAGTATTAGCCGCTCCGGCTAAAAGCGAAACCATTCCTATAGCAGAGAAAGTCGCAGGGTCAAGTCCCCAAATTTTTGCAAATAAGTTTCCGGCTGATACACCTATGAAAAATATCGGAGTAATAATTCCTCCGCTTCCGCCGTAACCGAGAGTAACACTGGTGATAACCATTTTTACAATAAAAGCATACCACTCTATGTTTTTCCCCTGAAGCAAATCCTCTATGGATTCAAGCCCAAGCCCTAAGTACTTTGTTGAAAAAATTAATGCAAGAAGAACTACAACTATACCTCCTGCAATTGTTTGAATTTCTTTTTTTACTTTCCACTTATGAGAAAAACCTTCAAATAGATTTAAAATTTCTATAAAGAGAAAAGAGCAAAGACCGAAAAATATTCCGGCAATCGCAACAATTAAAAAAAACGATTCACTGAATACGGGAACAAAGCTAATGGGATGATAAAAATATGTGATTCCCAGTTTTGCTGAAACCTGATAAGCCATAATGCCCGATACGAAAGATGGAAGCAATACTTCATAAAGTAAGCTGCCTACGACTAAAACTTCCACTCCGAAAATTGCTCCGGCTATAGGTGTTCCGAATACAGATGCAAAGCCCGCGCTGATACCGCAGACGACAATTTTTTTTCTATCTATGTCATCGAAGCGGAATAAGTCTGCAAGGAATGAAGAAATTCCGGCGCCTATTTGTGCGCAAGGGCCTTCTTTACCGGCAGAACCGCCAACAGCAAGGGTAACAATTGTTGCCACAATTTTTACAGGAACGACCATTACTTTTATTTTTCCATTATTCTTATGGATTGCTTCGATAACTTTTTCTGTGCCGTGTCCCATTGCATCGGGAGCAAGTTTTTTTATAAATACATAACTGAAAAGGAAAGCGAGCGGGATAAATAAAAAGTAATAGGGGACTGTCTGCATTTCCGTTATACTCCATTGTAGCAGCTTTAGGAAAAATGATGTAAATACGCCGACTATCGCGCCGGTAAATGTAGAAATGAATACCCATTTTATAACGGAAAGGAATATAGTCGTTTCCTCAGCAATTTTTTTTCGCATAATTTCAAACTTTAAATTTAGCCTTGGGGTTACAAATAATAGAAGAGTATAATAAAAGATAGAAGAAATAGAAGAAAATTGTTAGGTAATTACATAATTTATACCTTCACATGCAAAAACTACAATTTTAAAAAATATTGGCTTTGAGTAATTTATCCCTTGAAATTATTAAGGTTTTCAGATACTTTTAGGTAACAATCAATTAACTCATCTGCTTTACTTTCTTACTTTATAAATTTAAGATTTGTTAATCGCCCAATAAAAACCAATTTTATAAAAAATTCATAAATTAATATACCACTCATTTTATCCTACAATAGGATTTTTTCAAACTAACCAATGGATTCGAGAACAACAGATACACGAAACAAGACGGCACCTTCTTCAAATGGTATTTCGCCTGATATAAATTCAAAAAACGTAACCGATTTAAAATCAAAAAAAGTCGCTGAACTTATCGAGATCGCCAAGGGCTTAGGCGTGGCAGGTTTCAACGACCTCAAAAAACAGGAACTGATTTTTAAGATTATCGAGGCACAGACCAAGAATGACGGATTTGCTTATGCAGTAGGGGTACTTGAAGTACTTCCTGACGGCTACGGATTTTTACGCTCAGTGGACTATAATTATCTTCCTTCACCGGACGATATTTATGTTTCCCCTTCACAAATAAAAAAGTTTTTACTCAGAACAGGTGATACTGTCAGCGGTCAGGTTCGTCCTCCTAAAGAAGGCGAAAGATTTTTTGCTCTTCTAAAAGTAGAAGCAGTAAACTTCGAAAGCCCTGATACAATAAGAGACAGAATATTATTCGATAACCTTACACCTTTATACCCGAACGAAAAATTAAGCCTTGAAACTGCTCCCGGTGAATATGGAATGAGAATCATGGATTTGTTCACTCCTATAGGAAAAGGACAAAGAGGTCTTATTGTTTCCCCGCCTAAAAGCGGTAAAACAATTTTGCTTCAAACAATTGCAAACAGTATTACAAAGAACCATCCTGAAGTTCACTTAATAGTATTACTTATAGATGAAAGACCTGAAGAAGTTACGGATATGGAGCGCCACGTTAATGCTGAAGTAATTAGCTCAACTTTCGACGAACCACCAGAAAGACACGTACAGGTTTCTGAAATCGTTCTGCAAAAAGCAAAAAGATTAATTGAAGCCAAGAAAGATGTTGTAATACTTCTTGATAGTATTACCCGTCTTGCAAGAGCTCACAATACAGTTATTCCGCATAGCGGAAAAATATTATCCGGCGGTGTGGATGCAAACGCATTACATAAGCCAAAAAGATTCTTCGGAGCTGCAAGAAATATTGATGAAGGCGGCAGCTTAACAATTATTGCTACTGCTTTGATAGAAACAGGAAGCAGAATGGACGAAGTAATTTTTGAAGAATTCAAAGGAACAGGAAATATGGAAATTGTATTGGATAGAAGACTATCCGATAGAAGAGTATTCCCTGCAATCGATTTGAATAAATCGGGAACAAGAAAAGAAGAACTTCTTATGACAAGCGAAACTCTTACAAGAGTATGGCTCTTAAGAAAGTTATTATCTGAATATAATCC
>JBBRQV010000006.1:0-47665 GCA_038225955.1 Ignavibacteria bacterium | reverse complement strand
TCATATTAAAATTCGTTTAAATATTTATGCTCTTCATTTCATTGGGAGTATATCGTTCGCCTGAAATTGAATTCATAATTGATTTCAGTCTGCTTATTTCTTCTTCTGTAAGCTTAATATTTATTGCTTCAATGTTCTCAAGAAGATTATTAATCTTTGTTGTTCCCGGTATAGGGAAAATATCTTCACCCTGATTTAAAAGCCATGCTAATGCAAGCTGCGATGCTTTTACTTTCCTATCAGAAGCTATTGCCTTAACTTCTTTTACAAGTTCAAGATTTTTATTAATGTTCTCCTGTGTAAATCGAGGGAGAGTTCTTCTGTAATCACCGACTTCAAAATCTTCAGGCTTATTTATCTTTGCTGTTAAAAATCCGCGCCCTAGCGGACTATATGCAACAAATGCTATTCCAAGCTCGCGAACTACAGGCAAAGAAGTTGTTTCAATATCCGTGCTCCATAAAGAGTACTCACTCTGCACTGCTGTTACAGGATGAATTCTATTTGCTCTGCGTATTGTATCTGCCGATGCCTCTGATAATCCTATGTAACGAAGCTTGCCTTCTTTAACAAGCTCACTCATTGCGCCGATTGAATCTTCTATCGGAACCTCAGGATCAACTCTGTGAAGATAATATAAATCAATACTGTTCCTTCCAATTCTTTTTAAACTTCCTTCGCATGATTTCTTAATGTATTCAGGTCTGCCGTTTATGCCGAGCATTTTACCTGATGAATCTCTTTCAAATCCTACTTTAGTAGCAACAACAACTTCATTCCATTTATTGTGAAACACTTTACCGAGTAATTCTTCACCTTTTCCATTACCGTACATGTCTGCAGTATCGATAAAATTCACTCCGTGCTCTAAGGCAGTATGCAGAGTTTTTATTGATTCGTTATCGTTTATCGCTCCATAAAACTCAGACATTCCCATTGTACCAAGTCCTATAGGAAAAACCTCCAAATCACTCTTGCCAATTTTTCTTTTCATTAATCGAATAAAGGTATTAGTTCTTTACGTCAGTGCCTTTTGCTTCGTATTTAGAAGGACATTTTGTCAAAATATCTTTTGCATGGAAGTAGCCGTCTTTTACTTTGCCTTTTACAACTACTGCTTCGGCAACTTCAAAGTTATTAGGTTTTGCACCATCGAATACAACTTTCATCTCGTTCGCATTATCATCCTTCATATAAAATGTAAATTGATTTGTTCCTACATCAAACTTTGCATTTTTATCTTTCACCCATTGACCTTTTACTTCAACGGTTCTTGCACGGCTTTCCGCTTCTTTGAAGTTTACATATTCAATTTTACTATCCATGAAGGACATAAAGCCTACGACGAGGAATACAACTACGATTACTATTCCCACTATTATTCTTGCTTGTTTTGACATGATATTAAAAATTTAAATTTACAACTCTGTTTCTTTAATTCTCGTAACTGATTTTAATCGGGCTCTTCTAATTTTTTAACTTTCTTATCTAATTTCCATAGGTAACCAAATATCCCAATCCATATAATCAGAACCACTAACATTACCAGCACTCTGGAGTTATCCAGTAAAAACTTTACGATTGATTCCATTAAACTGTTATACTCCTTAACTTTTTAATTGTTAATTTTTCTATTCTCACACGGAGATTATAAATCCAGACATAAAGCATTACAAATCCTACCGATGAAGTATAAAATATAACTCTCATTGTTGAATTCATTTCGTTCTTTACAACAGGTCCGCCGCCGGGACTTTGTGTGTCATCGGCTGAGCCGGGATGTAGCCCCGGAAAAACTCTCGGCATAATAAAAACAAAAAACGGAACTGTTAAAGCTGCTATAATTAAATACACAGATGAAAGCCTTGCTTTTTTTTCAGGCTCATCAATAGATGAACGCAGAATAAGATACGCTGCATAGATGAGCATAAGAAGAAGAAGCGACATCATACGAGGCTCATCAATTTTAAAAAATGTTCCCCAGTCAACACGCGCCCATAAAGTCCCTGTGGCGTAACCGAGAATGCAGAATAGCAATCCCACTTCAGCGGCTGCATGGGCTTTTATATCATACTGTAAATCTTTCTTAACAAGATATTGTATGGAAAAAACCATGGACATGATAAATCCGATTGTCGCAGCCCAGTTCATCGGGACGTGAAAGAAAAGATTTCGTGCTCGCTCACCAAGTCCCGGAATAAAATCAATCGGCGCCATAAAGCCTGCAATGCAGACGCCACTGATAATAAAAAATACTAATAATTTATAATAAGTTTTCAATTTCGTAAAAATTATTGAGGAATTGGTAATCCCATTTGGTTATATATTTCTTCTATTTTATCTTTGTTTACGATTGCTTCCGAATTTTTAGGATCAACTGCTAAAACGTTTCTGTAATATTTTAATGCCGGGCGATATTTTTCTTTCGGAGGTACATTCGCTTCAAACATCATATAGTTTCCTGCAGCAAGGTTTTTTTCAACTACAGCTTTTTTATTCCCATCGGATTTATCTTTATCATATTTGGCGTTTGCGTCATCTGCATCTTTTTTTACTTTTGCAACCATATCATCTTTTCCCGATTCAGTCTGTCCGTCAGTTTGAGTTTTATTTTTATCTCCCATCGGGGGATGATTAGGAGGTAATTCTCCCGATGGTGGAATTTCTCCTGAAGGTTTGTTTGTTGTTTGAGGAGGAGTTTTTTTTTCTTCCATCTTAGCGCATCCTGCAAAAACAAATAATCCAAGGATTAGTAAAGAAAAATATTTTTTCATTATCGTTGAATGAGTTTTTTGTAATTAAATTTTGAATTTTTCTGCTAATCTTCCCAGATAAATTTAAACAGTATAAACGAAGTAATAGTTACTACAACTGTATAGGAAAAAAGGAACAAAAACTCTGAGTATAATCGCCCTGTTTCTACTCCGGCAGCTGATAATTTCCCCGCTTCAATTAAACTTAAAAGCAGCGGCAGTAAAACCGGGAATGCAAGTACAGGGTACAGTGTTCCTTTTGAATTTGCCTTGGAAATAATGGCTGCAATTATAGTAGATGCAGAAACTAAACCTAAGTTTCCAAGAAAAAATGTAATTGCAAAGCCGGAGAAGTTTTTTATCACTATCCCTGTTGCTCCTATAAAGAAAACAAAAATTACTGCGTTAATTAAAAAAGATAAAGCAAAATTAAATATTAACTTACCCGTGAGCACTTCCGTATGAGAAGTGGAGAGCTTTAAAGCTATGGATGTTTCTTTTTCTTCTTCCTTAATAAAGACTCGTGATAGTCCGCTTGAAGCAGAGAAAAATACAACTATCCAGAACAACCCTGATAGAATTTCGTTATCGGTTTTTTCATCGCCTAACGAAAACTTTATTATGGCGATTGTAACAATAACAAACATCAAGAGAGAATTAAAAGCGTATCTGGTTCTTAATTCCGACTTAAAATCTTTTCTGAATATTTCTACAGAACTTTTAAACAAAATAACCTTTTACAATAAAATTACCTGTGTTTTTATTGAAATTAAAGTTATAAATCACCTCATATTCTGCGGCCTGAAAGAGGTTTTATTTATATCAATTCTTACCTTTCAATAATTAGTTTTCTGTTTTAACTTAACTCATAAATGACAAAATCGTCTTTAATCTGTACAAATGTAACTAAATATTTTTCGCACAGACTAATATTCGGTAATCTTAATTTATCGTTAAGCGAATGCAGCTCAATAGGCATAATAGGGAAAAACGGTTCCGGAAAATCTACACTGATAAAAGTAATAGCAGGAATAATCGGACAATCTAAAGGAGAGATTTCTCTCTCGATTGAAAATAATATTATACAGAAAGATAATCATTTCAAGCATATCGGTTTAATGTCTCCATATCTTAATCTTTACGATGAACTTAGCGGTTATGAAAATCTGGAGTTTTTTATGAACCTGAAATGCACGGATAGAACTACGAATGAAAAAGATGAGAAAGTAAATTTTTTACTGGAGAACGTAGGTTTATTTAAAAGAAGAAAAGATTTATATAAAAATTATTCTTCAGGCATGAAGCAGAGATTGAAGCTTGCATTTGCTTTGCTGAACGAACCACAATTGCTTTTACTTGATGAACCGTGCGCAAATCTTGATAAGGAGGGAATTGAAGTTGTGTACAGATTTGCAGAAGAGCAAAGAAAAAGAGGAATGTTGATTGTTGCAACAAATGAGGAATCGGATTTAAAACTGTGCGACTCTTTAATTGATATAGAAGATTTTAAAAAGGATAAAGACTAATAGAAAAAATGGTAACAAAGGAGTTCGAGGCTTGCCAACACTTTTAAATTTATAATTTATTTACTAATGCTGTAGATATTTCTCTCGAAAAAAATGATAGGGAGATAAAATTTCCCTTATCTGATATCGGCTCCGGAATATCAGAGGAAGACTTACCAAATATTTTTAAACCATTCTATTCCGCAAAAGATTACGGCAAAGGCACCGGTCTTGGGCTGGCAATCACAAGCAAGGTTATCAAAGAGTATGGAGCCGGCATTTCTGTTCAATCCAGATTAAATATAGGAATAACATTTAATCTTCAATTCCCGATTTAATTTTTATTACACTGTATCTTTATAATCTGAAATTTCATTTTAACATGTAAATACACTGCTTTATGGTGTATTTACCGCCCGATATTATTTTTTACTGATACCCGTTTTTTACCTTTCATCAGATTTGGTATTTTTAAATATTGTATTTGGTTCCATCTAATACAATATTTATAATTTTAATTCTTGATTGATAAACTAAAATATTTAGGATTTACTGATTATGAGGCAAAGGTCTTCATCGCTCTATTAAAGGGTAGCCTTATGGGCGCTTCAGAGATTGCAGATGATGCAAAAATCCGCCGTACAGATGTTTACAACATTCTCAAATCGTTTGTTGAAAAAGGCTACTCAAATGAAATTGAAACGAATGCAATTCTTAAATACGAACTGATTGACCCGGATATTATTCTTGATAAGCTTGAACGAAAAATAAATGCTACAAGGCAGAAAGAACTTGATACACTTAAGGAGACTTTCAAAGAGTTAAAACCGCTTCGCAGAACAAAAGAGTCTGAGTCTGTTAAGCGAGTTAACATAGAACTGATTAGAGGATACAATCAGCACCGCGAAACAAAATTTCTTGACCTGCTTAAAAATGCAAAGAAAGAAATTTTGTTTATGGTAAAACTAGAGCATGCTGTTCTAAATGAAGTGGATGCGACTGCAAAAAAATTCATGAAGAATGGCGGCATAATAAAATCTCTCTATCAGGTGAGCGATAACTTCAGAATAAAAAAAGAAAATAAGTGGACTAAGGGTACAATTAGTGACCTAATTAAAGCATGTGAGTTTTATCAGAAGTCAGGAGAAATATTAAGACTAAGCAATAACGCCGTACCAAACATGACTATCTTTGACCGCGAACTTGTATTCCTTAACATTACGGATAAAACTCTGCCTAAACATAATGAAGCAGATGTATTAATAAAAAATAAAGAGTTTGCTCAAAATATGGTTATAGTATTTGAATCTCTATGGGAAAAAGGGCAGGATCTGAAAGACTTTAAACAAAGTTTGTAAAATTCTAAAAACTAGCTATGAGAAAGTTTATTTTTTTAATTTCGATTCTACTCCTGCCGGTAATTGGTACTTCGCTCTCATATGGGCAAACCGGATGGTATACGCAAAACTCAGGCACAACAAGCAACCTTAATGATATTTTCTTTATTGATGGAAACACCGGTTGGGCTGTTGGCGCAAACGGAATTGTAGTAAAAACTATTAATAGAGGGTTTAGTTGGTATAATCAGAATAGCGGAACAATAATCGAGTTAAGAAAAATTCAATTTATAAATTCACAAACCGGTTGGGCAGTTGGAGGGCAGTTTAATCCGCAGCCTAATCCTTTTTGTATGTTTAGCTCTGTAATAATTAAAACTACAAATGGCGGGCTGACATGGGCAGCAATAATAGCTACAGATTTTGGTCGACAATATAACGATTTAAGTATTCTGGATAGCAGCAATGCGTATATTGCCGGTGAGTCAGTTGATAATACTCAATGTATTATGGGTTTGGGAAATGTAACTAAGACAACTGACGGAAGCGGTTGGGGAAGTTTATCAATTCCTACTTACACAGGTTACATCAATAAAAGTCTAAGCTTTATAAATAATTCTACAGGTTACGTTACTGCAATTCATTCTTCTGATGTGATTTATAATTTAAAGAAAATTCTTAAAACAACAGACGGTGGAATAAACTGGATAATAAAAACAACTGATTCATCAAGCGGATTCAGTGCCCAAAATAACTTCATCCGCTTCTTCAACGAAAATACCGGATACTATATTAATGGAAACTTCTTCAAAACCATCAATGGTGGTACAAACTGGATTAAGTTTGATAGCTTATCTGTCTATGGTATGAATAAGTTTTCATTTATGGATTTGAGCACAGGATATTTAGTAGGCCAAAATAAATTAGTAAAGACTTCCAATGGCGGAACCAACTGGATAACGAATTCAGGAACAACTTTCACTGGACTAAATTCTATCTGCGCAGTTGATACAAATCACGTGTGGGCATGCGGAACAGGTGGAAAAATTGTCTATGGCGGAAATGCGTTTCTTGCAGATACGGCATCGATAAAATACATGCCTTTAAAAATTGGAAACAGCTGGACGTATAGGGATGAAACAAATATGGGAGAATGGGGTTACCTTAAAATTACAATAATATCAGATACCTTAATTAACGGTACCACCTTCTACAAACTTGATAATGAATTTCCATATTTTATTGGTACTTTTATTACTTCAGATTCTCTTACAGGAAACATTTATTTTTTCTTAGATGGTGCCGATTGCACTTCCCGTCCAAACCTCCGTTTGATGGATTCTCTTAACTCAAAGCCCGGAGATATATCTTATCCATGTTCATTTGATAACGTATATAGTTTGTGTAATGACACTAATGATATTACAATATTTGGAAGTGATCAGAAAAGTAAATTTTTTGCCAGATCACCAAGTCTATCCGGAAGCCATCAGCGCAGATATGTACAAAATTTTGGACTCACTTATGTTTTTGTAAGCGAAAATACACATCTAAATACCACACGCCTTATGGGGTGTGTAATAAATAACATGATTTACGGAGATACAACAACTGTATCCCCCTACAAAACATTTTTACCTCTGAAAGTTGGCAACCGTTGGACTTACAGAAATTACTGTACTTTTCCTCCTCTGGATGATACAGTTACAACGACCATTACATCTGAAACCACTATCGGAGGAATTAAATACTTTACTCTAAGCAATGGATTTCCTACTGTTAGTGGAAACACATTCACACTTGATACACTTACAGGAAATGTGTTCGTATATCAATCAGGTTCTTCTTGCGCAAGATACCCAAACAGATTCTTAGTCGATTCACTGGCTGCGCATCAAGGTGACACTGTGAGACAATGTCCTTCATTTTCTACAATTGGTCAGTGTTGGGATACTACCATTACACAATTTGGACAAACCGTTAGAACGAAAAGATTTTTTTATGAGGGAATTGGGTACGCAAGCCGTACTTATTCTGAAAAATTCGGGATAGTCTTCGGTTCCACATCAGAGGTTGATTACATTACGCACTCTCTTTTATCTTGTGTTATTGATGGAGTTAATTATGGCGGTTCTTTTAAAACCATTTCCGGCACAATAAAATTTGCTGATAATAATCTTTCTGCTTCTAACGGCTACGTGAAGGCAATAAAATTAAATACAGCTAACGGAAAAATAATCACTCTTGATTCAACACAGATAGGAGTTAACGGCAGTTATTCATTAACACATCTTCCCATTGATTCATGCGATATAGTTGCATATCCTAACTCGGAAAATCAGGCTGACTTTGTACCGACTTTTTATCCTTCAACTATACACTGGCAAACTGCTACAAAAGTATATACAGGCAACAACCCGTCGAACATTAATATTTCAGTTTATCGAAAGGTAAGTTCTCTTGGCGCTTTCTCAATTGACGGATGGATAAGACCACAGACAGCTAATGTAACAGGAATAAAGGATGCCGTAGTCTATGTAATGCAGGGAAATATTTTCAGAGATTACTATTGTACCTATGATGACGTCGGACAGTATAATTTAAATCAACTGCTTCCCGGCAGTTATCAGGTAATCGCAGATAGACTTGGATATCTTAGCTCGCAGCAGGATATAACTATTACGAATACAAATTTGAACAATATAAATTTCTCTCTAATTCCTACTTTTGTTGGAATACATTCTAGCTCAAACATTGTACCTGATAAATTTAATTTATATCAGAATTACCCGAACCCGTTTAATCCTGTTACCAATATAAAATTTGATATTCCAAAATCTTCATTTGTTAAACTGAAAATTTACAATGTACTTGGAAAAGAAGTTGCTGTTATATTAAACGAAAACAAATCAGCAGGAAGTTACACGATTGATTTTGATGCCTCAACCATTTCTACGGGAATTTATTTCTACCGGTTAGAAACTGAAAGCTTTACTGAAACAAAAAGAATGGTAATTTTAAAATAAGATACACAGGTAAAATTCTAAAATTTAGCTATGAGAAAGTTTGTTTTTTTAGTTTACCTGAAACCACTCCGGTATTTTACAATACCGGTGTATTACATAAAAATAAATTCTGAAAACTAGCTATGAGAAAGTTTATTTTTTAGGTTTATACGAACTACCCGGTAGTTTTAAAATTCCGGGGATATTTGTAAAAGTAAAATTCTAAAAACTAGCTATGAGAAAGTTTGTTTTAAATTTTACTTACCTCTCTCCGATACTTTATGATATCGGAGAGAGGAGTTTTAAAGTTCGGTGTGAGAAAAAATTTGAAAAATGTATGAAAACGAAAGCAGAAGCCAATTGAAAATTTTAAAAAAAAGCAGTCTGAAAATTTCAAAAATTAAGCTATGAAAAAGTTTGTTTTTCTAATTTCGTTTTTAGTTCTTCCACTTGCATGCGTCATTGTATCCGGCTGGATGTCAGAAAGCACATACAAAGTAGAGTCAGATTTTAATAACGGTACAAGAAGACCCGGAGACTCATTAGCACAAAACTTCTTCCCGCTCACGGTTGGAAACAGCTGGACTTATAAATCCTTAAGCAATACCGGAGAAAATTTGTACATCAAAGCTTCCGTTCTTTATGATACATTAATCAATAACACTGTTTTTTACAGACTGAGCAATGAGCTTCCTTTTTTCAGAGGAACTTTAATTTCTTTGGATACCTCCACAGGAAATTTATATGGTTATAGAGAAAACAATGAATGCTCACTGTACCGCAAAGGTTTTCTTTTGGATTCGCTTGGCTCGAAACTCGGCGACAGAGTTTTAGCGTGTCCCGATAACGGCTTTTATGGAAAGTGCATGGATACAGGAAAAGTCACTATGTTCGGCGCAGTAAGAAAAACAAAATTTTTCTTATCACCTGCTTTTTCTGATTCAGGGGGGTTTAACAGATTTACAGAAGGTTTAGGAATTACTTACGCTTTAAAAATAGAAGGTCTGCATTTAACAACTGCACATTTAATCGGATGTGTTTTAAATAACTCTGTACTCGGAGATACAACTACAACAACACATATTTTCGGAACAGTAAACTATGAAGATAACAATCTGCCTGCGCAGGGTGGCTATGTAAAAGCAATGAAATTGGACCGAACAAACGGAGATATAATTATTCTCGATTCAGTTCAAATTCAAACCGGTGGATTTTATTATTTCCACTCTCTGCCCATTGATGATTACTATATTGTGGCATATCCAAACTCTGAAGAGGAATCCGATTTCGTTCCTACATATTATCCTTCTACTATAAATTGGCAGAATGCAGCAAGAGTAAATACGGGAAATAATCCTGAAAATGTAAAAGTTTCTGTTTACAGAAAGAATGATTCACACGGTTCGTTCTCTGTAGCCGGAACAGTTTACTCGCAGATAAATCAGTATGTGAATGGAATTAAAGATGTAAATATTTATTTAAAGCAGGGAAACATTTTTAAATCGTTTAGTATTTCAAAACTACAGGGTATATATCATGTAAACAATTTAACATCAGGAAGTTTTCAGATAATTGTGAACAGACTCGGATACGTCAATCTTAAGCAAGACATAATTATTAATAATTCAAATTTACAAAACATTAATTTTTTCCTCGAGCCGACTTTTATTAAATCTGTTAATTCTACTGATAGTGGTCCGAAAAAATTTATTCTGAACCAGAATTATCCAAACCCATTTAACCCTGTAACAAATATAAGATTCGATATTCCCAGAACTGCATTTGTAAGCTTGAAAATTTATAATGTAACGGGAATTGAAACAGCTATACTGGTAAGTGAAGTGAAATCTGCAGGAAGTTACATAGTAGATTTCAATGCGTCAAATTTATCTTCAGGAGTGTACTTTTACAAATTAGAAACTGATGGTTTTAAAGATACAAAAAGAATGGTAGTAGTAAAATAAAATTTTTCTCTCTTGCGCTACGGGCTATATATCAAACGCAGTACAGATATTTAGCCCGCTTTTAAATAAGAAATAATTTTGATGTAGGTAGTATTCTCATGTCACAAGGGCTTTATACTTATTTCGCCGTAAGTATAAAGCCCCCTCCTTATAACCGATAAAATAAAATCAACTTACTTCAATATTAAAATCTTCCTTCAGAACAGTCTTCAATCCTTCTTCAAAAGTTCGTGGATTATATTCAGGCATTATGGATTTTAAGTAAGCGATGTCAGTTCGTTTTTCAAATGTGCCATCCGGCTTTGATGTATCCCATGAAATCTCTGAATCATTTTTAAATACTCTCTCAGCTATCTCTATGTATTCTTTTATAGAGTGGTCATATCCTGTGCCTATATTTACAATCTCTGAGTCATTATAATTTTGCATCAGATAAATGCATGCATCCGCGCAATCATCTGCGTAAAGCGCTTCACGTCTTGGCTTGCCCGTTCCCCAGAATTGAAGAGCCGTTCCGTCCTTCTTTGCGTTAACAAATTTTACAATCATTGCCGCGAGAAAGTGACTGTTCTCAGGATCATAATTATCGTGCACACCGTAAAGATTTGTAGGCATTGCAGCGATTGCATTAATATCATACTGCTTTCGGTAAAGCTGACAGGCAATTATTCCCATACCTTTTGCAACTGCATAACCTTTATTTGTTTCCTCAAGCGGGCCCATCATGAATCTTTTTTCATTTATCGGCTGCGGATTTTCTTTCGGGTAAATACACGTTGAACCTGTATATAAAACTTTTGTTTTCGGGGAATAAACTCTGACCGCTTCAAGAACATTCAAAATCATAATTGAATTTTGGTAGAGAAAATCTGCCTGACGTTTATTGTTTGCTTGTATTCCGCCTACAAGCCCGGCGACCATAAATGCATAGTCAGGTTTGTAAGCTTCAAAATACTTATCAACTTTTTCTTTTGAGAGTAAATCAAAGCCTTCCTTTCGTGAAGGCGCGTTTATGTTCTTAAATCCCTTTTTACCAAGCTGCCTTACTATTGCAGAGCCGAGCATTCCCGTCCCACCGAAGACCGTTACTTTTGAATCTTTATTCATTAAAATTTATGCTTTGTTTTCTTCTGTTTCTTCTTTCTTATTTTTAAATACACCAACTAACCCTACAATCAAAACTAATCCGACAACTATATTTGATACAAGCGTAATAGTTTTTCCTTTAACATATGTTTCAGGCTGAAATTTAATTTCTACTTTATGTTTTCCCGATGTAACAACAATAGACCTGAACAGGTAATCTGTCTTATAAATTTCAGTCTCGACTCCATCTATATAAGCCTTCCATCCCGCAGGATAATAAATATCACTCATGAACATCAGATTATTTCCCGTTGCATTTACATCGTACTCGTATGATTCCGTAGTTGCCTTTATCATTTTAATAGTTGCCGTCGAATCTGCCTTATCAATTTTTTTGTTGATATCCTTTTCAAAGAATGCCGTCTGGCGCGGATTGAAATTCATCTGCTTAATATCAGTTAAAATATTTATTCCTTGTTCAACCTTATACTCATTCACAAAGAATGCTCTTGGTAGATACATTTTGTTTTCAGCAACTGTCTTGCTTCCCTTTAGCACTGAAACAAAGGAAGTATCGGTTGCAGGATCTTTCGGGTCAGTAATAACATACTTCACGTTTGCAAGCCCAAGTAGCAAAGGATTTCCGCCGCCAACTACATCCAATGCATCCTGATAAATTCTCATCTTTGCGCCCTGATAGCCATTGAACGATTGCAGTCTATAGTATGCATAGGTATTTGTAGTATTAGGTTCACCGTGCTGCAGTTCAACAACTCTGTATTGATATGTATCCGGATTGGCTTTTAAAATAAAGCTGGTATAGTCTGTTTCATTAAAGGCGTTATCAGAATCTGATTTATTATCCCAGTGAACAGTTTTATTATTTACATTCCATAGGTCAAACATTCCTATAAGAATTACTCCAAACATAAACATTTTATAGTTCAGCATTCTTTTTGAGTAAAGTAATGCAAGCCCCATCACAAGTAAAATCAAAAATGAATGAAGCTGTAAATCGCTCGTGATATTATCATAGGCAACATCTGCTCTTTGTCCAAGCTGCTGATTTATTTGCTGTGGAGTTGCGCCCATTTTTTTATACTCCTGTGCCTTAGGTCCATTTAGCACAGAATTTTTATAGCTGTCTTTAAATCCCACTATAGAAATAATAAATATAAGTCCTGCTACTCCCATCGTTACATAGGAAACTTTCTTAAACTTATCCGTATCGACCTGGCTTCTGATTGAGTTAACTATTGAGAGTAATCCATATCCTGCAAGTATTGCAAGCCCTGCATCCATAAAATTATGAATCATAACCGGGGCGCGGAAACTGCTGAAAAATGGGAAGTAGTAGAAGAAAAGATCAAATAAAAATCCACCATTCCTACCAAACGATAATAGAAGGAAAATAAAAACTATAAAAGTTAATGCCTGGGCATAAACATTTTTCCGGAAATTATAATATATCCCTATCAGCGCAAGAGCAAGAACTATTACGCCAAAATATACGGGCGCTGTTGTAAATGGCATCTGCCCCCAGTATAAATTTACTCGTTGACCCTGGTAATCGACATCACCAAAACCAAAATAATACGGAGCATAGAACGTAAGCACTTCACCGGGACTGAAAGACCATCTTGTAGCGTAATCATAATCAAGCGGCTGGGCGTTATCAATTTTTTTATCGGTTGGCTGCTGAATTGCAGGTACACCTCTCATTGAATATTTATTGTATTCCTTCACTGACATAATTACGTCTGCATTCATCGCAACAGAAAGTCCCGCTGCAACGATAAGAAAAATTCCTGCCATCAATGCGCCTCGATAATTTTCTTTTCTGATTATTCTTGCAATGAAAACATATAGCACATAAATACCAATGAATAAGTACGAATAAAAAACCATCTGCATATGGTTTGATGTAAGCTGTATATGCAGCATAATCGCAAGTACAGCGATATCAACAATTTTTCTGAAAATATTTTTGTAATCATAATCAATCAGTCTTTCAATCATTAACAATATCAAAGGGAAAAGCATTATCGCATAAACTTTTGTATTGTGACCCGTAACCATTCTTTGAATCAAATCTGTAGCAAACACAGCCATCAACGAAGAGAATAAAGCAACTAATCTATTCTTGAATTTATAATTTGTATAGAGATAAAATCCGATTCCGAATACTATGTAATACATAGTAATTGAAAAAATTGGACTTGTTTCCGGATTGCCGAACAAACCAATTATCGTTCCAAATCCGTTCCCGAACAAATCGTATATTCTTGGGGAGAAACCTATAAGACCTGCGAAGTTTGGCATTCCCATGAAGATGTAGGGAGTCCAGAGAGCAAAAATCCCGTCCTTCTTCGCATCATCAAAAAATGTTTTAAAGCTATCGAACGCTAAATGGTCGCCAGATGCAAAAACTTTTCCTCCGAAAATTCCCTCTCGGAAAAAAATGAAGAGAGCAAGAATTATCACCCCTATATAAATATAATTATCCCATTTTCCGAAGTTTAAATCAGAATCTTTTAACTCGGCGGATTGTTTTGATTTCGTTGTTGAAGCAGAGACCTGCGTCTTGGTTTTAGACATCGGAATTTCAGTTATTTTTAAAGCAAAGAATAAAATACTTTTATTATTGAAAAGTATAAATGGAAGTTTTTAGGTCTGTTTTTACGTATATAAACAACGGATTATTTCGGATAATTCCCTCGATTCAGTATGGCGCGAGAATTTTTGATATGAATTATCTGCAGAAGATAAATCAAGGTTCGGATTTTCATTCCATCTATCAGTCAGCGATTGTAAATAAGCTTCCAACTCATTTTTCATATTCCGTTCAAACGTTTCTCCTGCATTCCCTTCCCTTATAATTCGCGCAAGGTCGCTGGATTTTTTTGTGATGTTAATAATGGGTTTCTTTGCTGCAAGGTATTCGTACACTTTCCCAGGAATAACCATATCTTCGTTGGATACAACGGGATTTATAAGAAGCAAGATTGTAGAGTTTAATAAATATTTTATTGAGTCTTCATGCGATACATACCCGACATCATTTAGAATTTCACTTAAGCCAAGCTCATGAATTTTATTTTTTATTACATCTGAAAGTATTCCGACAAATCGTAATTTATATTTCACATTGGGATTTTTTTCTTTAACACTTTTTAATGTTTCAAGAAAAACTTCGGGGTTGTAATAATCAGCGATGGTTCCTGTGTATGTAATTACAAATTCGTCTTTAGGCGGTTGAGATGGCTGATATGGATGCTCAAAATACCTTTCATCATATCCCATAGAAATTATTTCAATCTTATCTTCTTTTATTTTATCTGATTTTGATAAAAGCTTTTTTTTATATCCTCTGCCAACGGTTAAAATTTTATCCGCTGTTTCCAGAACTTCTCTTTCTAATGAGGCATCTTTTTTCTTTGCCCAGCTTGTGTGATAAAATTTATCGTAGTAAATTACATCTGTCCATACATCGTGAAAATCTGCAATCCATTTTAGCGCAGGAAAATATTTTTTAAGCTTTAATGCTATTAAATGTGTTGAGTGCGGAGGTCCTGCTGTTACAACAATTTTTATATCGTATTCCTTAATTAACTCTTTTGCTTTTTCGATTGCATATTTATTCCACCCATGGCGCGGGTCAGGAATAAATAAATTTCCCCGTACAAATCTTGCAACCTTCTGCATAAAAGTCGGGGTGCTTTCATTTGCAAAAGCAGCGGCAGGAACGCTTCCCTTTCCGATTGTACCTTTGTATAACCAGAATAGTTCGGCAGTATCAGTCTTAAAAACTTTTAAGTCTTTGGGAATATCTTTCACTAAAGATTTATCAATGGAAGGATAAGTTGCTTTCGTATCGTCGACTGTTAACACAAAAGGAGTAACTCCGTACTCCGGGAGAAACTTACTGAACGTAAGCCAACGCTGCACAACGGAGCCACCGCTCGGCGGCCAGTAATAATTTATGATAAGAATATTCACTATACAAATATCCGTTATATAGATTTTAAATGTAATGGAAAATAATATTGTATAATACTTTGCCACTAAAACTCTAAAACACAAAAGAACACAAAAATTTATAATTTTCTTTTTAGTGACGTTTAGAGCTTTCTGTTTTCGTGGCAGAAAAAACAAGTTCGTTTTACCGCACAAAACTGAAAAATTTTCACTATTTTCTTTTCTATGTCAGATAAATTCAAATTTAAAAGCTTAAAAATTTACGGCGAGGATGAATGGCTTTTCGGAAGCCAAAAAAAATATCGCCGCGTGCTTGAGCAGGCAGAGATTTCTTATCTCTACGTTGAACTTGCGCTCTACAATAAACTCTTCGACGAAGAGGATTGGAAGACGACCGTAAATTTTAAAGCATTCGATTCCAAAGGAGCCGTACTTTGTAATCAGCCTTATGATTTTAGCATCTCAAAAGATGAAAATATTTACTATGCACGAACAAGCTGGGGAGTAAAAAATCCCGGCGAATACTGGAAACAGGGCAGCTTCCGATGGGAAGCGTGGATTGATAATGTACTTATCGGTACGGAATATTTTTATATTGAAAACCAGGGTATTGTAACTGAAGAGAGTAATAATTATTTCAATCTCACTTCGCTGAAACTCTTTGAAGGTCCCGTAGATGAAGTTCCTGCAGGAGAAAGAAGATACATGAAAACTTTTGACCACGCAAAAACAAGATATATATGGTTTGAAATGAATGCTGAAAATCTTGTAAAAGATGACTGGACATGCGAACTTTTCTTTAGCTTTAAAAATGAAGCAGGAGAGTCAAAGGGAGTTGATAATCAATTTAAGTTCATTAAAAGTAAGGATAAGGATTTTACTTTAACGGGGGGATGGGGCAATGCCGATTGTACATCGTGGTATCCGGGAAAATATTATCTCGAAATCTCTTTCATGGATTGCATGGTTGCCCGCATTCCCTACTATGTTCGTGATGTTGAGGAGGAAGCTGATGTTCAGAATTTATTATTAACGACTCCGGCGCAGACAAGTCATGCAGCAAAAAATAAAGCAACTGCTAAAGAACAAACTGCCGAGGAAATAGCTGCAGAGCTTAATGGATTAATCGGGCTTACAGAAATAAAAAGCTCGATAAAGCAATACTCTGATTATATAAAGTTTTTAAAAGTCCGTCAGGAAAAAGGATTAGATAAAGATATAAAGATAAGTCTTCACTCCGTATTCACGGGAAACCCCGGTACAGGAAAAACGTCTGTAGCAAATTTACTTGGGAAGATTTACAAATCGCTTGGCTTGCTTTCCAAAGGCCATGTGCATGAAGTTGACCGGGTAGATTTAGTCGGTGAGTACATAGGGCAGACTGCACCGAAAGTAAAAGCTGCAATTGAAAAAGCGCGCGGCGGAATTTTATTTATCGATGAAGCTTACTCACTTGCAAGAAGCGGTGAAGACAGCCGAGACTATGGCAAAGAAGTAATTGAAATGCTGCTTAAAGAAATGTCCGATGGTCCCGGTGATATCGCTATGATTGTTGCAGGTTATCCGAAGGAAATGAAAGTGTTTATAGATTCAAATCCCGGATTGAAATCACGCTTCAATATGTATTACAGCTTCCCTGATTACGTTCCTCAGGAGTTAATTAAAATTGCTGAGTACGCTTCGGCAAAAAAAGGTGTTACTGTTGAACCTCCTGCTATGAGTTATCTCTACGAAGCAATTGTGGAAGCATACAGAACGAGAGACTCTTCATTCGGTAATGCGCGCTATATAAACTCGATTATAGAAGAAGCAAAGATGAATATGGGACTTCGATTAATAAGCTCGGGCAATATGGAAAAATTATCGGAGCAGGATTTATGCGCAATCAAACTTGAGGACGTACAGAAAATTTTCAATCAGAAGAAAGGAATCAAAGCTGATATCCCTATAGATGAAGAGCTTCTGAAAATTGCTATGTATAAACTGCAAAGCATGGTTGGAATTGAAAACGTAAAGAGCGAAATAAATGAAATCGTAAAACTTGTAAGATATTTTATTGAAATAGGTAAAGATGTAAGCGAAAGTTTATCGCTTCACTCTGTTTTCATGGGGAATCCTGGTACAGGTAAAACTACTGTTGCAAGAATACTTGCCGATATTTACAAAGCTCTTGGCTTACTTGAAAAAGGACATCTTATTGAATGCGACCGCGAATCCTTAGTCGGCGGATACGTAGGACAGACTGCAATAAAAACGGGAGCAATGATTGACTCAGCTATGGGTGGAGTTCTGTTCATCGATGAAGCTTATGCTCTGACTTCCGGCGGAAACGATTTCGGCGCAGAAGCGATTGAAATTATTCTGAAGCGTATGGAAGATTTCAGAGGGAAATTTATCGTAATAGTTGCCGGATACACCGGTAATATGAAAGTATTTCTTGAATCAAACCCGGGGTTGAAATCACGCTTCGATAAGACATTCAACTTCGAAGATTACAATGAGAAAGAACTATACTGGATTGCTTTGAAACTCCTTAGCGATAATAAAATCACTCCCGATGACGATGCGAAAAATTATTTATATCAGTACTGCATTGAGATGTATAAGAACAAAGAAGATTACTTCGGCAACGGAAGAGAGATTCGTAAAATTGTAGAAGAAGCCGTTAGAAATCAATATCTGCGGCTCGCAGATATGACGAGGGATAAACGCACAAAGGAAATGATTGATACTTTAACCGTTAATGACTTAAGCGAATTTAAAATTGAAAATTTAAAAGCAGGTAAAAAAGTATTTGGATTCGGGAAGGATTAGAAAATCCTTCCCTATATATAGGTAGATTTATTTTTATTTATTTTATTACATCAAACTTCGTATAACTTCTTAAGCACTCAGGAATGTTTACACTTCCGTCTGCATTTTGATTTGCTTCAAGCATTGCAACCATAAGGCGTGATGTTGCGAGTCCCGAGCCGTTCAGCAAATGCACAAACTCCATTTTTGTTTTTCCGTTATCTAATGTCTTCTTATATCTTATCTGCGCTCTGCGTGACTGAAAGTCAGTGCAGTTACTTACTGAAGATGCTTCAAGCCACTTATCCTCGGCGTAAGACCAGACTTCAATATCGTAACACTTGCTTGCAGAAAATCCCATATCACCTGTGCAAAGCTCGATGACTCTATAGTGAACGCCAAGCGCTTCCAAAAGTCCGCATGCCTGCACAAGCATTTTTTCAAGCTCTTCATTGGAGTTTTCCGGCGCGCAAAAGCTAAACAGCTCAACCTTATTAAACTGATGCACACGCAAAAATCCTTTTGTATCTTTGCCGTAGCTGCCTGCTTCTCTTCTGAAACAGTTTGTAAATCCGCAGTATCTTATAGGAAGCTCTTCCTGTTTTAAAATTTCATCACGATGAATATTTAATATCGGTACTTCTGCTGTAGGAATTGCAAATAAATCGTCTTCAGCCATGTGATACATATCTTCTTCAAACTTTGGCACTTTCTCCGCTGCTTCCATAGATGCGCGGTTTACTAGTACGGGAGTCATAACCTCGGTGTATCCATTCTGAGTTGTGTGTGTGTCAAGAAAAAAATTAATCAGCGCTCTCTCAAGCGTTGCGCCCTTGCCTTTATATAGAGGAAAGCCGCTGCCGGAAATTTTAGTGCCGCGTTCAAAATCGAGTATGTCTAATTTTTTTGTAAGCTCAATATGATCCTTCACTTCAAAATCAAACCTTTTTTTCTGGCCCCATACTTTTACTTCAACGTTTTCAGATGCATCTTTACCTTCGGGGGTTCCGTCGGCAGGTAGTGCAGGAATATAATATAGTATGGATTCTATTTTTGATTCTATTGTACGCAGGTCATCGTCAAAGCCTTTTATATCGTCACCGACTTTTTTCATCTCGGCAATTTTTTCATCGGCATCAATTTTATCTTTCTTCATCTTCGCAATTTCGGCTGAAACCTTATTGCGCGTTTCCTTCATCACTTCAACTTTGTGAAGAATCTCAAGACGGCTTTTATCGAGCGATAAAATATCGTCAATGTGCTTTGGGTCTTCGTTTCTTAAGGCAAGCTTAGCTTTTACTAAATCTGCATTTTCGCGGATTAATTTTATATCGAGCATTGTATTGAGTTAAATGAACTTAAAAATACGATTTTTACAGCGGAGTTTAAATGTAACATTATTGGCACATTTATTTCAATTACGAGTTTCATCCCGCTAAAGACGGGAGAACAATTACAAATTACGATTTATAAAATGGTCGCAAAAAAGTCGGTATTTGTTTTTCATAATTCTCTTTGAATGACGGATTTTTGATGGATTCTAATTTAAAACATCAACCACCCCCAACCCCCTCCTTAGAAAAAGGACGGGGCATTCAATAGGTCGGAAAATGGTCGGATTTGTTTTTCATATTCCTTTCGTGTAACGGATTTTTGACAGATTCTTTGATTTCAGCTTATTTTGAACTCGCGGCTTTATAGACCTGACAGGATTAAAAACCTGTCAGGTCAGCATAAGTCGGAAAATGGTCGGATTTTTCTGCGAAATAAAATTCACTTGGCTTCACTCAGGGCGCCTCATGTCCTGAAAGGACAGATCTCGTAGCAAAGGAAAATTATATTTTCCTTTGCTACGAGATGTCCCGCCTCTGGCGGGACGAGGCGCCCCATCATAATTTTGGATAAACGGTCGGGAAACGGTCGGATTCTTATTTCAATTACGAGTTTCAAATGACGAATTACGATTAACTATTATAATAGGTCGGGAAATAGTCGGGTTTTAATAAACCCACAATTTTACCAAAGCAATATATGCAGAAAGAATTTATTACGAAATGAAAAGTTACCCATTACTACTAATAGGTAAAAATTTTGCAATAAGTATTGACTTGAGGTTGAAAAATTACGTGCCGAGTTGTGTTTTCAGCAGGCGGATGGATTCGAGCGAGTCCATTAATTTTATACCAAGCTGTGTTGATGCTTTTAGAGTAATAAGTCCGGAGTTCAGCGGACGCGGTGCTGGCTGGTTTAAATCTTTTGTTTTTATTTTGTGAACTAATTCTTTATTGAAATCAAACACTTCACAGATCTTTAGTGCAAAGTTGTACCGCGAAAGTATATCGCTGCCGGCTATGTTAAAAATTCCCGTTAAGTTTTTTTCGGCAAGCTTTAGCAATCCCCATGCAAGGTCGTCTATCATCGTTGCATTGCCTATTTGGTCGTCAACAATATTTATACTTTCTTCTGCCTTCAGTTTATCAATCATCCACAGAGCAAAGTTCGGCTTTATGTTCACGCCTATACCAAAGAGAACCATCGTGCGTACTATTGCATACCGTACTTCACTTGTTGTAAGCGCATTTTCAGCAGCAAGTTTTGAGCGTCCGTAGAATGAAATAGGATTTGGAGTATCTTCTTCCGTGTAAGGACCATCTTTTCCGTCGAAGACGTAATCTGTAGAGAGATGAATTATCCTGCACTCTTCTTTTCGCGCAGCTATAATTAAATTTTTTACTCCGTCAACATTCAGCCTCCAGCAAAGTTCTTTGTCGGTTTCGCATCCGTCAACGTTTGTAAATGCAGCGCAGTTAATTATTATATTCGGCCGGTGAAGATTTATTACGCGCTTAACTTCTTCTTTGTTAGTGATGTCAAGCTGTTCGTATTTATTACCGTAGTCGAGGAAGGATTTATCTTCAATGGATGAACATATTAATTCCCATCCTGTTTCTCTTGTGAAAATGGAAGTGATTGCCTGCCCTAATAATCCGTTTGCGCCTGTGATAAAAATTTTCATCTATTTATAATAAAATGATTTTATTTCAATTTTATTAATTCATCAATACCATCTAACGAAGATTTGAAAGAAGCTTTTCTGTTTGCATAGTGAACCGCTTTCTCAAAATCTTTTGACTGTGAGTAATCTACAGTGAATGACGCTGCAAATACATCTCCGCAGCCGGTAGAATCTTTAAAATGCGGGTTTTCAATCGAGCTTAAATCGCGCTTATCAATATCAAAAAATCTTTCGCCGGCGTAATTTTTTTCTTTCTTCGTAAATCCTGATACACCCATCTTCCCTCTTGTAATCAATAATCCTTTTACGTGGCTATCTTCCTTCAGTAAAATTTCTTCGGCTATCTGGTATTCTTTCAGTTTATCATTTGTTAAAGTCGCTGCTTCAAACTCGTTCATCTGCACAGTATCCGAGTGCGACGTCCATTCTTTCCAGTCAGGAATAGAACGGTGCGAGCGATGCCCTTCGGCATCCATCCCCATTACGATATTATGAATATCTATGTGAATAAACTTTTTGAACTCTGCTCTTATTTTTTTCAAAGTATCCAATGAAATATCTACACCTGAAATCATGTTAATCAAAATTGCATCTGCCTGCGGTAGAAAATTTTTAATCCAATCGAATTGAATTTCATAAGTCGGCTCTGTTGACTGCTCAAGTCGTGCCTTTTTATCTGTATTATAAAGATTGTAATAAAGGTTTACTTTACGTGTAGGATGTTTGCACTTTTGTATTCCGGATAAATCGATATTTGGATAATTTTTTAAGAGGTTACAGATGTTATCATATTCGTCTTCGCCAAGATTCATCACGGGAATAACTTTATCGTCCTTCTTTGCTAGCACAGACATCGTGATTAATGAGTAAAGTATGCCGCCGTAGCTGTGCAGGATTTCATCATTAAGTTTATGTATTACATCAACACAGGGTTCGCCTATTACAAGATAATTCATTTAAGGTATGGATTAAAATTCATTTTGATTAATAGAACAGAAGGATTCTGAAATAATTCCGGGATTTGAAATCGCGGGAATATTTATACTAAAGCACAATTAAAAATCTTTTGTGAAACTTTTTCACTAATTTTTGCTTTAAATATAGTAATATAATTCAGCGATTTTAATTAACTAATAAGTGAATTGATTATTGTTTACGATACTATAAATTTAACCAAAAAATACTATAATAAATAGTTAGAGAAAATGGCTCATAGACTCAAATTTTTAACGTTTTTGCTTATATGTTTTATATGTACATCCGAAACTGTATTCTCACAGGATTTGAAAGCCACCGTTTCAATAGTTACGGACGCCTTATCGGCAAGCGATAAAGACAGGCTGAAAAATTTTGTACAGCAGGTGACTGATTACCTTAGCAGAAATAAATTCCACTATAAAATAATTGAACCCGAATATACAGTGGAAGCAGATTTTCAGTTTAACTTCAGATCTATAACAGGTACCGATAATTACGACGCCCAATTATACGTTGTTAGCAGAAGAAAAATTGACGACGCTACTATGAAAACAAATACCCCTGTATCTTCTAAAATGTTCCAGTTTTTAGATGACCGGGTAACCTTTATTTACAGCAACTCCACAAGATTTGAAAAAAATGATTCCCGATTTGATCCTTTGCTAAGTCTGCTTGATTACTATGCTTATATGGTTCTTGGCTATGATGAAGATACTTATTTTGTAAAGGGAGGAACATCTCTGTATCAAAAGGCATTGGATATCTGTAATAAACCGATGTCAGATAAAAAAGGATGGACTGAGTCGGGCGGTGGCTCAAAGCCTACAAGACTTCAGATTGTACAGGAATTATTAAGTGTGCGGTTTGACGGATTCAGAAAAGGAGTGTTCGAATATATGTGGATGGGAATGGACTCGCTGACCGTGAATAAACGGGATGCATATAAAAATATTTTAAGCTCTCTTGAAAGAATTGACCAGGTGAAAAAAGCCGAAGTAAAATATTATAACATTGATATTTTTTACGAGGCAAAAAACGCCGAGATTGCTAAAACTTTTCAGGACTATGGAGATAGAACAATTTATGATAAATTAATAAAATTTGACCCGGCGCACAGAAGCGTTTACGAAGAAGCCCAAAAGAAAGCGCGGTAACGCTTCACAATTAATAATTAATAGTTAATAATGAATAATTTTATTATTTCATTAAGGCTATTATAATTTTTCAATTATTCTTTACTCATTACAAATTATTAATTACATGAAGTGTTTATAATTCTCATCAACTATACAAAACCCATTGAAGAAGTAAATGCGATTGTTCCTGAGCATCGCGCATACTTAGACACTCTGTACGAAGCAAATAAATTAATCTGTTCAGGCAGAAGAAATACGCTTACGGGCGGAGTTTTACTTTCTCATGCAAAGGCAAGAGAAGAGATAGATGAGATAATAAAGAACGATCCATACAATATAAAAGGCGTTGCAGATTACGAAGTAATTGAATTTACTCCCGGAAAGCATCATCAAAACTTTAAGAAGTTTGTAGAGTAAAACACACAAATTCTCCCCAACAAAACTCACTATTATCCGTATAACTATCCTTATAATAATATAACACTAATGAAAAAAATACTCTCTCTGCTATTTTTGGTTCTGTACATACCTTACGGTTACTCCCAGAATAAGGAAAATCCTATAAAATTTATGCTTGACCTTACAAACGTCAAGGATGATATGCTTATGGTCGAAATGACTCCGCCTAAGTTTTCTTCCAATGAAGTTACATATAGAATGCCTAAAATGGTGCCCGGAACTTATGCTATTTACGATTTCGGAAGATTCATAAAAGATTTGAAAGCCTTAGATAAAAACGGAGATGAGCTGAGTATAGAACGTGAAGACATAAACAGCTGGAAGATTTCCGATGCAAAGAAAATGAAAAAGATGACTTACTGGGTAGAAGATACATTTGACTCTAAAGATACGGGCAAATTTATTTTTGAGCCTGCCGGTACAAACATTTCAAAAGATAATTTCGTAATTAATAATCACGGATTTTTCGGGTACTTCGATGATATGAAAGATAATGAATATGATATAAATATTATTAAGCCTCAGGGATTTTACGGCGCAACTCCGTTGATAGCAGATTTCAGTGATGATACAAGAGATGAGTTTAAAGTTAACTCATATTTTACTTTGGTCGACTCACCCATAATGTACAACATTCCCGATACAACTGTTGTAAGTGTTGGCGGCGCAGATGTACTGATTGCAGTTTACTCGCCGAATAAAATGGTGAAGTCAAAATTTGTTGCCGAAAATATTCAGGCATTACTGTTAGCTTCTGCAGATTATCTCGGAGGGCAGCTTCCTGTGAAAAAATATGCCTTCCTGTTTTATTTTTTCAGCGGAACTCCCGGTTCAGGGGCTTCAGGTGCATTGGAGCATAATAACTCTTCCTTTTATTCACTTGCCGAGGGCGCACCGGGTCAGGTAGCGGGACAGGTAAAGCATACTGCAGCGCATGAGTTTTTCCATGTCGTAACTCCGCTTGGAATTCACTCTGAAGAAATAGGAAACTTTGATTACAATGTTCCGAAAATGTCCAAACACTTATGGATGTATGAAGGCTGTACGGAATACAACTCAATGATTGCGCTCGTAAGAGGAAATGTTTACAACCCAAAAGAGTTTATGCATGAGATAGAAAGAAAAATATCTGTTTCAAGATTCTTCAATGATACACTTCCGTTTACAGAAATGAGTTTGTATGCTTTGGGTAAATACGAGAAGCAATATCAGAATGTTTATGAAAAAGGTGCCTTAATTGGAATGTGTCTCGATATAAAACTAAGGCAGCTTTCCGGTGGAAGCTATGGATTAATTGATTTACTTCACGACCTTGCAAAAAAATACGGTGCTGATAAATCATTTGTCGATAATGATTTGTTCGACGAAATAACTGCCTTAACCTATCCTGAAATAAGAGAGTTCTTCTCGCAGTATGTTGAGGGAAATCATAAACTTCCATATAAAGAATTTTTGAATATAGTTGGTCTTGATTACAGCGGAGGAATGAAGGATAAAGAATTCTCTCTTGGAAGTAACGATATCAATTTTGACATGAAGACAAAAAGAATTTTTGTTGAGTCAGATAATATTGATGTGTTTGGCAAAAGCATGGGATTACAAAAAGGTGACCAGTTCACAAAAATAAACAAGCAATCTCTTGAAATGGGCAAGATACAAAGCATGATTACAGCACTTGTTTCAACTGCAAAAGAAGGCGATGATATAGAATATGAAGTTGCAAGAAAAGACAGCGATGGTAACGAAAAATTAGTTACGCTGAAAGGAAAAATTAAAAAAGTAGACGGTGAATCCAAGCCTGAAGTAAAGCTTGCGCAAAATCCAACTGACGATCAGCTAAGATTAAGAAAAACCTGGATGGGTTCTTAATTTTGTAAAACTATTTCCCAAAAGACTTTAAAAAGAAATTAGTAATTCTGTTGTAAAGATGCAGCCGGGTTTTACCTCCGGAAATCCCATGGTTTTTATCAGGGTAAAGCTCGGAATCGTATCTGATATTATTCTTCACCATTTCCGCAATCATTTCAGTTGTATTCTGCAGATGCACATTATCATCTGCCATTCCATGAATAATTAAAAAATCTCCTTTAATATTTTTTGTATTGAATAGCGGCGATAAGTTATCGTAGTTAGCTTCATTTTCATCGGGAGTTCTCATAAATCTTTCCGTATAAATATTATCGTAAAACCTCCAGTTAGTTACAGGCGCAACTGCTACTGCCGTCTTAAAATAATCTGCTGCCTGAGTAATGCACATTGCTGCCATATATCCTCCGTAACTCCAGCCATAAACTCCTATATTGTTTTTATCTATGTAGGGAAGCGCTCGCAGATACTTTACAGCTTCAATCATATCCGCTGTTTCATATTTGCCAAGCTGAAGGTAAGTGGATTTTTCAAAAGCTTCGCCTCTGCCTGTCGTACCCCTGTTATCGATACACACCGTTATTATTCCCTTCTCTGCAAGATACTGATACCAGAAATATGCTTCTCCAAGCCAATCATCTTTTACTGATTGCGAACCGGGACCACCATAATTAAAAAACATAACAGGATATTTTTTGGCAGCATCAAAATCTTTCGGTTTGATTATATATCCGTTTAGGTAATCTATGTTTGTTTCAGGAACGGGAGCCGGTAATTTGAAAGTAAAAAATTCAGGCTTTGTTAGATTTAACGAAACGATTTTATTTTTCAGCGTATTATTATCTTCTAACATACGCACCTCTTTCCCTGATGAATTATTCACGGTGATAAAATTCGGTGAAGTAATTGTTGAAAATTTATTTATATAATAAGAGAAATCAGAGGAGAACTCCGCTCTATTCCATCCGCTTTTTTGCGAGAGCTTCATTGGATTCGTACCGTCAAGATTTGCAGTATATACGGCACGGGTAAGAGGAGATTCAATGCAGGAAGAATAATAAACTTTACGGCTGCCTTCATCATATCCATAAAACTTATCTACATCATCTTTTCCGGAAGAAATATTGTTTATAAGATTTCCGTTTAAATCGTACAAATAAAGATTGTTATTTTCACTCCATACAAAGCTGTTACTTCCTATGAAAGTCAGGTCATTATTAACATCTAAATAATATTTATTGGAGTGTGAAAAAATTAACTTTGAGTCTCCTGCAGCAATGTCAGCGGAATATAAATCAATTTTATTCTGATGCCTGTTCACTATCTGAAAAGAAAGTATATTGTTATCGTTCGTCCACTTTACACGCGGAATATAAAAATCACCCTCCACTACAGTATTAATTTTTTTATTCTCACCTGTTTTCAAATCATAAACATAGACTGCAACCTTTGAATTCTCTTCGCCTGATTTAGGATATTTATATTTGTACTCTTTCGGATATAAACCTTCGTAATACGTAAGCGAAAATTCTTTTACACGGGATTCATCAAATTTATAATATGCAATTTTATCTCCTGAAGGCGACCAGAAAAATCCGCGGTTAATATCAAACTCCTCTTCATAAACCCAGTCAGTCATTCCGTTAATAATGCTTTCAAACTTTCCATCAGTAGTGATTTGTTTCTCAGTAAAATTTTCCAAATCCACTAAGTAAATATTATTATCCCTTACCAGGGCAATGTTCTTTCCGTCCGGAGAAAAATCTGCGTACATTCCGTAACTTGAAAGCTCTTTGATGCTTTTGGTTTTTAAATCGTAAATGTAATAGTAGTTGATAGTAGAGTGGCGGTACAATCTTTCTTTTAAAACAGTAAAAAGAATTTTTGATTCGTTCGAATTAAATGAGTAACCTGATGGTTTTAGCTTTTTATCGGTATTGTATGCTAAGTCAGAAATATTAACAAATGTTTCAAGAACTGCTCCGGTTTCATAGCTGTTTCTTACAATTTTAACATCACCCTTATCCGATATAAGCGAGGAATAGCTTTTACCGTCATTCAATGGCTCTAAATCAGCTATGCTTTCAGATGCAAAAGTTTTCTTGTAAAAAATATCTTCAAGAGTTAAAGACTGCGAAAAAATATTTGAGGTGATGAAAAGAAATGAGAGTAAAAATAATGTGAGAGATTTCAATCTTCTAATTATTAATGTTTCCGTGTGTTTTTAGGAGCGTATATTTTTTTATCAGTTCAATAATTTTGTTAAGGTCAATCATATCGATACACTCAAGATTATACGGGCAGCTTTTCTTCCAGCAGGGATGACAGTGCAAACCTTCGGGAATTAATTTTTCTCCGCGGTCGTACAATTCTATTTCTGCTGGGCAGGAGACTCCGAACCATACTAGTATAGTTTTTTTCTGAGCGATTGCAAGATGCATTCCGAAGCTATCACCTGTAACAACTAAATCACACAGGCTTACAAATGCAGCACCCTGGCGAAGTCCAAGATTTGTCGGCGTATATAAAATTTTTGTTTTTTCTTCTTGAGTAAATGCATCGTAAATTTTCAAATTTCTTTCCGTATCTTCTTTTCCGCCAAGCAGTATAATTTTTATATTGTCGAATTTCAGCAGCTCAGATATTAAAAATACGTGCTGGTCAGTCGTCATTTTTTTATTTGGAAAGAGATTCGAGCAACCGGTATTAAACCCTACATAAAATTTATTCGGGTCGTATTTATGATGCTCTTTGAACTTATCAATAAAATCTTTCTCTTCAATTGTGAACGAGAAAAGATACTCATCTCTTTGGTACTCAAGCTCAAAAACTTCATGCAAAATATCAATTCCCGAGCGCTGGTTAATTCTGAACTTCAGTTCATCATCAAGCCCGAGATTATATGAGTACATTGCGCCTTTATTCGCAGGAATAATTTTGCCGTCCTTGTTCAATAAAAAGCCGAACTTTTCTTTAGCGTTAACTTCGTTAGCAAATGCGCAGGCGTAATCGGATTTATCTCCGTTGAATACCATGTCGAACTCAATGTTTCGCAGAATCATTCTGTGCTCGTCAGTCCATGTAAAAACTCTATCGATGAAATTATTGTTATGCAAAATTTTCTCTGCGCTTGGCATCGTTATCCAGTAGATAGTGCTTTCTTTATATTTTCTTTTTAATGCTCTTAAGATAGGTGTATTATAAAGTACGTTTCCCATAGCATCAAGAGAGATAATCAAAATCTTCTTGCCGATTCGTGTCATGCTGCTATCCAGCTTACAGCCGTCTTTCAGGCAATTCTCGTATGATATGCAGGGCTTGTAACCTGAGAAATTTTTACAGCGAGGTATATTAAGTTCTTCGGGATTCATTTATATAAAGTAGATAGAGAAAGGATAAAATTAAATGGAAAAAAGAGAAGGTGATAGAAGTTGAGTATAAAGCAAAAAGCCCAGACTTAAGAAGTCCAGGCATTGAGCATTTGAATTAATTAAGAAATTTAACTAAAATTATTTTACAAGCATCATTTTTTTTGTTTCAGTAAAGTCGTTTGTTTTCAATGTGTAGAAATAAACTCCGCTGTTAAACTCGCTTGCGTTGAAACTAATTTCATAGCTTCCTGCGGCTATGTTTTCATTAACAAGGATTTTTACTTCTTTACCTGTCATATCATAAACTTTCAGTGACGCAAAAGTAGAATTCTTTATATCAAAAGAAATTTTTGTAGTCGGGTTGAACGGATTAGGATAGTTTTGTTGAAGAGAATAAGCAACGGGTACATTTGTTGAGACAGTAGATACAGATACTAATCCGCCATTTCCGGTAAATGAGATAATCGAGTTTCCTGTTGCCCAGCCGGAGTTCGTATTAATAAAACTTATATCATAGTAAATATTATTCAACTCTGTAGCTTGTGTAACCCAATTTGTTCCGCCGTTAGCTGTTGCGGTAATGATTGCGTTTGACCCGGAATATCCGACGCACCAACCAACATTATTATTTAAAAATTTTATTGCCATTGGTGTTGAAATCGGTATTGTTTTAAAAGACCAGCTTTCACCGCCATTAATAGTTTTAGCAATACCGCTAGGAATTGTAACATAGCCTGTTAATTGATCAACAAAGCAGTAATCCTGAAAGTAACCTAATTGGGAAGCACTATTATGTAGAATTGATGTCCAGTTAAGACCTCCATTAGTTGTTTTGTATAAATCCATATCCGATAAAATCCAACCTGTGTTTTCATTCAAAAATTGTACCTCACCCCAAGCAATTGAAGTCGGCGCAATGTTTACCCAGTTAGTACCACCATTTACTGTTTTAAATATCTGTCCTCCGTGCCCTGCAGCGAAACCGGTCTGGTCATTAATAAAGTATAAATCAGCCGTATAATTTGTAGCTGCAATTGGTTGAGTTGTCCATGAGTTTCCGCCATCAGTAGTTTTTTTTATGTTGAAAGCTGTAGAACCAACATAACCGGTAGATTGGTTTACAAAAAATATAGATGAAATAAAATTAGAAGCCCCAATGTTAATAGTATTCCATGTATCACCACCATCAGTAGTTTTTACAAAAATACCATTTCCGCCGCCGGAATATCCTGTAAGAGAGTTTACAAATTGAACTCTTCTGAGATAATTTCCTCCAATGTTTCCAATATACCTTGTTGACCAAACTGATTGTGAATAGGAAATTTCCTGAATTCCCATCAGGATAACAACTAATACTAAAATAAAATTAATAGATTTTCTCATAACTGTTGTGTTTAAATTAGGGGAATAATTAATAATTCGTTGCCGGATACATTAATTTATATACTTGAAATCTAAAAAAAAACAAATAAAGAAACAAGCATTTATTTATCTCTAATTCTGCAAAATTGGCTGTTTTTTAGACATTTTTGCTGTATTTTTTATACTTTAAGCTGATATAGATAGATTTTCCAATCCGTAAGGAATATCTTTGTACTAAATATAATAATTCTTCCGCGAGTTCTGAAATGAAAAAACTAATTGTAAATTTTTTACATAAAAGAGGCTTCGAATTAATAAAGAGATCTCAATTCATAGGCGAAACAAAGTTTTCAATAGATAGTAATTTCTATGATTTAAACATTCCCAATGCTACTTATAGTCCCTGGAAAGGCGATAAGAAATTTTTGAGTATTTATGAAAAAATAAAAGAAAATACTCTTGTTGATATTTACAGGTGTTACGAGCTTTGGCAGCTTATAGAACAGGCACAAAAAGTAAATGCAAATGCCGGAGTAATCGAGGTTGGTACATGGCGCGGCGGAACTGCCGCAATAATGGCGAGAAAATTATCCGATTTACAAAGCAAAGCAAATCTCTACATTGCCGATACATTTGAAGGTGTAGTAAAAACTTCTGCAAAAGATAACTATTACACAGGCGGCGAGCATAAAGATACTTCACAGAAGATTGTTGAGGACTTATTAAGTAAGCAAGCAAACTATAAAAATTACAAAATCCTTAAGGGAATCTTTCCAGAAGATACAGCACACGAAGTACCTTCTGAAGAAAAGTTCGGGCTTTGCCACATTGATGTCGATGTATATCAATCTGCAAAAGATATTATTGCATGGGTTTGGGATAAATTAGTAATGGGAGGAATAATTGTTTTTGATGATTATGGATTCGCAGGCTGTGCAGGAATTACAGAGCTTGTAAATGAGCAAAGAGTTTTAAAGGATAGAATTATTATTCACAATCTGAATGGTCATGCCATCATGGTAAAAATTGCATAGCACCTCTAAACCAATCGAAAATTTACAATGTTAGAATTTATTTTTAATGGATTTATGAATACAACCCATAAAACGGGTTATCTTAATAAATTCATCAATATATTATTTGGTGGAACCAGAAAATTTATTTTACAATTTTCGGATCCCCTTATTTCATACAAACTCTGGAACTACACAGTTCAAATTCCTTTTTCTCACAATCTCCCTGCTGTAATGATAGGGCATAAAAATTATAATACAAATCTTCCAAGAGTTGCTGAATACATTAATTCAAAGTATCCGAATCCCCATATAATTGATATAGGCGCAAACGTTGGCGATACTGCCGTTCTGTTAAGAAGCTTTATTTCGTATCCGATTATGTGTGTTGAAGGAGATAAGAAGTTTTTTGAACTGCTCAAAAAAAATACTGCGCAATTGAAAGATGTAACCTTTGTCAATTGTTACTTAGGAGAAATTGACGAAAAAATAAATGCAGTTTATAAAGCCGTAGGCGGTACCGGGAATATTTTTAACGAGGCAAATTCACTTCTTGAAACAAAAAAATTAGATACTGTTGCAAGTGAGTTTCCCGAATATAAAAATGCAAAGCTTTTAAAGATTGATACCGATGGTTTTGATTTCAAAATTATGAAGGGGGCAACGGAGCTTTTAAAAACATCTAAGCCTGTAATTTTCACCGAGTTTGACCAGAACCTGATGAAACAGATTAACGAAGACTATAACGATATGTTTGCTTTTTTTAGAACTCTGGACTATAACTACATTATTTTTTATGATAATTTCGGTGACTACCTTATTTCGCTCCACATTGATGAAACCGAAAAAATAGAAGACATTACTAATTATTTTGATAACAGAAACACAGATATATTTTGCGATATTTGTGTCTTTCATAAAGATGATATAGATTTGTTTGAGCTTACAAGAAAAAACGAATTAGAATTTTTCTCGAAAAACAGGTAATGTGAACAATTGAAAAAATCTCTTCTAAAACGATTTATAAATAATCTTCGTGAAGATTTTCCTATCCAGATAGTAAACTTACTTGTTTACCTTCTGGATTTTTTTTATTCACCTCCCACTAAAAACTTAGCTCAGCAAAAAAGTATTTTAATAGTCCGCACAGATTTGCTTGGCGATTTCATCATTTGGTTTAATGCGTTCAAAAAAATTGCAGAAAAATACAAAGAGCAAAACTATAGAATAGTTCTCCTAGGAAATGAAATCTGGAGTCCGCTGGCCGAAAAAACAAAAATTTTTGATGAGATAATTTCAATTAATAGAAAAAAATACTTTAAGGATTTTTCCTACAGGAAAAATATTCTGAACGAAATAAACAAATATAACTACGAATATTTATTTCAAACCGCCTACTCACGCGATTTTTCTGTTGCAGATTCTATTACGAGAAATGTTAATGCAAAAAATAAAATTGCATTCATAAGAAAAAAAGAAGCGGAGTATTCTATCTGGAATTTTTTCAGCAATAGCTGGTACACACAATTAATCTCCCCCAACAAAAAAAATGTCTTTGAGTTTTTTAGAGTAAAGGAGTTTTTAAGTTCCCTCGATATAAAAATTGAAAAATACTCAATTGATTTATCCGAATACTTTCCGCGAAAAATATCTGATAACGAAAATCCGGATAAAAAATACTTTGTAGTCCTTCCCGGCGCAAATGCTGCGCGTCGATGCCTTGAACCTGAAAAATTTATTGAGCTTATAAATAAAATTTCAATTGAAACGGGCTGGCAATGTATATTGTGCGGCTCAAAAGGTGAAATGGAATTAGGAAATACAATTCAATCTAAACTAAATCTTGAAGTTCAAAATCTCATAGGTAAAACTTCACTTATTGAGTTGGGAAATATTTTAGCAAACTCAAAATTTGTTCTTGGAAATGAAACAGGAACACTTCATTTTGCATCTGCGCTTAATGTCTCATCTGCATCTATCCTTGGAGGCGGGCACTTTAAAAGATTTATGCCTTACGATAAAGATGTAACCGGCAACAATTATATTCCTTTAGCGGTTTACAAAACGATGGATTGTTTTAACTGTAACTGGAGGTGTGTTTACGTAGATGAAAAAAATAAAATCGTGCCGTGCGTATCGCAGCTAACTGCAGATTATATTTGGAAAGAAATAAATCCCACTATTACTAAAGCTTCTTAAAAACTTCTTAACTTGCCAAAGCTTTTAACTCAAAAGAAAAAATTTGCGGACTCGGTCTGTGATACGAACTCGCAGTAATTTTATTCCAGAAATTTTTCCTCATTTTATAATACTTCAATAAAATTCTTACGATTGGTTTCTTCAAAGAAGAAACACCATCTAATCCGTCTGCGTCAATAAATTCTATATTTGTAAAACCCGCTGCCCGTAAAACATACGATAGACTTCCCGATGTAAATAAATAATGGTGGGTGAAATCCTCAAAGCGCCAGTACGAATCTGTATTAGATTGCGCATTCGGAACCATAACGCAATACTTCCCTTTTTCAGTAAGCAAACTTTTAATAGCTCTTAAGTTATCAATCATCTTATCTTTCTCAATATGCTCAAGCACATGGCTCATTATTATAAAATCGTATTTTTTTTCCGAAGTTTTAGCATATGAGATTATATCTTCCACTTTTGTTACATCAAGATTTATTTTTTTGCACTGAGCAATTGATTCATCGTTAATATCAATTCCTTTTAAATTTTTATAACCTTTATCTCTTAAAGATTTCAGCGTTTGACCGAATCCACAGCCTATATCCAGAATATTTGCATCCACATTTTTCGGCAGAACTTTCATAAGATAAACAGGAATATCATAGCTGCTGTAATAATCAGCGGCGACATTTCTGAAATTAAAATAATTTTCTTCCTGAACTTTTTCTTCTGTACTCATTGTAAAATATGAAATTAAAAATTAATTTTTAAATTTAATTTAGATGGCTCTATACCAAGTTTTATTTTATCGCTTACATCAAAGTCATACAAATGCGCATCAACGTATGCATCAACTAAATTCACCACGTAAAATATTCCGAAATAAAAAATAAATCTATCGCGCTGGTCTTTGTAAAAATTTCTTAGTGTTAAAATCTGCTGGTCTCCGAATTGGTTCTCCGGCGTCTGAGAAGCAACGAACTGATCTCTGTAATCATGGAAAATACTATTCTGATGCAATATCTCGTAACCAAAGTACCCGCCAACTAATGCAACTATGGGAAGCTTCCAGTATGATTCATTATAAAACTGCCCTAACCCCGGTAAAGCAGCGGAGAGCAAAACTGCCTTCAATGGAGATTTTCTCATTACAAATTTTACATTTGTATTTTTTTTCTTTACCGAATCCTGAAATGTGCCGATTGATGCTTCAAGCAAATCCAGATCATGGAAATTTTTTATTGAACTTCCTTGGGAAATTATCTGCGATTTCAAAGCGCTTGCGCTAAGCAAAAAAAATACCGATACCAATATTATTCTAATCTTGTTCATTTGTAATACTAACAATCCTAAACAAAAAAAGCATCTCTAAAATTTTTAGAGATGCTTTTTTTCGAAAACTTTTTTATAGTAATTTATTTTGCTGGTGTTTCAGTTGGTCCGTTTTGCTGAGTTCCCGGACTTGTTTGCTGTTGAGTCGGAGGAGGAGTCACAGGAGGAGCTTGCTGCTGCTGCTGACTTCCTGCGTTTTTCTGGATAATACTTTCAGTTCCACCTTTGCCGCCTTTATTAATAGCAATGTTTAGAAACAACGAGCCTAATAAAAATATTCCGGCTAAAACCATTGTTGATTTTGTTAATAAATCTGATGTTCTGCGAACGCCAAAATTAGATGCCATCCCTGAACCGCCGAAGCTGCCGGAGAGACCTGTTCCCTTAGAGGATTGCAACAATACAACTGCCATAAGCAAAATTGCAACTATAACCAATAATATGATTGAAAATAAGACCATTTTTGATGTATTTTAAGTAATCTATAATTTAGGATTATTAAACGTTTTTCTCAAGTCAATTTTATGCTCAATTTTTGATGAGCTTAAGTTACTGAAAAAACGCATAGCGAAACTTACGCCCCATCGTAAGTTTTTTTACAAACTATTGTTTTTATAGCTTATAAGTGGGCGGTGTTACAAATAACGTAAAAATAAAAATTTCCGGAATTGTAATTATTATGACCTGACAGGATTAAAAACCTATCAGGCCTTTTTTCAAACACCTACAATACCTTTCTTCCCTGAATAAGACGGATGATGATTACAATTATAGCAAGCACTAATAAAATGTGAATGAAGCCGCCCATTGTGTACGAGCTGACAAATCCGAGTACCCAAAGAATAATTAGAATTAATGCGATAGTCCAGAGCATTTTGCTCTCCTTTGTGTTTAGTTTATGAATTATTACTTTACAGTGTACTACTATTATAAAGACACAATACATTGTGTCTCCGCGGATTACTAATCCTTATTCATTTTCAGTTCCTGATCGATTTTTATCATTCGTAATAATGCAAGCAGCCAGCTGATGGTTGACTCTGCTCCCTGATTTTGATTTATCATTGTAGAGTTCAGCCCATCAAAACATCCGCCGTTTGAAAAATCGCACATCGGTTCCTGCCGTTCATTATTCCCCAGATACCAGCTGAACGTCATACTTATTCTATCTATCCATACAGTATCTTTAGTAAGCTGGTATGCCTTATGGCAGGCATCTATCAGCGAAGGAATTTCAATCGGCTGTTGGTCATACTTTGCTTTCTTCCCGCCTCGTGTGTACCATCCATCGTTACCGATAAGTGAAATATATTTGTTTCCGTTATCCGATAGCTGGGCATACAACCACGTTAAAGATTCAAGCCCGACATCTATAAATTTTTTATTATTAAGTAATTCTCCTGCTGTAAGCATTGCATGGGGAAGTCTTCCGTTCAGATATGTAAGATAATCTTCATACCATAGCCAGTCATCTTTCTTACTTATCAGATAGCTCTCATATAATCTCTGAATTAATTTTGTGCAGATTTTTTTTATATCCAGCGCGCCGGAAAACTTTGTGAGATAAAATATGCATCCCATTATAAGATACGAAAGCGTGCGCGGCGATTTAAAATCCTGCATATTCTGAATGCTCTCATCAAACATGGACTTTGTAAGCCCCACAATAGAATTGGCATCCATATTTTTTATTATATACCCAAGCACAAATATTACTCTGCCGTTGCAATCTTCAGAGCCGACTTCATCCAGCCACTTCCTATCATACGACATGAAATTTCTGAATAAGCCAATATCTTTATTATATGAATTATATACAAACCTCATATAAACGTTTATGTACGGGTCTACTTTTGCATCGTTGAACATAAGCTTATCCATCACTGTAACAAGCAGAGCTCTTGCATTGTCATCGGCGCAATAGCCTTCACGCGGATTTGGAATTGAATAAGTTGCGTGCTGTAAAATTCCGGTATCATCGGTAAGATTCCATAGGTGAGTAAAGTTTACCTCGGGCAGGGCAGGAAGTATGCGCGACTTTGTAGTTGTTTCAGTATAAGGTGTGCCTTTAAACTCATCAATAGATTTAAAGAAAACCGCAGCATATTTTTTTGCCGTTTTGCTCCAAGTTAATTCCCTTCCTGCATCATAAGCATTTTTTCTTAATTTGTTTCTTTTGTTTTCATCCTGAAGAAGATCAACTAAAATTTTTGCAAGAGCATCAGTATCTTTAAACGGATATAAAATTCCCTTCTCATCAGCCAACAATTCTTCTGCATACCAATAGGGAGTAGATACAACTGCCTTGCCGCAGGCCATTGCGTAGGTAAGTGTACCCGAAACAATCTGCTCTTTATTATGGTACGGGCTTACGTAAATATCACTCATTAATAAAAATTCAAGCAGCTCTTTATTTTCAACGAAGCGATTTATGAACATTACATTCTGCTCCAGCCCGTATTTCTTTACAAGATTCTCAAGCATGTTACGATACGATTCACCGAACTGTCTCTTTACATTAGGATGCGTTGCACCAAGTATAATATACATTACATCTGGATACTCTTTTACAACTGAGGCAAGCGCAGTAATAACATCTTCCATGCCCTTGCCGGGACCAAGAAGTCCGAATGTAAGAATTACCTTTTTCCCTGCTAAGCGAAATTTATCTTTATAATATGAAGTATCAATGAAAGGAACATCGGGCGCGCCATGAGAAATAAATTTAATTTTTTCTTTCGGCACTTCATAAACTCTTTCAAGCATTTCTACTGCGCGCTTGGATTGCACTACTATATAATTAGAGCGCTGACAAATTTCTTTAAGAACTTTGCACTCATCATCCGATGGATTTTCCAATACAGTATGCAGCGTAGTTACAAGAGGCTTATGCAGAGTATCGGCAAGAAATAAAATATTCGAGCCGGCTTCACCGCCGTATAAACCGAATTCATGCTGAAGATTTATTACATCGGCATCAGATAAGTTCAAATAATATCCCGCTTCCTTAAAGTCATTTATGCTTTTATCCTTTATTTCAAACTTAACTTCCGAAGGATATTTATATCCGTCGACAACATCATTTACTGCTGTTATCGTAGGGAAAATTTCTCCACGAGTAGAGTTTTTTTCAATAGCTGTAGCCAGATCATTGGTAAATGTTGCTATTCCGCACTGTCTGGGAACGTATGAAGAAATAAACGATACGCCCAGAGGTCTGTTTAATACGTTAGTATTTGGCATTAATGATTTCTAATAGTTTCTTAATTTCTAATTAAGTCTAATGATTAACATTTTTAATGTAGCTCAGAATATTTGAGAGCGAAGCTGTTGCAATTGCCATACAGGTATCGGCAGCTCCGTAGTACATTATTAACTGGTCGCCGCGCACAACTACTCCGCAAGGGAATGTAACATCGGGTACGTCTCCGATTCTTTCGTAAGAAATATCAGGACCGAAAATCCATTCATCGCATCTTTTTATTAATTTGCATGGGTCATCAAGGTCAAACAGCGCAAGCCCGAGACGGTACAGCGAACCCGATGCCGTGGTCTTTACTCCGTGATAAATAATTAACCATCCTTCGGAAGTTTCTATCGGCTGAGGGCCTAAGCCCACTTTATAAGCATCCCACCAACAGCCTTTTCTTGCAGGAAGTAAAATTGCGCTATCACCCCAGTATTTTAAATCGCGTGAGTATGATATCCATATATGTGCCCCGGTCATGTAGTTTCGCGGCGATGGTCTGTGTATCAAAGCGTATCTTCCGTTAAATTTTCTCGGGAAGAGCGAAGCATCTTTATCATCAGGAGGCATTACAACTCCGAAGCGTTTGAAATTTTTAAAATCGGTTGTTGTAGCAAGCGATACCAATGGTCCTTGCTCAGAAAATGATGTGTAAGTAATGGCGTATCTATTATCTTCATCTTCAAGCTGTACAATTCGCGGGTCTTCTATTCCATACATATCTTCGGGATGTCCTTCGGGATCGGGGAGGAATGTTGGTGTTTTGTCAATCTGCCAGTCCGTAAATCCGTCTCTGCTTGTCGCAACACACAGATGCGAGAAGCCGCGCATATCTTCAATTCTGTTTAGCAGTAAAACTTTGCCTTCAAAAATAGTTGCTCCGGCATTGAACACTGAATTAATTCTATAAGGCCAGTCCGCAGGTTTAAGTATAGGATTTCCGGGATAGCGAGTAAAGAGACCTGTTCCGTGATGATATTTAATGTTTTCTTCCATATTCAATTGTTTAATATAAAAATAAATTCTTATCTGATATTAAGGTAAGTATAACTACTGTTACTTGCAATTGAGATACCGCTATTTCAAGAAATAATAATTTGTTAAAACATTAGATTAGAGTTGTATAGGTTGCTGTTAATGCGACAGATGTGTCAGGGAGTGACATTTTCCTTCTGGTTTGTGAAGAGCGACTGTTCCGCTCCTATTAGAAGGAGGGGTTAGGGGTGGTTTAATGCAGGATAGGTTTTAAGGAACTCGTTCCGATGCTCCAGCGTCGGAACGTTCTTTTCCATAAAGCTTCGCTTTATCACTCTTTTTGTCTTGATACAAAAAGAGCCAAAAAAATCAAGGCTACATAAATTTTCCTAAAAATTACTCCGAAAGTCTGCTCGAAAAGAACTCGCTTCGCTCAGACAGCTTTTCTCGCAACGACTATTCTCGTAATTTTTTTAACCGGAAAATTTATTAGGCCGGTTTGTATCTCGCGGGTTTATATGTTATCATGTCCCGCCGTTGCAGGAGAGAGGTTAGGGGTGGTTTAATGCAGGATGGGTTTTCATATCCTGCGCTACAATCCCTCTAACTCCCTCATGGTAAGGTGGAGGATATTCTCCGTTCTTCCCAATCTTACGGCTGAAAGGCCGCCGTGGTGGATTTCGATTTTAAATTAAATGGCGAAGCCGGACAAAATAATTATTTATCATAATCTGTACCCTTCCAAAATTGGTCTGCTTCAATTAATAGATAATCCCCATTTATTAATTTTCTTACGCCCAAAATAATATTTAAATAATCTTGATAAGTTACAATATCCTTTATCCTTTTATAATTGCCAATTTCCTTTTTAAAATCATCTTTATATTCTTCTTTTAAACCTTCTAGTAATGCGCTATCAATTGGTGGATGAATACAATAAATAAGTCCCGGTCTTCCTAAACCACCAATATATACAGAAGTTTTCAAATAGACATTAATAATTTTCACTGCCCATCCTATTGGAAGTTTTTTCTTTAAGCGATTTGTATTTTCTTTATGCCATCTATCAAATTCAGATTCTAAAATTTTCTTCCTCCCATTTAATACCTCATTAAAAGAAATTTTCTCTAACAAACAATAAATATCTTTTCTTGATTTTAGTGGACTACCGGAACGTGTTGAAGAAAGTGCTGTCCAAAGAGCATATTTATTTATTATTCCTATTCGAACAAATTTATTTTTAGAAGAAGAAGTCATGGTTTAATTGATATTTTTCATTACCCAATTTACACCTTCAATTAAGTCCTCAACTTGTTCTTTAGTTGGTTCTTTTCCTTTACTGTGAGCACAAAGATTTCTTATGTCAGCTAAATAAGAAATTTTTCTCCATGTAGCTATATCATAAATTTGATTGCTTTTTAACGCTTCATTTAAGTCAATAAAAGTTGGAGTCTTTTTAGACATTTTAATTTTATGGCTTTCAACTATGGTGTGCAAATAACTTTCTAAAATCACACCTGCAATAATACCTGCTGCTCTAATGTTAATTTTTAATAATGATTTTGCATTTTCCAGTTCTAAATCTTGTAGTTCCGAAAACAAAGATTTTTTTATATCATTTATAGCGCTATCTAATCTACCCCAAATCGAATGAAAAATTGTATATTGATTATATAAATTTTGCAAAGCTTGTGACTTACTATCAAAATTTGGATAGTCACGATTATTGGGGACAACACCTTTTATATAATCTTGAATTACATATGTTCCGTACCCTAATGATTTTCTTTTTGTATCAACCTCATAATAGGATTTAAATTCATTTAATCTATCAGGAGCGAGAAACTCAATTACTTTTAGCACTCTAGAATACCATTTTTGATATTCCAAATGAAAAGAAAATTTATCGTTCTCATTTTTATCCTGTAAATATTCAATTAAAGGTTTGATATTCTCATTACACTTATCAATTTCTTTTTTAATTTTTTCTGATTGAGTCATATTAATTATTATTTCTTTGTAAAAGCTCCTTAACAAAATTTAAAGCAAACTCAGCTTGCTGTTTAGTGTGCTCCGTATCTAAGTGTGCCGAAATATTTCTCATTCCTCTTAAATCTTGAATTGCTGGCATATCATTATCCGTAATAATATTTTCTTTAATGGCTAGTTTTAGTATCTCATTAAAATTATAACGCTGAACTCTAATATTTCTTTGTGATAATTTCTTGTAAAGATGGGATTCTAAAACTTTGAAAGATTCCAAGACTGAATGAGAATAATATTCATCTTTAAAAAGTTTTACAGAATTATCAAGTTCTTTTATTTCTTGAAGTTCAATCTGTTCTTGCCTTCTTTCCTTCTGGGCTTTAAGTTTATTTATATAAAAATATACTGTTAAAATCAGTGTTATGAATGAAATAACAAAATTTGCTATTGGCACCCATACCTCTGAATAATTGAAAGCTGGTATTAAGAATTGTGATATTAAAACATTTAATATTAAAATTAAGGGGGTAAAAAGAATAAAAATATAAAGTAAATACGCAAACTTAATTGAATAATCAAAAAATCTTAACGTACTAAATTTAGTGTCTTGAAATGATTTTTCGAGGACAAAAAAATACATACAAATCGAAAGCCCACAAATACAACAAATGAAATAATCTGCAAGTGTTATACTTGTATAACCTAAATTGATTATAATTTTGGAAAGATCTTCTTTAAAAGCACTAAACGAAATTACCAAGGTAACAAAACCTAAAATTATTTCATACTTATCCCTTATTTTATCCAATTTGACTATTTTTGTTTAAGTTACCAAAATTAGTATGGAAATAAAACAATTTAATGATGTAATAATTATTTTATATATCCCCTCGCCCCACAATCTTCAAATCAAATCACCGCTTTCTTCATTGAAATTTCCTCTAATATTAGGTATTTTTAGGTCTGTTTTTTAATTTTTTTTCTAATTTTACATTCCTTATTTTACCCTCGTCACTTCTTGGACTTCACCAGTAAACGATAAGGATAACTATATTTAAATTCCGATTTACTTCTCTGCGTTCCGACGCCGGAGCATCGGAACGAGTACAAAAAATCAAAATAAATTTAATAATATAATTCTTTAAAGGAGAAACAACTTAATGAAAAAAATCGGCATATTGTTTGGCCAGGAAAAAACTTTTCCTCAGGCTTTTGTAGATAGAGTGAACTCGAAAAACATTGACGGCATCACTGCTGAATTTGTTCAGATTGATAAAGTTATGCAGGGCGAACTTTGCGGTTACGATGTTATTATCGATAGAATTTCGCAGGACGTTCCTTTCTATCGCGGCTTTCTGAAAAATGCTGCCATCAGCGGAACAGCCGTACTGAACAATCCTTTCTGGTGGAGCGCCGATGAAAAGTTTTTCAATAACGCTCTCGCTACAAAGATTGGCGTGCCGGTGCCGAAGACAGTTCTCCTTCCATCAAATGAAGTTCCTGCTGATACAACTAACGACTCGTTCACAAACCTTGCTTTCCCATTGGACTGGGAAGGAATGTTTGAGTACATCGGTTTCCCTGCCTACTTCAAACCTTTTGCAGGCGGCGGATGGAAAAACGTTTACCAGATTACCGATATGGAATCATTCTTCAAAGCATATAACGAAACCAAGCAATTGGTTATGATGCTTCAGGAAGAAATTAAATTTGATTCGTACTTCAGATGCTACTGCATTGATAGAACCGATATAAAAATTATGCACTACGAGCCGCGCAATCCGCACCACTTAAGATACGTTGCTGACTTCAAAGTTAGCGATGAGCTATTGGCTACAATAAAAGATTATGTGTTAAGAATTAATAACGGACTTGGATACGATTTCAACACAGTTGAGTTTGCAGTGAGAGACGGAATTCCGATTGCGATTGACTTCTGTAACCCCGCGCCTGATGCCGATAAAGCTTCAGTTGGCGAAGAGAATTTTGAGTGGGTAGTTGAGGCTGCTGCTAATATGGCAATAAGAAGAGCTCAGAACCATAAGCCCGGACAAAACAATCTTACATGGGGAAGCTTTGTAAAGAATTTTGCAAACGACTCTGCCATAACTCCGGAGAATGTATCTGAAGGCAATGAAAAAAAAAAGCCTAAGTCAAAAAAATCCAAATAATTTACATTGATCTCTTATTTCCCCCTCCTTACTAAGGAGGGGGATTAAGGGAGCGGTTTAAAATTATTCTATTTACGTTACGAAGCTGGAGCCCCGCCAAAGCGGGATGTACCACATCGTAACGAGTACGACTAAGTATTAATTTTTGAATTCTGAATTTTGAATTCCCATAGTTTTTCTTATCTTATATAATTCATTTTTATCGGAATAAAAATTTTTAAAATAAATTACCCCGTATGAAAAGCAAGCTTTTCACTTTAGGTGTTGAAGAAGAATTTCAGATTATAGACCCTGAGACTCGCGAGTTAAAATCGCACATGAACCAGATAGTCACAGAAGGACAATCACGATTGCATGACCAGATAAAACCGGAAATGCATCAGGCAGTTGTTGAGGTGGGCACGATTATTTGTCAGGATATTCATCAGGCAAGGGAAGAGGTATCCAAATTAAGAAAAGATATTTCCGCGGTGGCAAAAGAATCAGGAATGCGAATTGCAGCTGCGGGAACGCATCCATTCTCCCACTGGAAAGACCAGGAAATCACTGACCACCCGAGATATCATGAAATCCTTAATGAGCTTCAGGAAACTGCGCGCGCAAATTTAATTTTTGGTCTGCACGTTCATGTTGGAATTGATAATAGAGAGACGGGGATTCAACTAATGAATGCCGCAAGATATTTTCTCCCGCACATTTTTGCGCTCTCAACAAATTCACCGTTCTGGCTTGGAAGAAATACAGGATTCAAATCGTACAGAACAAAGGTGTTCGATAAATTTCCACGAACAGGTATTCCTGATTTTTACACAAGTCTTGCCGAATACGAAAGCTACGTGAACATACTTGTAAAGACAAAGTGCATTGATAACGCAAAAAAAATCTGGTGGGATATAAGGCTTCACCCTTTCTTTGATACGCTTGAGTTCAGAATCTGCGATGTACCTATGACTGTTGATGAAACAATTTCGCTTGCAGCGATAATGCAGGCAGTGATTGCAAAGCTTTATAAATTGCTGAAGGCAAATCTTGGATTCAGAATTTACAGCCGCGCATTGATTACAGAAAATAAATGGCGGGCTGCGCGATACGGAATTCACGGAAAAATGATTGACTTCGGAAAAGTAGAAGAGGTCGACTATAAATTCTTAATGCACGAGCTTGTTGCATTCGTGGATGACGTGCTGATAGATCTCGATTCACGTGATGAAGTTTATAATATTTTTAAGATAATGGAAAAAGGCACCGGCGCCGATAGACAGTTAAAAGTTTACGAAGAGACGAAAGATTTGAAGAAGGTTGTTGATTATATTATGGATGAAACCGTGAAAGGATTATAATATAACCACCCAACCCCTCGTTGAAAATGAGAGGGCTTTGTTGTAAACAATTTAAAAACTAAATTAATAACTCCCAAAACTTTTATGAGTCAAATGGAAATTAAAACTGAAGTCGATGCAGATTTACTGCCCGGCGCATACAATGCTATCAATGTTTGCTTACGATTGAAACCCAATGAAAGAATAACAATAATAGCTGATGAGGATGCTGTTGATATTGCAAGAGCGATGGAACACGAAATTAAAAAAGTCGGAGCTGAGTTCGCTACTTTTATAATAGAAAATTATAGCATAAGGCCAATTCCCGGCGATTTACCGCAGGTAATTCTTGATGACCTTGCAAAGTCACAGGTGAGTATTTTTGCTGCAACACCAAAGATGGGGGAGCTTAAATCTCGCGCTTCAATGACTTACGTTGTTGATGCCCATAGAATAAGACATGCACATATGGTGAATATCAACAAGCAGATTATGATGGAAGGCATGAGAGCAGATTTCATTAAAGTTGATAAAATAAGCCAGCGTTTAATTGATATCGCAAGCAAAGCAAAAGTAATAAAGCACACATCGGATAACGGTACAAACATAGTTGCTGATTTCGTTCCTGAATTAAAATGGCTGAAGACATCCGGCATTATTTCTCCCGATAAATGGGGAAATCTTCCCGGGGGAGAAATCTTTACTTCACCGTGGAACGTAAACGGTACATTTGTAGTTGATGGCGTAGTGGGTGATTACCTTTGCCAAAAATACGGCGACTTGCTTCATACTCCGCTTACAATCGAAATAGTTGACTCACGCATTGCAAAGATGACATGCGATAATAAAGAATTGCTTGAAGAGTTCACTGCGTACACAATGACGGATGAAAATAGTAACCGTGTTGGTGAGTTTGCCATAGGTACAAACATAGCCTGCAAAAATGTAATCGGAAATATTTTACAGGATGAAAAGCTGCCGACGATTCACATGGCATTTGGTCACCCATACTCAGCCCACACAGGCGCAAAGTGGAGCTCAACAACTCACATTGACTGCGTAAGCATTAAAAACAGTATTTGGTGCGATGAAATTCAGGTTATGGATAAAGGTGTTTTCATGCCTGTGATTTCAGACGGGATATTATAATAATGAAAAACTTTTTATATCTATTTATTGCAGCAGCATTCTTTTTTTCAGGATGCAGTAAAAGTGAAGATACAGTAATCGGACCGTCTACGGACAGCAATAGATATCCAAATGCACCCTCGAATCCTACTCCTTCAAACGGAGCAGTGAATGTATCGGGCTTTGTTACTTTAAGGTGGAACTGCACTGACCCGGATGTAAATGATACATTGCGATATGATGTTAAGTACGGTCAGACAAGTAGCCCTACAGATATACTTGTAAGCAATGTTTTAAATCCTGCTGCTGACCTCGGGATTGTAGATACTAACAGAACTATATTCTGGAAAGTCACTGCAAAAGATAATCACGGGTTAACTAAGGACGGACCTGTCTGGAATTTTACTACTGGACATTAATATTTAATAGCATGATAAAAGAACTCAGAGAAAAATACAACAAGGAATTTACGCAGGAAAAATATAATGCGTTTTTAAAAGACATCAACTCTGCGTACAAGCCGATTGAATTTAATATTTCCGAAACTCCTATTTTTATTCCTGCCGAGCTTCGCGATGAACTCTCAAATGCTTGCGTAGATATTTTAGATTTTTTAAAATCAGATAAATATAAAGAACTTTCGAAAAATGCTATTCCTACGGGACTTGAAGTGCCAAATGAAAGCGCTAACGCTGAGCTTCTTGCAATCGATTTTGCTGTTACAAAAGATAAAGATGGAAAATATTTGCCTCAGTTAATTGAGCTGCAGGGTTTTGCCTCATTATATTGTTATCAGGAATTGCTTGATATGAAAATGCGCGCGCATTTTGATATTCCTGAAAATTATACACACCGCTTTCGCGGACTTACCCATGAAACTTATATTGAAAAATTAAGAAAGACATTAATCGGCGATGAAAATCCTGATAGTGTAATTCTTCTTGAGATTGACCCTGACCAGCAAAAGACAGCAATTGATTTCTGGGCAACGCAAGACTGGCTTGGTATTACTCCCGTTCACATAGGAGATATTACAAAGGAAGGAAAGCAGTTATTTTATATGAAGGATGGGAAAGAAGGTAAAGTAAAGACACAGATAAAAAGAATTTACAACAGAGTTATTTACGATGAATTAAAAAATAAAAAAGATTTAAAATATGATTTTAAAATCAGTGAAGAGCTTGATGTAAAATGGATTGCGCATCCAAACTGGTTTTTTAAAATCAGTAAATACATTCTTCCGTTTATAAAAAGCAAATATGCTCCGGAAAGTATTTTCCTCAGCGACTTAAAAGAGATTCCAAACGATTTAGAAAATTATGTTTTAAAGCCGCTGTTTTCATTCGCAGGCGCAGGTGTAATTTTCGATGTAAAGAGAGAAGATATAGAAAATGTAACCGATAGAGAAGACTTTGTTCTTCAGAAAAAAATTGTTTACGCTCCCGTAATAAAAACACTTGATGAGCCTGCAAAAGCAGAAATAAGAATTTTATTTTTATGGACTGAAGGTGAAGAGCCTGTTCCTGTGATTAACTTAGTGCGCATGGGTAAAGGAAAAATGATGGGCGTTGATTTCAATAAAGGTAAGACATGGGTAGGTTCAAGTATAGGATATTTCCCGAAACAGTAGATAACTGGCATTCCCGTCCCGCATCATGTGTGGGTTTTTGTGGGGGGGGGGTTGGGTTTGGGTGTTGGTAT
>JBBRQV010000005.1:0-49131 GCA_038225955.1 Ignavibacteria bacterium | reverse complement strand
GAATTGAAAATTCCTTTTGATGAGCCTTCGTGAAGCGGCTTAACAAATCTAGGATAAGTTAAATCGTTCGGGACTTCGTTAATATTATCTGTGATAAAAAATGCTGAATTAGGAACGTTGTAGTAAGATAAAATTTCTTTACAGCGTGATTTATCGTGGCAAATACCTATGGAAATTGAATCGCTTCCTGTGAAAGGAATGTCGAGCATTTCCATTATTGCCGGGAATTGCGACTCGCGTGATACTGCAAGCTCACCCTCTGCAACGTTGAATACAAATTCAGGTCTGATTGTTTTTAATTTCTCGTATGCGTCGGTATCGGCTTCGATTAATGTTACTTCGTGTCCGCCGGTTTCAATTGCTGCTTTTAATGCATCGATTGTTTCTTCGGAATCCCACTCGGCAAATGTATCATCTAATCTTTCAGGATAATTTTTTACAAGATTTTCGTTCAGGTACTTGCTGAAATCTTTTTCTTTGCCTTTTGACTCAACCGCTTCTTCAGTGTTTGAATCTTTCTTAATGTTATATAAAAGTGCTACTCTCAAAATATTTTTATGTAAAAAAAATTATTTTTATTTCGTAAAAACTTATGTTAATATAATATTATAACGTTCATTGTCAAGATTTATTTTGCAACAAAAAAATTCACAAAAAAACAAAATTCTTCCTATGAAAAACAATAGTTGAAGAAAAAAATTTTACAGAAAATTTTCATTAAAGAATTTTTTTTCAACACAACTATTTAAATCACGAAATTTTTACAAAATTGATTCAGTGATGAGTTTTACTTTTGCGAGAGGATTGATAAAATAATTTTTATTGGTAGGAAGAAGACGACAGAAAAATCTTTTTCTCAACTGCTTTCCCTTAAGGAATGTTCTTCCATCGGGTAGAGAGAAGACAGAATGCTCAGGAATATTCTCAAGAAGCTCGTAACCATTTAAGTTATCGAACTTTCTTAATGCGCGGTAAAGATTTATATCTGTGCAGCTTGATGCCGCAGGATTTTTGAAGTAAGAGTTTATTTCTTTTATTAAATCAGAAGGGAAAACCTCTTCATTGAGTACAGGCTTCATTAGATTTATAAAATCTGTTTTCCACTCTTTACCATGTGGAGCAACCCGATTCTTAAATTTCTCATAGGCAGTCAGATGCGCAAGCTCGTGAATGAACGTAATTAGAAAGGCGTACTTATTTAAATCGTGATTGACGGTAATGCGGTGCCCCTTATCACCAAATGGGTGGGTGTAATCACCCATTTTGGTTTTACGGGTTCGTGAAATTTTTAATGCGAAGGTGTAATCAGCAAAACATTTCAGTATATATGGCAGCGAAGCTTCAGGAAAATATTTTTGTAGTATCTCAGTGTGCTTTGAATTCAAATTTTATTTTATTTTTGGTTCTTTGCCCATTAATCTTCTGAACAGACCAATCTGGCCTGCGTGATACGACTCGTGGAAAGTTAAAGTCGCAATTGTTTGAATTTTTTCTTCGTCAGTTAACTCATTTTCGGCAAGATGTTTCAGCATTTCATCTGTTCCATCGTAATAAATCTTTAACAGGTCCTCAAACTTCATTGCATTTTCTTTTGTAATGTTCACAGTTCCTCTGTCATAAATATCCAGCATTTCTTTCGAGGTCGCTGCTTTTAAGCCCATCGCTCCACGCATTGCATCTCTGATGGCAATCATATGCCCGACAATCCAATTGACGGAGTTACCATTTTGAGGTGATGATACTAAGCTGTCTTCATGTGTAATATCAGAAGCATTTATCGCCATTACACGTTTTAAAGTTCCTAACTGATTTGTGAAAATTGAATTTCTCATAAGATTATTTTGTTTTAAAATATAGGTTTTAGATTAAAATAAAAACGAAAGACTTTATGAATTTCGAGGAATCCGGAGCTCCGTGACTCATACTTTAATAACGAATGAGGTTTGCAAAAGGGGACAGACTTACCGCTTATATTGAAATTTTTGCATTAATAAAGATAAAGATATAACTTAAATTCAAATACGAATTTAATAGCATAAAGTTTGAAAGTAAAAAAAGATAAGATAAAAATAATAACGCTGGGATGCTCGAAGAATGTTGTGGATTCTGAGTTTATTATGAGCCAATTGAAGTCAAACGATATTGAAATTGTTGAAGATGAGAGGGATTCAAATACCGTTCTCATAAACACATGTGGCTTTATCGAAGCGGCGAAACAGGAATCAATCGATACCATCCTCCGCGCCGTTGATTTAAAGCAAAAAAAGAAAATTGACAGTGTTTACGTTGCCGGATGTCTATCTGATAGATATGGGATTGAGCTTGAGAAGGAAATTCCGCAAGTTGATAAGTACTTCGGCGCAACAGATAAGCACCAGACCATAGTTGATATTTTAAATGAGATTGGAGTTGATTATAAAAGCAATCTGCTCGGCGAAAGAATTTTAACAGGACCAAACCACTTTGCTTACTTAAAAATAAGCGAGGGCTGTAATAATCCCTGCTCGTTCTGCGCAATTCCGATAATGAGAGGTAAGCACGTATCAAAACCTCTCAAACAAATTTTAATGGAAGCGCAGTCACTGGCTTCTAAAGGTGTTAAAGAATTAATTATCATCGGGCAAGATACAACTTACTGGGGATTTGATACGGATAATAAAAGAAATGTCACTCTTGTACTTGAAGAGTTGTCTAAGGTAAAAGGGATTGAATGGATTCGTTTAATGTATGCTTATCCTTCAAGATTTCCGCAAGACTTAATTGATACGATAAAGAACACTGAAAATATTTGCAAGTATCTTGATATGCCCGTTCAGCATATATCCGATAATGTTTTGAAATCGATGCGAAGAGGTACTACGCATAAGACTCTTATGGGATTATTCGATAAGCTGAGAACAGAAATTTCTGACTTATCGCTTAGAACAACTTTCATCACAGGTTATCCTGATGAAACGGAAAAAGATTTTGAAGAGTTGTTAAATTTTGTAAAGGAGTTCAAGTTTGACAGGCTTGGAGTATTTCCTTACTCGCATGAAGAAGGAACGACAGCTTTTGATATTCCCGATAGAATTCCGATGAAAGAAAAATTATTAAGACAAAAACTTCTGCTTGATGCTCAAAGAGAAAACTCGTTGGAAGCAAACAGAAACAGTATAGGAAAAACATACAAAGTAATTGTTGATAGAGAAGAAGAGGATTATTTCATAGGAAGAACATATAAAGATGCACCGGAGATTGACCAGGAAGTTTACATAAATAAAGATTCACAAATTCAAATAGGCAATTTTTCTGAGGTAAAAATCTATGATTCGGAAGAGTTTGATTTATTCGCAGAAAAAGTTTAATTTTACATTAACATAAAAGTTTCGGTATGAATGCCAAAACAAACAGATTCCCCTCCTTTGTTTTAACGATAGCAGTAATTATAACCCTCTTCTCAAATATTTCTTTTGCGCAGCTAAAAGATAAAACTCTCACAAATTATTCAAATGTACGAGAATTATTTTATGCTGACCCATTAGTTTTTTATAACGGTAAGGATAGTTCGAATGCAAGGCTCGATTTCTATTTCGAAATTCCTTATGAAGGAATACAGTTCAAAAAGAACTCGTCTACTAAAGACCTCAGTGCAAATATTTCATACAGTATAAAAGTGACTAACGAAACAAATCAGATTATATTGAATGAAACGTATTCTGAAAATTTAAGTGTACCTTCAACTGATTCAAAAACGTACAAAGACGAGTCAAAATTTATCGTTCAATCATATCCGATAAAAGTAGGCAGCTACTTCGCATCAGTTACTTTAAAAGATAATAACTCAAAAAATGAGCTGGTAAAAAATTATTCATTCAAAGTTTTAGACCACTCTGCCGATGATGTATATGCAAGTGCCATGATGATTGTTTCAAATTATGAAATAGAGGCAAGCGGAAAGAAAAAAATTACTCCTTCTGTAAACAATAATCTCGGAGTGCTGAAAGATTTTTATGTTTTTTATGAAGTATATAATACAAAAACTAGCAATCAGGATGTAAACTACAGTTATATTGTAACCGGGGGAAAGAACAACCCGATCGTTATAAAAACAAATAAGTATACTCTTAATCCAGGCGTCAATAAAATAATAGAAAAGCTTTCAACTGAAAATATTATGATTGGCGATTATAAGCTTGAGCTTAAAGATGTAGCTTCAGGTAAGATATTAGAAACAAAAAATATTACGAATCGATGGACAGATTTTCCGGTAGCAATAAAAGATATTGATGTTGCAATAAGCCAGCTTCAGTACATCGCTACATCAGAAGAAATGGACAACCTAAGAAAGTTGAAAACAAACGCGGAGAAGGAAAAGAAATTTATTGAGTTCTGGAAAAAGAAAGATCCTTCTCCGGCAACGCCAAGAAACGAACTGATGATTGAATATTATAACAGAATAAGAATTGCAAACGAAAGATACACGCACTACTCTGAAGGGTGGCGGTCAGATATGGGAATGGTTTATATCATTTATGGCAACCCAAGCAATGTGGACAGGCATCCTTTTGAAAACCAAACTAAACCTTATGAAGTCTGGGACTACTATGATATTAACAGACAGTTTGTATTTGTGGATGATTCGGGATTTGGAGATTACAGATTAATAACACCAATATACGACGATTTCAGATATAGATAATATATATAAAATATCTACATCATCTTCATTCTTTTGGAGAGATAATTTATAAGAGCTTTATCGAAAGTAGTTTCGGTAGAGAGCATTACATAATCTATATCGCTTTTAGCGCACTCAGTTTTATAAACTGAAGTAAATTCTTTTACAGCCTCCTGATAAGCCTTTTGGATAACAAAAGGCTGGCTAAACATCTCTTCCTGCGTTTCTAAATCCTTCAATGTAACCGGATTTCCTGATAAAAAACTTAATTCAACCGGGTCAAGAATCTGAAATACAACAACCTCATTTTTTGTATATTTAAAATGTCTTAAGGCGCTTAATACCTCTTTCTGGTCGTCAAACAAATCACTTATAATAATTACCAATCCTCTTCGTTTTACTTTATCTGCAATTTCATTCAGGCATCGCGCAGTTCCTGTTTTATCGGTTGATTGAATGTTATTCAATCCATGGAGCATCATTTTTAAATTGGAGTTAGTAGCTCTAGGCGAGATGTAGTTTTGGATTTTTGTATCGTAAGTCGTAAGTGATATTGCATCTCTTTGCATAAGCATCAAGTAAGCAAGTGATGCCGCCACATAGGAGCCATACTCAAGCTTTGTAAGATAGCTTTTAGATTCTTCTATAGGAGATTTTTCTTTTCCGAAAAATTTTGAAAATCCTTTCTTCTCTGCACCGGGTTCGTTAGTCCGCTTAGAAGAAAAATCCATCGATTTACTTATATCAAGAAGTATGTACGACTTTAAATTTGTCTCTTCTTCAAATCTTTTTATATAATATCTTCCTGTTCGTGCATAAACTTTCCAATCAAGAAATTTCAAATCATCTCCCGGCATATACTGGCGATGCTCGGCAAACTCAACACTAAAGCCATGATAAGGAGATTTATGCAAACCCGTCATAAAACCTTCAACAACAGATTTAGCTTTCAGCTCAATATTCGAAAGTCGGGAAACTACTGAGGGTACAAGATATTTTGTGAAGTCAGGAGTCATTTAAAATCTTAAACGGTAAGTAAATGAAAAAGTTCAACCTTCATTACAAAAAATAAAGGTGAGCATAAAAATACTCACCTTTTAATTTTTACTTCAAAAAAACTATTTTACTTCTTCGTTTTAACTGAGTCTTTTGACGGTGTCTTAGTTGTTTTTTCTGTATTGCTGCTGTTTTCTTTTATCATATCTTCGATTGTTTTTCCTGACTCAAGTACCTGAAGCATTGTTCTTGCAGATTCACTCATTTTATCGTTGGCATCCATATCCTGCGGGTATTTTTCCAGGAATTTTTTATATGCATCCTTCGCTTTATCTTTATCCTTCATATATTCGTCATAGGTAAATGCCACCATGAATAATGATTGCTTAGCCTCTTTTGTGGCAGGATATTTTTCGGCAAGCTCTCTGTAAGTATCAACTGTTTTTTGATAATCTTTTAGTCCGTCAAAATAAATCCCTGCAATTTGATTATATGCAAAGATAGCATTTTTTTCTGAAGCCGGGTAATTTTTGATTAACTCTCTGTAAGTTACAATTGATTCATCGAATTTCTTTTCGTCATATTGCTTTTTTGCATCATCTAAATAAGCTTGTTCCGGTTTTACAGGAGCAGTTTTTGAGCATGAAGAAAAAAGAAAAGCGGCAAATAATAGGGTCAGTAGTGATAAATTAATTTTCAACATAATTACTTTTTTCAATTTTGATTTTAAATTTAAAATAATACTGTTAATTTAGGAAAAACCTTTTTAAAAGTTAATGATAAAACTTAACATTAATGAGAGCTTCATTTCCCGAATCTGGGAGAATCCTGCATATTATGACGCTCTCTTGCTGACGACGGAAGGCAAAGCTCTGGAAATTCTCGATTATGGCGAAAAGAATTTCGATGCAGGACCTGATTTCAAAGATGCTCAAATAAGATTAGGCGGAATATTGTACTCCGGCGATATTGAGCTTCATAAATCATTTCAGAATTGGAAAGAGCATAAACATAAAGGAGATAATAAATACAATAAAGTAATTCTTCAGGTTGTTTTCTGGGATGAGGAAGATGAGACGAAGAAATTAATTCCCAAAGTAAAGAAAGCGAGAGAGATTCCTACGGTAATTTTATCAAAATTTTTAACGCAATCGATTCACTTCATATGGAAAGAGATAATTAATAATCCTTCTCCTAAATTTAAGCTGCCATGCTTTCCTAAAAATTTTGAAGTTCCTGAAAATTTTAAAAAAGAATTTATAAAAGAATTAAGTTTAAAACGACTCCGTTACAAGACACTTAGAATAAAAAGCAGATTGGATGATTTTGAAGAATTGAGGAATAAAAAATCTACATGGGAGAAAATTCTGTTCGAGTTTATATGTGAAGCACTCGGCTACTCAAAAAACAAATCTCAGTTTTTAAAATTAGCAAGAAGCTTGGAGTTTTCGGAATTATCAGACGACAAATTATTAATAGATGCCGTTCTGTTTGGCTCTGCAGGATTTTTACACGATTTAAGATTTAAAGATGAATACATTACTTTATTGAAAGTAATCTGGAATGAAGCAAATAATAAAAATTTTGCAGAGGTGTTGGATAAATCAGAGTGGAATTTCTTCAGGCTGCGACCTGCAAATTTTCCTACGGTAAGACTTGCGTACGCAAGCGGTTTGCTGTATGCATTCCTGTACAAAAATCTCTTCAAGGAAATTATTACAATATTTAATGTGGGAAATAAAATTTATCAGAATATAGTTGAACTGTTTTTAAATATAGAGATTTCAGATTACTGGAAGAGTCATTATAACTTTGGGAAGGAAACAAAGTCTAAGACAAAGTACATAGGCAAAGAAAGAATAAACGATATTATTTCAAATGTTATTATTCCACTTGTATATCTTTACTCCGTAGAGTTTCAGATTACTGAAACGAAAGAGAAGGTTTTAGATTTTTATCAAAATCTGAAATGCATTAGTTCAAATGAAATCACGCGAGTAATGGAAGAGCAATTAAACATCAAAGCGAAAACCATCGCAGATGAACAAGGTTTAATTCATCTTCACAATTTCTTCTGCATAAAAGTTAAATGTTATGAGTGCGCCATAGGAGAAAAGGTATTCGAAGCAGATAGAGTAAGCGAACCTCTGAAAATTATTATTTATTAAAACTCTTTACTAAAAAACCGTTATAATACCAAAATTAATTTTCCCGTCGAGAAAACTATCACCTTTACCTAATCCATATGTTACGCCTATTATACCAAGCTGGGTTTCAAGCCTTATTCCAAAGCCATAACCGAATAAAAATCCCTGCTGCTCTGCAATATTATTAGCAATGTCATCGGGTTTAAAGTAATATCCAAAATCATAAAATCCGAAAACAAAACTTTTTCTTGAAACAGAATATCTTGGTTCAATATTTCCATAGGCAAGGCGCGATGCAAGAAACTGCTCATCTCGGTAGCCTCTTATGTTTTTATTGCCGCCAATTCTGAAAAAATCCGAATCCTCTAATTTATCTGACCTCACTTCTCCGGCAAAGCCTCTGAGCAACAAAGTTTGTCTTTTTAAAAAAGATAAATATAAATCTAAGTCGATAGAATATTTTTGAACAATAAATTTTTCCTGATAACCCAGGCCTTGCAGGTCCTGAATATTGAATACCTGCTTATTTCCATAGGAGTAAGCAGTAGTATAAAGTATTCCTTTTGAAGGAGCGTAGATATTATCTCTTGAATCGTATTTTAACTCAAGTCCGGTTAAAAATGTCTGTGAGTCAGCTATCTTAAAAAGGAATTTGCTCGAGTCAGAAGGAATAATTCTTTCATAGCCCACAATCCCGCTCACTGTGAAATTGTCACTAAATAAAACATCACCTCTTAAATCAAATTTTCTACGCGTGTAAGTTGTATCCTGAATCCTCTGAAGAAAACCCAGGGTTGCGTATACGGGTAAATTAAAGACATAGGGCTCGGAATAATTGAAAGCTAACTCCTGAGTGGAACGTACTTCAGCCTGATACTTTGCTTCTATTTTTCTTCCGGTGCCGAAAAGATTTCTGAATGAAACGTTTACAAGCCCGGTTAAATACCCTTTTTCTTCATCTGTTGCAGGAGGAATGTATCCTAAAATTCCATCGAAAGTATTTGTATTGCCTTCCTTAACCTCAATTAATAATCCGGATTTGTTTTTATTTTTTAAGGAATATATTTTTGGGTCCTCGACAGTTTCAAAAATATTTAATCGTTCAAGTCTTCGTTTAAGATTTGCAAGAAAGTCAATATTAACAGTTTTATCCTTTGGTAGTTTTATCTCACGGAGAATAACATTCTCCTTGGTATCATCATTCCCTTTTATTTTTATCTGGTCAATTACAACTTTTGAGTTCTCATTAATTGTAAGAGCAACTTTAATTTTCTCAGTTTTATTTTCTTCGTACAGTGAAATATCTTTTATCGTTACAGTTGCAAAAGGCAGTCCTTTCTTTTCATAAAGTTTCAACAATTCGACTATATCGTTATTTAGTGTATAGTCGCGCAGTACATGACCCTTCTTTGTTTCAAAAATTGAGTTAATCTCGTGGCTCGAGAGTTTACTATTTCCCTCTATTCTTAGCTCGCCTATTACAACTTTACTGCCCTCTTTTACGTTGACAACAAGCTCAACATAGGAAGAGTCATCGTTGAAAATTTTATTACCCTCATCAACTTTTGCCAATAAAAATCCTTCGCTTTTATATCTGCTCCTTATCGTTCTTAAATCTTCACCAAATTGTTTCTCATTATACTCACCCCCTTTTTTCAAAACCATCATATTGATGATATCACTCTCGGAGAAAAAATCATTTCCTTTAACAGAAATTGATTTAATTTTTGTCTGAGAGAAACAATTAAGTGATACGAAACAAAATAATATTAAAAAAAATATTTTCAATTTTCTTTTTTAAGGGAATATATTATTAACAAAATCCATCCGATCATAAACGAAGTCCCCCCGAAAGGAGCAAACATTGCAAAGAACTTTATCTCAAATATTGCATATACGTACAGCGAAAACGAGAACAAAATAATGCCTGCAATAAAGAAGTAAACTGATTTAAAATATTTCTGAATTCCCGAAAAGCCAATACACACTATAACTACTGCATGGATTAGCTGATATTGAATTCCGGTCTTATATGTCTCCAAAAGCTCGGGTGTAAGAGTATTTTTTAAAAGATGTGCACCGAAGGCACCTAATGCAACCCCTAAAAAACTGAAGAGCGAACCTATAGCTATAATTTTATTTTTCATAATTGATGTAGGAATATTTTAAATCCGTTAAACTCTCATCAAGCAGTGATTTATTAATATAGAATGTGAATTCATTATTGTAAAAATATTTAACAGTATTGCGATTGAAGGAATTCACAAATGATGCAATTAGTTCATTTGAATATAGATTGTAAATATTAATTTCGTTTGTATCTATAGCAAAATAATATTTTTCACCCTTACATTCTCTGCCTTTAAACAATTCGTCAAACTTAATGCTTTCATAGTTTTGCGTTGGGTTTTCCGGCGTTAAGAAAAATGATTTTCGTGTTATGATTTCATACGTATTGTCGCTTTTTTCAAAGGAAATACTGCTATTAGTTTTATAGTTTTTCAAATATTGTTCAAATTCTTCAAAAAATTTTGCATCGATTGACTCCGATTTTATTGTTCTAAGCGCTTCAATGTTTCCGGAATACTTTTTATAAAAACTAAAATATTCATCAGGATTCTTGCTCAGCAAATATTTTGAAAACACGCCTGCTATAGGATAAGAAATCGAAGCATCTTCCGCTTTAAAATTTTCAATTTTAAAAAGTGATTTATAATCTACAATATTATTTTGAACTAAATAATATCCTATATCATTCAGAACATCTGAGCTCTGCCCTCCTCTCCCGCCTGTAGCAACTGCAAACCCCTCTTGTAAAAATGGCAAAGTATATAGAGGAAGAGATTTTAATTTGAAGTTAATGAGGAAGTGTGACACTTCGTGAAAGTGGCAAGGATAAGTTGTTACGATGGCATCAGTGTTAAGTATAAACTGACCTCGTGATGAGTAGCCGGTGATTTGCTTTATTTCAGCTGCGTCTTTGCAAAAGATATAAAGTATTTTTTGATTTTCTATTTGAGTTTTTTCAGTCTCAGAAATTTTTAATTTGGAAATAATTTTATCTACATAACTATCTAACCGTTGAATGCAATAAACATTGAATAATTTCTCATCATTTACTAAATAATTAAAATATTTACCCTGCAATTTTTTCCAACTTCGAGTGTAGTACTTTGCAGGACTAATTAATTTCGAGCTCTGAAAGTAAAATTCTTTTTGATAAATAAGTCCTTCGGTGAAAAAAACAACCTTTGAGAAATCATCTTCAAGTTTTTCTTCCTTAAAAGAAAACTTTAACTCCCCTGAAAGAATTTTATCTTTGATTTCTTTATCTATATCATACCCGATTAAGAGTTTAATCTTTTTATTGTCATAATGTATATCAAATCTTTCTGAAAATGATTGCTCGTCCGATGAAATAAAATCTGACACTCTTTCATCATCACTTATCAGGTAACTGAAAAAAAATTCGTATGGTGTTGAAGGTTTTGAGCTAGAGACGCTTGAGATGAAAATAAGAAAAAGAATTGTGGCAAAGATAGTTTTACCCATTATAAGTTTTATTTAATAGAGTAAAATTATCTTATATAGCTGCGGTTAAATTTATAAAATAATCGGGAGAGCTTTAGAAACTCTCCCATGGAAATTATTTAGCTGATTGATAATTATAACTTATCTTATCTCCTTCAGTTACCCCGTTTTTATCGCAAAATCCGGCTACCGTTTCTACAACATACATCGCTTTTTTAATAGACGGTAGAGATTTTTCGGAGTACGGAACAGTATTCTTATAAACTTTGACTATTTCCTTTTCGCTGTTTATAAAAATTATATCTAACGGCATAATAGTGTTTTTCATCCAGAATGCCTGGTCATCATCCTGTGGAAAAATAAAAAGCATTGCTTCGTTCTCTGGCATGGATTTTCTCCACATGAGACCTTGCTGTCTTTGGGGATTATCATCTGCGACTTCAATATCAATCTTCTTTACCTCTTTACCACCTTTCTTTAAAAAAGTTAAATCACCTTCTTTTTTAAATTGAGGCTCGGGGTGTTTATTTGTTTCTTCCGTCGGATCTTTAACTTTCCATCCCGAAGTATCACCGCTTTTATCGCAGCCTTGAAGAATAAAAACGCCAAGACTTAGAAAAACTATTAATAATTTTAAATTTCTATATATCATTTACAATTATTTACCGTTTAAAAAATCTTTAATGCATTCCATTAAATGATAATTTTGCTCTCTTGTACCCAATGTAATTCTTGTCTCTGTTTTAAACGCTTCTTCATTCAGAAATTTAATCAGCAGATTTCTTTCTTTTAAATATTTATCCAAATCTTTTCTTATATGATGCGGCATATCCACAAGCATAAAATTTGCATACGATTTATATGCAGTGAATCCTTCCATATTGTTAAACTCTTTGTAGAAGTAATCTTTATCTTCCTGCATCATCTTTGTAACGCGTTCATAATATTCGCCATCATCTAAAGCAATCTCTCCGAGCTTTTCTGACATCTTATTGTAGCCTAAGTATCTCACAGAAAAATTTATAAGTTCTTCAAGGTTTTTACCTGCGAAAGCAAAGCCAATTCTAGCTCCTGCAAGCGCATAATATTTAGAAAACGTTCTGCAGATTACAAGATTAGGAAAGTCATCGATAAATTCTTTTACGTAATCGTTTTCAGTTGAACCAAATCCCCAGTATGCTTCATCAATCATTACAATTGCGCCGCGGCACGAATCCAAAAATCTTCTTAATTCTTCTTTAGGAATTCTGTTGCCCGTCGGATTATTAGGCGAAGCAATCAAAACAATTCTTGGCTGCTCACGTGTATAAATTTCAATCATTCTATCTACATCATACATATATGATTTCAATCCGTCTTTTTCTCCTATGAACATAGGATACTCAACGTTAAATCCCCCTACTTCATACGCAACTTTTTTATAATACCACCATGCTTCTTTCGGAATCAGGATTTTTTCTTTTCTATCAAGATAGTAATGAATAATTTGCTTAAGTAAATCTTCACTGCCGTAAGAAAGTATTACTTGTCTTTCATCTATATTAAAATCATTAGCAATTCTTTTTGATAAACTGGATTTTATCCCTTTTGCAAAATCTCTTGAGTACCATGAAAGGTCATCAATAGTAGTGTTCTTCAGATATTCATAACATTTCGGAGATGGTCCGTACTGTGATTCGTTTCTATCGAGGTATTGAAGCTCGTTATATATTTTTTTTGCCATTATTAATTCTAACTTTTATTTTTTATTTAAAAAGGAGCTTACTCCGTTTTTGCATTCTTCAGTCATTCTTGTAATCGCATTTAAATCCACTGCGTAATCAAGAGATGATTCAAAACTCATTGAGGAAATATTCTTGAACATTTCCTTCGTTAATGAAACAGAGCTTGCAGGAAGTTTATTGAGCGCCTCACATTGCGTGATAGTAAAACTTTCAAGCTCTTCCGAAGGAACAACATAATTACTGAAACCCAATTCCTTTGCTTCGGTTCCATTGATAAAGCGGGAAGTTAAAAGTAAATCCTTTGCAACCGTCTCAGTAACTCTTTTCATTAAGAAAATCATTACAATTGCGGGGATAAAACCAATTTTCACCTCCGTATAGCCAAACGTTGCTTTATCGGATGCAATTATAAAATCACACACACTTGCAATACCGCAGCCGCCGGCTAAGGCATAGCCTTCAACCATTGCGATTACAGGTTTTTTACAGTAATAAATTGCAAGAAGCATATTTTTGAATTTTTGTGAATCCTGTTTATTCTGAAGAATATCGAACTCGGAAATTTTTTGTAGATAGTCTAAGAACAGTCCTGAGCAAAAATTATTACCTGCTCCCATAAGAATAATTGACTTCGTCCCCTTATCCTCTGATAGTACGTTGAAAACATTTGTCAGCTCTGAAATCATTTCTTCGTCCAAGGAGTTTCTTTTGTCGGGACGGTTTAAAATAATTTTTTTCGTTAATCCTAAATCTTCTACTATAATTTTATTGTGCATCATTATAATGTATGAAAGTGTTATTGTTAAAATTTATAAGCTCTGAGTTTACAAGGAAGTTTTTATTAATATTTTCCTGAGAAAGAACGTTTCCTGTTTCGCCGAATTCAATCATCTTACCTTTATTCACCAAAAGAGTTTTTGAAGAGTATTTTAGCGCAAGATTTAAATCATGGATAACAAAAATCACCGTTAATCCTTTCTTTACGTTTAAATCCCTGAGCAGTGATAAGGTTTCATACTGAAAATTTATATCAAGGTGCGTTAAAGGCTCATCAACAATTAAAATCTTCCCATGTAAATCATGTGTAATATCTAATTGTACCAATGAAAGTGTAAGTAGAACTTTCTGCCTCTCGCCGCCGGAAAGAGTTTTTAGCTGCTTATCTTTAAACTGAGTCACAGAGCTAACTCGCATTGCATCATTCACTACGTTAATATCTTCATCTGAGTATGAAAGCTGCGAAGATTTTTTATAAGCATACCTTCCTAGCAGAAGCAAATCATAAACACTTAACTCGTTTACGTAAGCAGGAAAAACCTGAGGCAGATAACTTATTTTTTGCGAGAATTCTTTATGTCCGTAATCTTTAGTACTTTTCCCATTGAAAAGTACATCTCCATCATAACCATTAAGTATCCTTGAAATAATTTTTACAAGAGTGGATTTTCCTGAGCCATTCCTTCCTATAATCGAAACTACTTCTCCTTCATTTATTGAAAAAGAAATGTTTTCCAGAAAATTTTTACCTTTTTCATAGGAGAAAGAAAGATTATTTATTTCAAGAAGATTTTTTGTCAAATCAGTTTGCGTGCTCAAGTGTTTTCGGATTCAAGAACCACTTATAAGTACCTGCTTCTTTCTTCATATCAAAATCTATTAAACAAACTCCGGATTTTTTAAAATTATAAAAATCTTTTTTATTTGAGAGAGAATTTACTAGCATTCCCATCATGGGTTCATGCCCCACAAGTATAATCGAATTTAATTCTGAGTTAAGCTTTATCAGTTCAAAAACTTTGGAGATTGAGGAACCTATCCTTAATTCATTGGCAATCTCAACGTCATTTTTATATTTGATTGACGTTGCAATTACTTCAGAAGTTTGCACTGTTCTGGTAAGCGGACTTGTAAAAATTTTATCTGCGGCTTCAAGCTCTTCTTTCAGATGCTTCGCAACTTTGCGTGTGATCATTCTTCCCTTAATAGTAAGAAAGCGGTATTCATCGGATTTGACCGAGCTGGTTTCGTGGTCTATTGCCTCGCCGTGCCTTATTAAATAAATTTTCATTGGTAATTTTATATCAATTCGCTTAAAACAGGTTTTACTGAATCTGTTTCTATTAATTTTACTTTTCGTATTGTGTTATCTATTCCTGAAGTATACTGAGTCTTTACCCGTATATAATTTCTTGTATATCCCTCTATCACTCCGGCATCTTTTATTGTTTCAAATAATACTTCGTGCTCTGTGCCTATATACTTCGAATAAAAATCAAATCTTTTTTTATTGGATAAATTTCTCAAGACCTGACTTCTGAATTTTCTTTTACGAACATCAACCGAATCAGGCAGCTCAATTGCTAATGTATCTCTTCTCTCTGAATAGCTGAACACATGCAAATAACTTATCGGAAGTGAATTCAAAAACTTATACGTGTTATCAAAATGTGCATCTGTTTCACCCGGGAAACCGACGATTACATCAACGCCAATCCCAACATCTTTTATCTTATCATTAATCTTACAGACTAAATCTTTGTAGAAGTCAGCATTGTATCTTCTCCTCATTGCTTTGAGAATCTCAGAGTCCCCGCTCTGCAACGGAATATGAAAATGATTGCAAAATTTATTAGAGGAAGCATATAAATCTAAAATTTCATCTGTAAGCAGATTTGGTTCGATAGAGCTAATTCTTATTCTGCTGATATCAAGTTTATTCAACTCATACAAAACATCTATAAGTTTATACTTTAGTGTTTCTTCTTCGTTGAGACTAATTTGAAAATCATAATCACCTGTATTTACTCCCGTAAGAATAATTTCTTTATATCCGCTATCAATTATTTTTTTCGCATTCTCAACAACTTTTGAAATATCCTGACTTCGCGACTTTCCGCGAGCCATTGGAATTGTACAGAACGAACATTTATAATTACATCCATCCTGAATTTTTAAAAACGCTCTTGTACGGGAATCATTATCCGCAGAAAACGCTTCAACAAATTCATCAAGCTCATAAACTTCTTTCCTAATTATCTTTGCATTATTGTTTATCACGTTATCTATACCTTCTATGCAGGATAAATTTTCTTTTTCGAAGTTATCCATATAATCAAAAAGCTTGAACTTTTCATTTGCGCCGAGAACTAAATCAACGCCTTCCATCTTAGCAATTTCACCCGGTTGGAGCTGAGCATAGCATCCCGTAACAATCACGTACGTTGCGGGATTATTTCTTATCACACTTCTTATTATCTGCCTGCATTCCTTATCAGCGTTTTCTGTAACGGAGCATGTATTGAGCACAAAGATATCCGCAGGATTTCCGTAATCCTCTATTCTATAGCCTTTCTCAGTGAATTGTTTTGCAATTGTAGAGGTCTCGCTATAGTTTAATTTGCATCCTAACGTATGTAATGAGACAGTTTTTAACATTCGTAAATTTACCTATTATAAGCCGAATTTTTAAGTTAAAAATCAGTATATATTGGATTTTACAAAACGTTCATTTTGATTAGTTTTACTTAATTTCTCACCAAACCATACTATGAAATCGAGATTGTTACTGCTTTTAGCGTTTTTATTTGTTGCAGCAAATTTTTCTTTTGCGCAAAATTTCTTTTTCCTAAATGATTCAGCTGCGGTTTCTGATTACTATCTTTCAGGCGGACACGATGCTGAACTGAGAGGAATAATTGCCCCTGCAACTGAGTATTTCAAAAACTTAACCGTTAAGCCTAACGATGTAATTGTTTTTGATGTTGATGAAACTTCGCTGAGCAACTTTGAAATATTCAGGGCTTCGCATTATAAGTTTGATGCTGTTTCTTACAATAACCAGCTTGAAACGGAAAGCTCTCCTGCCATTCAACCTTCGCTTGAACTATATAATGTATTAAAGGAAAAAGGCTTCAAAGTATTTTTTATTACGGGAAGGGAAAATAATGATTTTAATTACACGCACACTTTAGGAAATTTAAAAAAGTCGGGTTATACAAATATTGACACTTTAATTTTGCGCCCTGCTAAATTTAAAACTTCAACAGCGCAGGAATACAAAAGCTCTATTCGCGCAGAGCTTGTGCAAGCAGGATATAATTTTATTGGAAACGTCGGCGACCAGTGGAGCGATATGGCTGACGGAAATGCTGGGTACATGGTACGCATTACAAATTATATGTACTGCATAAAATAAGTTAAAATAAAAAAGCCGGGAGAAATAAATCTCTCGGCTTCTTCAATTTTTTATACTTTAGTTTTACTTCATCAATACCATCTTGCCGACCAAAGCTTCATCACCAAACTCAACTCTATAGTAATAAACTCCTGATGAATATTTAACAGCATTCCATTTTGTTTCGTAAATTCCCTTACCGTTTACACTGAATTGAATTATATCCACTAACTGTCCAACCTGGTTATAAATTTTCACGAAATAAACTCCCGTAATATTTTTATTAACGATGAATTTTATTACAGTCGTAGGGTTAAACGGATTTGGATAATTTCCAAGCAGTTTGTATGAACCCGGTATGTTTACATTTTCAGTTTCGTTGTTGACATGTGTAAGATTTCCAAAGCTTGTGAACGGACTTATCACTCCATAGGCAATACTCAAATTTATTATCTGTTGCTTTAAAGCAAGCGCCTGAGGTGAGCCCGGAGTTAAGCCGTAATACTGAACTAACAAATTATCAATTTTTTGCTTAGCCCAAATTTTCGTAAGGAACTGATATTTTGTTGCTGTTGTATCTACTCTATTAAAAGTATATTGATATGAAACAGGTTGGTTAAATGCGCGCCCTGATAGCGTAACAGTTACGGGTCCCGTTTGAGTATATCTTCCGGTTACAATCATCTGCTGGCCTATATATAAATTAGGAAGTGGACTCGGATAAATATTATTCATGCCCGGAGCATTGAACGTTATAGTAGGACTTAATAGAACTGGATTTTTAATTCTCAAATAGAAATTAGTAATCCTGGATTCCAATTCGTCGTCCAGCAAAAATTCAGAGTATCCGTTATTCTGCGAAGACATCAGTGTAAGAAGCTGCTGATTTACATCAGAGCCAATTCCAAATGAGTAAAGAAAAATTTTAGATTCTGTAGATGTTATCAAAGAATGGACGTGGGTAAGCAATGCGCTGGTTTCCGTAATCCCTACTGTCGGCTGACCATCAGTGAAGAAAATTATTATATTTGCGCTGCTATCTGTTGCCGCTGAAAACTGTGGAACTGCTGTTGAAAAAGCTCCTGAAATATTTGTACTGCCGCCTGCAACAAGATTATTGATATAAGTTAAAGCAGAGTCTCTCGATTGATTTGTATATAGCACGTGAGAACTTCTGAAGCTGTAAACGTTCGTTTCAAAATCAACGATGTTAAACTTATCACCGGGATTCAAATTATTAACTATAAACTTCGATGCATTAATTGCCTGTGTCATCTTCGTTCCGCTCATGCTTCCCGATTTATCTACAATCAAAGTAAAAACTTTCTTGATTATGTTCGCTGTATTACCGGGGTTCGGTTCTGCAATGAACATAAAAAATCCACCGAGAGAATCCGGCAATTGTGAATTCGGAATTAGCGTCGAATAGCTGTATAAACCTAACTGATTTAAATTAAGCGAGTACTTTATTTTGAAGTTTACTATAGCAGAAGCCTCATAACGCTGGCTTATAATTACAGCATTGTTTCCATTATTAGAAATCTGCGTTAAAGGATTCGTGCTTACAAGGCGTATGCTGTCAATTGTTCTTTGTGATGTCAAATTAAAATTCAATTCCTGCGCATCTAAAATTGCCGTTTGTATTAAATGATAATCGTTTGTGTAATTAAAATACACGCTGCCAAAATCGTATGTTAATAATTGAACATAGGTAAGCTCTACAATTAATGCAGAATCTTTTTTTACCTGCTGAGGAATTCCGAAAAACATCGGAGTATTGCCCAGATAAGTTTTAAGATTTGCATTCATTGTCCCGCCAGGCAAAACAGTATCCTGCGGACGTGGTGCAATAGGAGCATCATACCAGATGCCGTTTACTTTCCACCTCAGCCCCGTAGCGCTTGCGCCTTCGGGTAAAGGAAAAGCAAATGAAACAGTTTTATCTGCTCCGAGTAAATTTTGAAAAGTTTGTGTTGTTACAGTTGTAGAGACTTGGCTTTCAACGGATGTATTTATTTTTGTACCGGATAGCTTTAAATATATTCCTGTTGAAGCGTTTACTACACCTACTCCATTTGCAAATGAAGAAGAATAGATGAAAAGAAAAGATACAAAGGAGAGAAATATTAGCTTTCTCATAGCAGATCTCCTTGTTTATGTTTGTGGCTGTTACACCAATTGTAAAGCAAATGGCAGATTAATTAAATCCCATAAAAAATGCACTACTTAATTTCTCAAATAGTGCATTAGTTGTAATTTAAATTTTAGTGATTATTTAAAATCTATTGACATATATTTAAAGTTTAGAGTCATTGTATCAAATTTTGAAATAAAATCCTGTCCAAGATTTCCGTAAAAAAATTCTTCCTTATCCATTAATTTTTTTTCTAACAATGAAACTTCCGGTAAAATTACACCCGCATCTGAAACTTTCAGTTCTATATTTTTAAGATTATATCCCGGTACTTTAACATCGCCGCCGGCTCCGCCAAATTTGATATCCTCAGTTTTATATACTGATATAATCTCTTTTTTGTTATCGTTCAGAAATGGAGCGTACAATAAAGTTGTTTTTGCTCCGGTATCAAAAGCGAAACACATCGGATTGTTTTTATATTCTACATCAACAATGGGATTAAAACCATCTATTACCATATTTCTTTTTTCCGAGACAGTAGAAACCAATGGAACAGTTAGCTCTCCATCACGGCCAATAGATAGTTCTTCCAGCGCAACCATTATTGGAAATCCGATTATCCCATTTATCTTATACGCTCCACCGGCAAAAGATAAATCTTCATCAGCAACAACAAGAAAAAGAGAGTTTTTTATTTCAATATTACCTATGAAAAATGATTTTGCCCATGCAATCTTTGTTCCGATTTTTTTACCTGTAATCGCATCTGCTGTGATTATTCCGTTCGTAAAAACTAAATCGAGTTTTTTAGCATAGCTTTCAGTTATTGTAGAAAAATTCGCTCCGGTATCAAAAATAAAATCAAATGTTATGTCATCAAACGTAACGGGAATATTATATAATCCTGCCATGTCTCTCTTCATATTTATTTTAGTCTCCGATTTTTTCAGTACTTCCTGCTTAGGAACTCCCGACATTGCTTCCCATATTAATAAAGAGTTTTCATAATCAGTTTTTTCTTTTTCTTTAATATACGTTCCATAATTTTTTAAAACAATTTTTGAATAATCGGCAGCCTTTTTATAATCCCCAAGCCAGACATTATTTAAAATGCTAATAGAATACAAATCCTTTTTGACGGAGTAGGATAAACTTGATTTAGAATTTACAATTCCGGAAATATAGCTCTCTGATTCTCCGGGTTTATTTAACAATGTATAATAAAAAGCATTGAATACATTTTGTTGCTCAGGAGTTAAATTATCTTTTTCTTTTTTAAATTCTGCTATGAACTTAAAATACTTTTTTGAATTATAAAGATTATAAAGTTTGTCAAATGAATTTGTCTGCGCCATGAGAAGGGAGTTTAGTAATAAAATTATTAAGAATGATTTGAATAGTTTAAACATAATGCTTTCAATTAATTTTACTCAAAAATATAAAATTAATAAATTCAAACATTGTAAAAATGCGACAAACTTATTTCAGGAGGTGTAAATATTTTATTAGCTTTTGACGGGATTCAAAAAGTAAGGGGTTTGTGCCTACAACTTTTTTAAATTCTTTATTGAAATGTGCCTGATCGTAAAATCCGAAGTTAAAAAATATATCTTTCAGCGAGACAGTATCTTTTAATAATTCAGTAGTAAGAGAATTAATCCTTACAATCGAAGAAAACTCCTTGGGAGAAAACCCCGTAACTTTCTTAAATTCCCTCTGAAACTGCCTGAGACTTATATTCGATTCACTGATAATTTTATCGGGTTTAAATATTCCGTTGTTAGAATTTATTAAGTTAATGGAGTCCGTTACATACCTTTTAATTTCTTCCATATTAATTTCAACGCTGCTGAAATATGAAAATAGAACATTTAATATTTCTTTTTCTGATTTAATTCCTTCTTTGAATTTCAACTCAGTAAAATTCAAAATCTTATTTTTGAATTTTTCAATCCCGCCTTTATTCACCAGTTTAGTAAATAAATAAAAAGCTTCCGGCTTAAATTTAAAATCGTACAGAATAGATTCCTCTGAAAGATTTATCTTTAGCTTCTTATTCCTGTACCCTGCCAATTTTGAAGTATAAAGTCCTCGCTTGCTATCGTAAAATATCAGCAACGAAGATGACGGAGTAAATAAAAGCTGAAAGTTCAGTTTCTTTTTTTCCTTCACCTCAAATTTTGCCATTTCCGTAAAAAATGGTTTCAGATTTTCGGGTGGTTCACTTTCTGTGTAGAATAACTTCAAAGCTTTCAGGGATTAAATTTTCACAGCTTTTTACATATATAATATACAACGATTTTCGTAAATTTAAAATTAACTCCAAAAATAATTCAATAAATAAACACAATATGGCTTCTAATTCCAAAAACGATGTTATGGAGAAGATTGTTTCGTTAGCAAAACGAAAAGGTTTTGTTTTCCAATCTTCAGAAATTTATGGAGGGTTAAACGGATGTTATGATTACGGTCCGCTTGGCGTTGAGCTTCTTCGCAATATAAAAGAAGCATGGTGGAAAGAAATGACTTTGCGCGAAGATATTGAAGGGCTTGATGCCTCTATCTTAATGCATCCTAAAACATGGGAAGCTTCCGGTCACGTTGAGAATTTTACCGATCCTATGGTCGATTGCAAGAAATGTAAGAGCAGGTACAGAGTAGATATTTTAGCAGAGCAAATCAGCAAAAAGAATTTAAGTAAAATTGTAAAAGCTATTGCTCCTGCTTTATACGAAGCAGCCAAAGACAACGCAGACTTAAAATCAATTCTTTCTGTAGATGGTGATACAAGCGAAGAGTATATAACTACGCTTAGTAAAAAGGCTGACGATGAAATTTTTTCAATGCAGGTTATTAACTTTGCTTTGATTACACCGGCATTGGCTTCGCTTGCCTTAAAGGAAATCGTATGCCCTAACTGCGGAACGAAAGGTGAATTCACTGAAGCGCGGCAGTTCAATTTAATGTTCAAGACTTTCATTGGTCCATTGGAAGAATCTTCTAATGCAATTTTTATAAGACCTGAAACAGCTCAGGGAATTTATCTTAATTTCCTGAACGTAAGAGAATCTGCCAGACAGAAACTTCCTTTCGGAATTGCGCAAATTGGTAAGGCATTCAGAAACGAAATCAATACAAAGAATTTTTTATTCCGTACACGAGAATTTGAACAAATGGAAATGCAGTTCTTTGTAAAGCCTGGCGATGATGAAAAATGGTTTGATTACTGGAAAGAAATCCGTTACAACTGGTTCATCCGTTACGGATTGAAAAAAGAAAAAATGAAATTCTTGCTTCCCGATAAACTTGCTCACTACGCAAAAGCTGCGGCTGATATAGAATATGAATTTCCATTCGGTTGGGGAGAGATTGAAGGAATTCATAACAGAACGGATTTCGATTTAAAACGCCACACAGAATTCTCCGGAAAGAAAATGGAGTACTACGATGAGCAGACCAAGGAAAGATTTATTCCCTATGTAATAGAAACTTCTGCCGGGGCATCAAGAAGCTTTTTAGCTTTCTTAGTTGATGCATACGAAGAGCAGGAATTGAAAAAAGAAAATTCAGACGGTACAACAAGCTCCGAGATAAGAGTTGTTATGCATTTGCATCCTGCGTTAGCTCCGATAAAAGCAGCTGTGTTTCCATTGGTAAATCGCGATGGAATGCCTGAGCTTGCGCATAAAATAACTGCCGACCTTAGAAAAAATTTCAATGTTTTTTATGATGAGTCAGGCGCTGTTGGAAGACGTTACAGAAGACAAGATGAGAACGGAACACCTTATTGTATTACCGTTGATACGCAAACTTTGGAAGATAATACGGTTACAATTCGTGATAGAGATACAATGGAGCAGATAAGACTTCCAATTGATCAGATACGAAATTTTTTAATGGATAAAGTATTAATTTAACTAATTGCAGAGCTTATATATTCATGTAAGTTCTGCTGTATAGCTTTTCATAATTTTACGAAATATTATACTTTGAATTTTATCTCTATACTTGGGTTCGTTGCTGCATTTTTTACAACTTTCGCACTGCTTCCGCAGGGGCTTCGCGCAATAAAAACCAAGCACACAAAAGACCTCTCGCTGCCAATGCTTCTTATGCTTGAAGTTGGAATCATACTTTGGCTCATCTACGGCATTATGATAAACGACCTTCCGCTTGTTTTTGCAAACGGAGTTGGGGCAGTTTTTGCAACAATGAACCTTATTATGAAATTGCGCTATGGTTAATTCTTCTTTGTATAAACAGTTTCGCTATTCATTGTCTGCTCTTTTCCATCGGAGTTTTTCCACGTGCTTGTCCATTTCATCACAAGCTTTCCACCGGTTAGTTCCATAGTTCTGTTGCTTGTACCGTTCGGACTTTTCGATGCAAGAGTTAAAGTCATCGCATCAATTCTACCGGTGCCACTGGAAACACTTCCAATGCCCCAGTCATCAAACCACCACGAAGTTACGTTACCTGCTGCATCTGCGCCGTACACTCCTTGTCCGGTGTAAGTATGCGCCTTATCTTCGGAGATTGCAATTAAATTAATAGTGAGAAACTGTTTGTTGTGTTCAAGCCTGCAGACTATTTCTTCGTTCATCTTAGCTCCAAGCATTTCAGATTGTCCGGTCCATACCCCTTCAATAAGATTTAAGAAAGAAATATCCAACGGCTTTGGCGGACTATCCTGCGCCTGTAACTTTATAGAGAGTAATAGTATTGTGGTGAGAAAGAAGAGAGTTTTAAGTTTCATATAATGCTTATACTTTAAAATTGAGTTTACGTTCCAATAAAAGATAAACAATAAAACAGTAAATGGAAAAACAAAAATACAGGCTTGAGTTTTGGAAGAATGGGAAGAAAATAATTTCAAAAGTTAGCAACGAGCTTGCCAAACCGGGCAGCAGGCTTACAAAAGATTTTTATATTACACGGACATCTGACTGGAGATACACAGTAAAAGAAGTTAAGGAGATGGACAATATAAAGCAAACGACTCATGTGCTTAACCATGATGATAATAATCCCGATGTTCTGCCGGATAAGAGTTATGTTATAGAGGTGGAGTGAGAATACATTTATAATTATAATTCAAATTTATAACCCAAATCTTCCAACCTCCATAAAGCCAAATTTTTATCAAAACTCAAATTTTCATCTACGCTCGATGGACATTTCTCGTTAAAGGAGTAAAGTGGAATAGGAAAATGAAAAGGTGCTTTCGTTAAATTAATTTTTCTCCAACCACCGGTAGGAATATTTATATTTTCAGAAACTTCAGAAAACGTTGTTGTTAGCAAATATTTCGCACCGGATTTTTTAAAGTTTTCGAGTACCAAACCAATTGTTTTATAGGATAAGTGAACGAGGCAATCTCTGCACAGAACTAAGTCTGCCATAGGAAGCTTTACCACGGAAATATCACCTTCGAAGAAATGAATGTTTTCTTTTTCATAATGCAATTTATTCGCGTCTATTAAACTTTTCACTATATCAACACCTGTATATTCTATATAATTAAAATTAAAATTTTTTAGCCAGTTAAAATCCCCGCAAGGCGCATCAAGCATAGATTTTATACCGTAGTTTTGAAATATTTCAGGCAATATTGTTAAAATAAATTTAGTCGCTTCTAACTTAGAACCAGGTCCCGAAATAGATTCATCATCCAGCCATTTATTTCCCTTATAAATATCATTAAAAATGTTTTTGTTACCTTTAAGATCCGATTTAATATTTACAAATTTAGTATAAAAAAAGGGTACTTTTTGCTTTATAAAATTCTTTATTCGACGCATTTGAATCACTTAATTAAAAATATTTTAAAGTGGTTTCTGAGAATACTTTTGTTAAAAACACTCTTTGTTAAAATTAACTGGACATTAAGATAACTTATTTAATTTATGTTATCAATTTTCATTTTAAGTATAATCCAATCATAATTAAAATACTGTAGAATATTATGAAAAACCTGATAGTAAAACCAAAACTATCAGGTCAAAAATTAATTCTATTAAAAATAGTTAATATCTATAAAAAAATAATTGGTTAAAAATAAAAATGAAACATCATCTGATATTCATTATTATCCACTGAAGGAGTTTCCGTAACGATGCGATACATGCCTTCCATCTCCATTCCCTGCATTGGGAATACAGCAAAGCCGGCGCTAATTCTTTTTATTTCATCATCTACAACATCTCTGTTTGGATCGCGCATTTCGTATTGTCCGCGAAGCTCAACACCATTTGCAACGCGAATGCTTAATTCACCGAAACCATACATTCCTCTTTTAAAAACATTCGTCTCCTGATTTTCGATGAAGTCAACTTCACCAAGCAAGGCAACCCTATCGAAAAAGCCCATTTTCGTAAATCCGTTAAATGATTTTTGATTCGCATCCATCATCTCGCCGAACTGGTCAGCTTTTCTGAAAGGATTATTATAGAACGATGTTCCTAAGTTCACATGAATTCTGTCTTCGCTGAAATGAAAAGTATAATCAGCAGAAGCAACAAACATCTTATTTAAATCGGTATCGAAGAAATCAACACTGAGTCCATTGAAAACTGCAACGTTCATATTAAAATCACCGGGAGAAACTCCCAGTAACAACCCTGCATCAGCATCGTAAGGAGTGTTTAATAAATAAAGTCTTTGGTAAGCTCTATGGTCGGGAATTCTTATTCCGAATGTCGGGGAAAATTTTCCTGCCTGAAAATAAATTTTAGCAGGAGATATGTTTGATAGTAATCCGTAAAATTCATTCTTTACAGGTGCCTGTGTGCTTTGCAATCCTGATGATACAAATACGCTCAGTTTTTCATTTATCTTTGCACTAATGTAAATGTTGCCCTCCATTGCAAGAAATTTATTTGCTGATGTGGATGATTTATTATCGTTGTCTGAGTGTGCTATTCTAACATCACCGCCGACAGAAATACTTTTGCTCAGCTTTGGGGAAAACTCCATTTTGGCTGATAACTTTTTGAACATATCCATTTGCAGATTCTGTTCTGCGTACTTAGTGCCCCATTCAGTCCTCATAGAAGCGCCAGATGGGTTTACATGGCAATCGCCGCACTTATCACCTGTGTAGGCAGCAAATCGCGGGTAAGAAAAACTTTGTTGAGAAACAAAAATTAAGAGACAGAAAAAGAGAAGGAAGTAAATTTTCTTCATGGGATAAATTATTTTTTGTTAAAAAAAGGACGGGGACGAGTTGTAAACATTGAATTGTAATGAACAGGATATGTTTCGCTTCGGGGGCGAAACATTTTCATTTACATATTTACTGTAATGCTGTTATCATCTGCATTGTAATCAACTTTGTAGGTCTTCAGATTTTTTGTTGCAGGACCTTCGGTAACTTTTCCGCTTTTATCAAATTCGGAACCGTGACCAGGGCATGTGAACTTTGTGCCATCGAATTCTACTTGTTGCTTTTTGTGAGTGCATGTCATATCTAAAGCAGCATATTTGCCGCCGCCTTTATTTATAACAATAATTTTACTTGTTACCATTGCATAGCCGCCCTTGCTTCCGAGATCGGGAAAATCGGATAGACTGAAAGTCTTTGGCGAGCCGCCTGAAGCAACTTCGTATGTATCTGAAGCAGCAAGAAGCTTATCAACATTGATACAGCTTACAGCAACTGTTCCAAGAATTACACCTGTGAAAGATTTTTTAAAAAAATCTCTGCGTGAGGTTTTTTCAGATGTGTTCTCTGAAGTTTTCTGGTTCTCCATTTTTTGTTTTTTAATTAATAAATTAATACTGATGTTTTATTTCTCTTTACTTTATAATGGGTAAAAAACCATTTTTGTTCCTTATAAAATAATAAAAATTTTGTTCAGTTGTTAACCACCATCTGCTCCCTCGTAAATAGAGAGAGCGTGATAGTACTAACTTTATTTTTTTCTTATTATTAAATCACCTTGTGAAGTCGGGCCTCTGAATGTTGAGTAGTTCCAGTCTCCCTGAAAAAACGAACTATAAATAGATGCGTTAAAAAATACGTTGGCATCTGCCATCTTAGGATTTGTATTAACGAATATTTTTCCTTTAGTATAATCTGCGTTGCCCGAGAAGTCTCCGCCCATTGTTGATTTTGGCGCGAAGTCTTCTTTGTACCAATTTGTAATGGTATATGTACCTGTGAACTCAGGCGCATTAACATCTTTTGCTGTGATGTTCTTCACAGTCATTACTCCATCCGCTATTTTCGCGCCGCCTGTTCCGTACATTGTGAAATTATAATCTGCCAGCTCAATCTGATTATCTGATGAGCTGCCCGATGAAGCGCATCCGCTTATCAAAGTTGCTATGAATAAAAATACTAAACACAATTTAGAAAATTTCATAATTATAGGAGTTAATTATTTTATTAAAATCATTTTCTTTACCTGCGTAAAAGTATTTCCACCGCTTACAGGTGAAGCAGTTAATTTATAAAAATATGCTCCAGAAGGGAGATTATAAATTGATGTGTTAAAATTTATATCATAAAATCCGGGAAGATAGTTTGAACCGTTAACTAAGTTTGCTACTTCCACTCCTGCAATATTGTAAACCTTCAATGAAACTATCGCATCTTCAGGAACTAAAAATCTTATAGTTGTAGAAGGATTGAACGGGTTCGGGTAGTTTTGTTTCAAATCATAAACAATTGGAGTCTCTGATGAATTTGTAATTCCTGTAAGACATGTAGCCTGAGCATATCTTAATCTGATCGTATCTCCCGGCATTGGGCCAAAGCCTAATGCAAGATTTATTCCACCTGATGTTAAATGGCAGTAGCTCATTATTGTGCCGGTTCTTGCTCTTGTAGAACTAAAGCAGTTACCTTCTGCTGTATAGCATGAATCTATTGCGCCTGAGTTCGTAAATTGATTAATCGGCCAGTGGCATGCGTGAGTATGGTATGAACCAAAGTTATGTCCAAGCTCGTGTGTTACTACGTTAACTGTCCATGAATAAGTTGGGAAGCCCTGGAAGTTAGGGTCAATAAAACAAAATGAATATCTACCTGAACCATCTGCCTGATAAGGAACACACATTGTATTTATCCATGCAATGCCGCCGCCATCTGTATTTGTTCTTGTTGAAAGAAGTTGTGCAAAATTTCCTGCGAAGTTATCGCGTTTGTTTTGTCCGAACAAAGTAAGTATCTGTTCGTTGTCTGACATGTTTATATATGGGTCCGCCGTGCTCCAAACACCAACGTCTGATACTTGTGTAGGAATGCTTTCGTTAGTATAAATAGTTGCGCACTCAGCAAACATACCTTGTATGAAGTTTGCAACGTTTGTTGTATTAGATTGAAAGTCCTGATACATTCTGTAATCACATTCAAAATAAATTCTTACAGCTAATCTTGCATCTCCGTTATTTTCTGCGTGTTGTTCATTGTATTGGTTATTAACTGCGCTGCGTGAAAATCTGTCCTCATTTCCATCAATACTGCATTTAAATTTATTTAATACCTTCAAATCGTTATCATTATAAAAAATATAGTTATCTGTATAGTTACTACCGTCCATTACTGAGCCAAGAACATAGTTTCCTGTTTCGTCAGAAATAACTCCCATAACGAAATCATTGAATATACTAATTGAAGCAAGTGAGTGCTCTTTCCCTTTTATTATTCCTGTATAAGATATGCCCGGAGTGTAATCAACTTTTGTTTTTGTGTTTCCTTCAAGTTTGTAAACATTAGAGTTATCGGAGAAAACTTTCTGCTCGATTAACTCCAGCTGCATAGGTACAGCGTCACCTGTAGGAATTGTAAAAGTAATTGATTTCTCTCTTGATGCAAGAGCGCTTTGAAGAGCAGACTTATCAATTCTTAGCGATACAGATTTTGATGCAAAACTGTTTACATTGTTTCTGTTTCCAACTGAGCCGAACAAATTAACGTTTTTATAATTAATATGTCCTTCGTTGTTTGTAATAACGGTTCCTGTTTTTACCTGATTGATGAGGACAGGATACACTTTCTTTTCTTTTTGAATATCAGTTAACCCAATAAAAAACCCAACCGATACCAATAAAACTATGATAGGTAATGCCTGTAAAATTCTTTTCATATTATTTTAATTCAGATGAGTTTGGAAAATTTTGTTTATCTGTTTTTTGCTGAGGACCGGCGCTTTGATTATCTGTAGCTGTTTTAGTATATACAAGATTTCGGTTTACACCATTTCTTCCGTTCATAGTTAATTTTGTTGTCCCCGATGAAGTTGTAACGTTATAATTATAACTGATGCCTGTTTCTGTATAGGTCAAAACTCCGTTTGCAGTTGTGTAATTTCTGGTTATAGGAGTAGAGTTAATGCAAGTTAAAGTAGCAGTGCTTGTTGAAAAAGTAACAATCTCTCCGGGACAAACATCAAACTGTGCTCCGCCATTCTGAGAAAGATTCCATGTACCTGCTACATCGCCGTTGTTTGTTAATGCATCAATTATATCATTGCAGCTTGAGCCCGTAAACGAAAGTGAGATTATTCCGAGCACAAACAGCGAATTGAAAATACGAAAAAAGTATTTTGATTTCATAAATTGTATTTAAAGTTAAACGTAAATTATAAATCTTTCTGTTAAATATCAATTGTTAACAGATAAGGTTTAAATGGAAGAAAAGGCGGAAAGTTCCCGTTAATTTCAAATAAATTAACGGGAAATAAGATGTTTTACATTCTCCAAAGATACTGGAACTTCAGAAATATCTGTCTCTGGGTTTCAACAAATCTTGACGGATTGTTTTCAACAGGTAAATCTTCTATACTGTGTGTTGAACCGACATAAAAAATTGTGAACGGATTTATTTTATAGCTAAGAAGCGGGTCGACTTCAAACGAATTGCCGAATGAATTGTATTCAGTAATTAATCGTAAGAACAATTGTTTTGAAAACTGATACGTGGCTTTATTTCTTAAGATATATCCTGCGTAAAGCTTATCAGTTAAGTCAGAATTGTTTGCAAGCTCGGCATAGGAATAATTTGTTTCCAATGAAAATCTCTGAAACGGTTTGAATGTGCTGTTAAATTGAAACGACTGGCTGAATCCTATATAAGAAGGTTCAACAAAGCGGACAATTGATTTCCCTCTTGAATAATTAACTCCCCATAAAAATTGTGGAATTGTATTCACATTAAAATTAAGAGATGCTCGCAGCGCGCCTTTGTTAAATGTCCCGCCAAAGTCTTCGTTGTTGTTAAGAAAAACTGTAAGGTAGGCATTCATCTGATGCTGAAACTGAAAGTAGCACTCAAAGTCGGTAAAAGTTTCTTTAAGTTTTCCTGTATAATCGTGTCGAATCCTTCCATAAACCTGAGGGTCCATCCTTACCAAGAACCCTTTATCAAAATAAATTGAATATTGCTGAAAGCTCGAGATTGTTTTATAATCATTATTGAATAGAAATCCATTATCCATTCTTGCAGTAGCAGGATTAAATTCGTATGCCACGTTGAAGTTCCAGTTGCGTGCGCTTCTTCTTATTGTTGCAAAGCCGCCAATACCTGAATAACTTTCTCCGTCAAATCCCGCTGAGTATTTTCCGTCGTCAAATCTTTGTGAATCATAATACAAATTGCTGTCGTTTAACTCGTGTGTAACGTAATTTAAAAACTGAAAATTAAAATAATAATTATTGAGAAAATTTATATTGCCGTCGAATCCCATAACCCTGTTAAAACCATCGTAAGTAAAAAGTTTTGTTGAGCCGTCTTTATACTCTCTGTCCGTAAATATAAATCCGAGATATGAATCATCCTTCAAATCTCTCTTCACTCTAAAAATATTTGAAAGCGATTTCACGTCTGTAGCAAATATTGAACTACTTTCTTCCAGTGGAAGAAGGAAAGGAGTTTTCTCATCGTAAGCTGTAAGATATCCGATATCAAATTTTCCTATCTTACCTGTTAATTTCCCTGCGAGGTAAGGTTTATTTATTGAGCGTGTATAAACCACATTGAATGGAGTATTAAAAATATTGCTTCCTTCCTGAAAAAATGGTCTCTTCTCAGGGTAAAACAATGCGAATGATGAATTAATATTTATCTGCCCCGCATCTGATTCTACCTGGCTAAAGTCCGGATTTAAAGTAAAGTCCGTGGTTAAATTTGAAGTGATGCCATACTTCAAATTCACTCCAAACTCACCCTTTGCGGCATCATTTTTAAAATTAGAATTTGCATTATTCAAATCTTCTAACTGCCCTGACTGTGAGCCTAAAACATAAGGAAGCACTTCAATATTGTCGCCTCCCTTAATGTCTTTGAGTCCTTTCAGTGTCCCTGATTTAGTAAATAAGGACGGGTCGTCTCTTGAAACCGGGCACCAGAAATACTGGTCGCGGTTATTACGTGGTCTTACTCTGTAAGGATGTATTTTCCAGTCCTGAATTTTTTTATTGGGAAATCTTATACTCTTAAATGGAATGCCAATCTCACACGTCCATCTGTCGCTATAAATTTTTGCGCCCGAGTACCATATAGCATCATAGCTGTCGTCCTCGTTGCCGTTAGTCCAGAGCAAGTCACCCTGTATGCCGTATGGGTTCGTCAAAATTTCGTATGCTTGTTTGCTATCGGAGTATGTATCAAGAAATATTCCCGCAAAATCATCTCTGAAGTTTTTATCTCTATCGCAAAATGTTGCGTGAAGATTTTTCATATCGTTATCGTAGCAGACAAAACCGAAGTAAATATTGTCGTTATCATAAAGAATGTATAACTCGGTTTCCACAGGAGGCTTGATAATATCGCCAGGATATGTTTCACTGAAGTTTGTAAGCTTTGTTGCGTTCTTCCATTGGGGTTCGTCCAGCACTCCGTCAATATTAATTTTTCCTTCTTCTGTTTTCACTGCATACACTTCAAGCTGCTCACCTTTATTAGGTAAAAACTTATTAGAAGATGTGTCCTTCTTTTGTTCGGTATTTACTACTGGAGTTGTAGAGGATATTGTTGTATCTCGTTTAATTTCTTCATTGAATTTTTGCAGTGCAAGACCTGATACTCTTATAGAATCAAAACTTTGCGAATATAAATTACATGCAATAAAAAAAGAAAATAAAATTGCTAAGGGTGGTTTGACAAAGAAAGACATTGTGAGTTCTCCAGATTGTGTTTAAAAAATTAACGGATTGTAAATAAAAAGGTTTCAGTGCTTTATATTTCATAATTGCCGTATGCAAAATTGCAGAAATAAACCATATTTTAAATTCACTTTAAAAAACGTATTTTAGTACAATTTAATTTTCGAAAATGTCAGACGAAGCAAAGAAAGGTCTGCGTCCAAAAGAAATAATCTGGGGAGCAGTATCATTAGCAATATTTGCAGTAGTATTTTTTCTTGTTTTCAAAATGTACAAAGGTGAGGGTGAGAAGCGCGCTGCTGAGTACTCTGAAATTCCAAAAACCGAAGACAATATTGAACTTACTATTAATGTTACAGGGGTTGACCCGGTAAAAGGAGATATTTATACCAGGGTTTTTTTTACACCGCACGGGAAGTTTTTAAATGCTAAAGGGTTTCTTTCCGAGAATGTTAACTTATTCCTAAATGCTTCTTCAGGAAAACAGGAATACAATTTTCAAAAAGGCAAAACTATGAATCCGGTTGAAGTTACATTTGGTCTCTTTGGCCAGGTAACTGATTACCCGCTTGATATGCACGAATCACAAATAATAACTGACGCCGAAGTGCCGATTAAATCTTCCGATAAACAAAGTGCCGATGTTCATCAGGAAGAAGATACAGAAGAAAAAGTACCACTGGCAATTAACTTTAATGCATTTTTACACGGATATAAAATTGATGCAGAGAAAGATACGACTATTGATTATCCATTCTATGGATTATACGTAGATGTCAGCCGCGCGGGCTCTACAAAATTTTTCTCATATTTTATAATGACTGCAATGTGGTTATTATCAACAATAGTTGTGTTTATGGTGCTGGCCGTAGTGGTGAGGGGAAGAAAAATAGAGCTGGGTAAGTTTGCATTTATGTCTGCTATGATATTTGCACTGCCGGCATTGAGAAATATGCAGCCTTTGGTTCCGACCATAGGAACATTTTCAGATTATGTTTCATTCTTTTGGGCAGAAGCCTTAATTGCGCTCAGTCTTTTCGCAGTGGTTTTCACCTGGTTAAGAAGAGCGCCCCAGAAATAAAAATTTCCATTTTCTTAGTTTTTTTGAAATAGCATTTTTATAAAATTTAATTAAACAACCTTTACTCAATGAAACTAATAAAGATATTAATTATTCTATCGGCACTGTTTGCCTTTGCAGGAACATCTTACTCCCAAAGCCCAACTGACACAACAAAAACAAAAAAGAAAATAAGCTCGATAAAAAAAGTTTTTAAGTCTTACAAAGGATGTAAGAAAAGCAGCGGTAGCTGCACTTACTTCGAGCTTGATTACGAGATAGTCAAATCGGGCAAGGCAAGAGGAATAATAAACGAAGCAATACAGGACTCTCTTTTGAAATCCGTTAACATCTGGGACAACACAAAAGCTGCAAACTTTAAAGAAGCTGCTGCAAACTTTATAAGTGAATATGAAAAATCTCTTAAGGAAACAACTAACGGAGCTGACTGGTATCTTGAAACAGATGCAAAAGTAAACTCGAACAGAAAAAATGTTTTATCCTATAGAGTTTCGCAATCTATGTATACGGGCGGAGCGCATCCGAACAGCTACATGGTTTATTATAACTTTGATAAAGCAACAGGAAACCAGATTTCTTTGAAAGATATCTTCGGCACAAACTTTGACTCTTCGTTAAATAAAATAATTGATGCTTCTTTCAGGAAAATGAAAGGCCTGAGCGCAACCGATAACCTTCAGGATAAGGCAGGCTTGTTTGAAAACAAAATAACTTATTCGAAAAATTTTGCAATAGAGAAGAAGGGAATTAGATTTTATTACAATAGCTACGATATCGCTGCTTATGTTTATGGGCCAACGGATTTACTTGTCTCGTGGAAAGATTTAAACGGAATGTTAACCAACGCTTCCTACTATTCGAAATAAATTTTCTTATATATTTTTTCCCTCCGGTGAAATTTTCATCGGAGGATTTTCTTTCCCTCCTACAATTATAAACATTAGAAGATGAACGATTCTACAAAAAGATTTTCAAACCGCGTTGAAAATTATGTAAACTACAGACCACACTATCCACAGGAAATAATTTCATATCTGAATGAACACATTGACTTTACCCATGAAAAAATAGTTGCTGATGTTGGTTCCGGTACAGGAATTTCAACAGAATTATTTTTACAGAATGGAAACAAAGTTTACGGTATAGAACCCAATAAAGAAATGAGAGAAGCGGGCGAGAAGTATCTGGAGAAATATGAACATTTTATTAGTGTTGCCGGGACAGCAGAGGATACGCTGCTCGAAAATGATTCAATGGATGTTGTTGTGTGCGGGCAGGCATTTCATTGGTTTGATGTAATGAAGGCTAAAGAAGAGTTTAAAAGAATTTTGAAAGAGAACGGATGTGTTATTTTAATATGGAACTCGCGCAAGATTGATACTTCGGATTTTTTAATTGCCTATGAAAAACTTCTTTTAAAATATGGAACGGACTATGAAAAGGTAGTTCATAAAACTTTAGAGTCGGGCGATGATAACACAATTCAATGGTTCTTCAATCCTCATAAATCATATATAAAAAGTTTTAAAAATATTCATGTCTTTGATTTCGAAGGAGTGAAAGGAAGGCTATTATCTTCCTCTTACGCTCCTATTGATAACAAGGAAATGCTGGATGAACTAAAAAAGATTTTTGATAAATATAATGAGAATGGAAACGTAGAGTTTGAATACGAAACGAAAGTATATTTTGGTAAGGTAAAATAATGTGGTAAAATAAATGCGTTACAAAGCCTACGCTAAAGCTTGGCAAGTTCCGCTTCATAACGAGAGTTTTTATATTTTATATCCCGGTTTCTTCTGCCATCTTAGCCGCTCTATCGGCAGTTTTTAATCTATCTATTACTTCGTCTAAATCTCCTTCTATTATATCGGATAGATTGTAAAGTGTTAATCCTATTCTGTGGTCGGTTAATCTGTTCTGAGGGAAATTATACGTTCTTATCTTTTCACTTCTGTCACCTGTTTTCACCTGACCTTTTCTGTTAGCAGAAATTGCGCTGTTGCGGATTTCAAGCTCTCTCTCGTACAATCGTGAACGAAGCACCTTCATAGCTTTCATTTTGTTTTTGAGCTGTGAGCGCTCATCCTGACACTGCACAACAAGTCCCGTAGGTATATGTGTAATTCTTATAGCTGTTTCAACCTTGTTGACATTCTGACCACCTGCACCGCCTGAACGGAACACATCAATTTTCATATCGTTATCATTCAGCTCAACATCAAAATCTTCTGCTTCGGGTAATACAGCTACTGATGCCGCCGATGTATGCACACGTCCGTTTGCTTCCGTCTTTGGTACGCGCTGCACACGATGTACACCGCTCTCGTATTTAAGGTCGCCGTATATATTTTTTCCGCTAACTTCAATCACAGCTTCTTTTATTCCGCCCGGAGTAGATGACTCACTGAAATCAATTACATCAACTTTATATCCTTTTGTTTCAAAGTAACGAGTGTACATTCTATATAGGTCGGCAGCAAATAAACTTGCTTCTTCGCCGCCTGTACCTGCTCGGACTTCTAAGATAGCATTCTTTAAATCTTCGGGGTCTTTAGGTACGATAAGCTCTTTTAATTTTGCTTCAAGTGAATCAAATTTAACCTGAAGAGATTCCTGTTCCTCCCTTGCCATCTCTTTCATTTCTGCATCTATGGTATCAAGAAATAATTGTCTATTCTCTTCCAAACTTAGCTTAACAGATTTGTATTCATCGAATGATGCAACAAGCTCCTGCAAGTCTGCATACTCTTTTGTAAGCTTACGGTACTGATTTGTATCGTTTGTTACTTCCGGTTTTGAAAGTAAATCGGCAAGCTCGTTATATCTTGCCTTAACTTTTTCTAATTTATCAAACATGTTTCTATTAACTCTTTTTCATAAAATAAAAACGGCTGCGCTATAGAAATAACGCAACCGTTTGAAAATATTTAAAACTTTTTTATCTATGCTTTTTGTGCTGCTGCCGGTCCGACATACTGTGCAGAACCGAAACCAAGCATTGGGAAAAATATAAATCCTAATAAAGCTAAACCAATACCATATGCAACATCTTTACCAAATGATTTTGCCAGGTCGATACAGACCATAACTGCTGCAACTATGCTTACGCACGGGATTAAGAATAATACTACCCACCATAATGGTCTTCCCACGATTTCCAATAAAACAATAATGTTATAAATAGGAACAATATCTGCCCAACCCGGTTTGCCGGCTTTTTCAAAAAGTTTCCAGCAGCCGATAATAACAACAACGAGTATTGCAAGGTAAACTATTCCGAGAACTCCGCCGAATAATGCTGCCATCATTCCGCCGCCGTTTTCGTCGTCTTGTAAGAGTAATAAAAGAAGAGGTTTAAGCATGGTATTTATTTTTTGTTTTGGTTAATGAATGATTTTTAATATAACAGAATTACTAAGTAATTTTGAGAATTCGCCTGTGAGCACTAAGTTATAAATTCTAAACGAGAAAAACAAAAATAAAATTATGCCAAATGTGAACGTAAAGCTTTTAGAGAAAAATATTTTTCTGAGCCGTGGATATTTTTTATCTAAAAATATTTCCGTGAACAAAATGAAAATAAAAATTAATAGTGCTATGTAAATGAACGGACCAAAAAAATGAAAATGAAAAGCTTCAATAAAATCTCCGCGCGATACTGCCGCAAACGAATGCGTCAGTCCACATCCGGGACATGGAAGCCCCGTTAAATATTTCATCGAGCACAATTCAACACCTGTATCAAGGTATGGAGAAATAAAAAAACTCAGAATAATTATCGCAACGTAAGTTACAAGCCAGCCGAACTTTCCCTTGTTATACTTTATTCTCGTCGTAAAGTTCATTTAGGTGACCTTGTATTATCATAGCTGAAACTGCGGGAAAGAAAAATCCGAGCACCATTAACAAAACTGCTTTATCTTTTAAATTATCGTTGCCTATTAACTGCCCTAGTTCATCTAATCCCTGACCGACTAAATAATAAAAATACATGTGCACAGGTGAGCAAAGACCCCCGAGTATTGCAATAGGTGGTGATATTAGTTCACGATTTGTAATCTTATTGAAAACCTCTGCGACTTTCATATTCCAGTAAATGAAATAAAGCCCGCAGGTTACAATGCCTAAAATCAAAACCATTACAGGTTCGTTTTTAAACACAGGAATATCTTGCTTGTTCATAGTAATAAAATTTATTGGAAAGAATTAATAGAATAAAAAACCGTTATCGGAAAATTGCTTTTATGCTGCCCCACGTGCTTCTGATTCCTGAAACAGTGTGACTAACTGTGATGTGATTTGTATATGTGTAATTCCCTGCTCCGTCTATGCATTTCAAACGATAATAATAAATGGTTGAAGAGCTTGTTCTTGCTTCAACTGAATTATCCTGGTAAGAATAATAAGAATTATTACCTGTTGCGCTTCTGGAGTTGAGATTGAGGAAATTATCGGGAGTGTTGACGCTTCTTTCAATTTCGAATTTCAATGTTCCCGATTCATCTACAGTTTTCCATTCGACTAAAATGCCTTCAGAATTATTTTTGGCAGTAAAATATTGTAATGATACTGCAGCAAAAGCAATTGCTGAAATCGTAAGTACGGCTATTAATCCAATTGAAAAATGTAAAATTTTTCTCATAAGTTTGATGTGTAGTTAAATCTAAGAGCTATTTAAGACAAATTCAAGTAAAATTTAAAGATATTTTTACCTAAAACAAATAAAAAGCCTCCTTTATTACTCGAATAAAGGAGGCTGAAAAATTGGGGTTATAAAGTTAAAAATATATTATTAATAACCTGTAGAAGAAATTCTTTCTCTGAAATCGTTCTGACCGGCTATATTGATTTTAACATCAATTACCATTTGGTAAGAACCGACCGGTCCGGCAACACTCTTAACATAAAGTATACCGTAAACCTGATTTGGTAATCCTAAAGAGATTTTCTTTCCTTTTAACCAGAAACCGTAGACTCTGATATCTGATGAAACAAAGCTTGTTCCAAAAGAATATGTACTATATTTATAAAAGTCATCCGCAACTAAGGCGCCTGTATGACCTGGGTCTATAGCTCTTGTTGTATCAAAGCTTGCCTGAGTATATATTGCGCTTCTTGTATTAAAGAATGGAACGAATTTAGTTTCCTGTCCGGGAGCCATATGATCCTGATTTCCATCACCTGATCTTAGGTAAAAACTATTAGGACCAAAACTTGTAGAATCAGAAAGCTCAACATCTCTTAAAATATTATTCGCGTCTATGTTAGTACCTGTATAAAGGTCGGCACTACTTAAAGATGATGCACTTATAAATTCATTTATTGATATATTTCTATATACTCTCACGTTGGGATTTGCAATAGTGGTTGTATCGCCTGTTGTCAATGTATTATCTTTACATCCTGATGTATAAAGAGTCGTGCTAAGAAGAGCTGTGATAAAGAGAAGTGGTAGTAAAAGTTTTAGTGCTGATTTCATGTTTTATTTTTAGTTAGTATAAAGTATAGCTTAATTTTAAATGATTATTTACAAATTTAGTTCCATTTAAAGCTCAGGATACAATATTCTTTCTATTGAGATTCCCCTTCCGGTAACTGTATCAATTTTACACAAAACCCCCGCCAGATGTAAGTCATTTTGCCCTACTTCATGCTTTTGAGGCGTTGCAAACATAAATCTTTTTATCGAGGCTTCTTTCTTCATTCCGATAACCGATTCATATGGTCCTGTCATTCCGACATCAGTTATATAAGCAGTGCCATTAGGCAATACTCTGTTATCGGCCGTTTGAACGTGTGTATGCGTACCAACAACTACTGATGCCCTTCCATCGCAATGCCATCCAAAAGCCATTTTTTCCGCTGTCGCCTCCGCGTGAAAATCCACGAAGATAACATTTGTTTCATTTTTTATTCTTTCGTAAATCCAATCGAATGTTTTGAACGGGCACTCAATGGCTTTCATAAATACACGTCCCATTAAATTGATTACTGCAATCTTATGGTTTGTATTTCCGACCTTATAAACTCCAAATCCATTGCCATAAACTCCTCTCGGATAATTTGACGGACGAAGAATATTTTTATTATCGTTAATGTATTTATGTGCCTGAATCTTATCCATCGTGTGGTTTCCGCCTGTAAGGACGTCGATTTTAAGACCGAATAATTTCAGAGCATCTCTTTCGATAATGCCCATGCCGTCGGTTATGTTTTCACCGTTGGCAATTACAAAGTCAGGCTTGTACTTCGCTCGTAGAGCTGGTAAGAAGGTTTCTGTATGATTAAAACCCGGTTCGCCGATTATATCGCCGATAAATAGTACTGTGATTGAAGCGTTCAATCTTTAGTTCTTTCTAAGAATTCTAATGAATTCGTTTATTGTATAATATGTAAAAAAAAATTAAAAATATTTGTCCGGGTTGTAACCCTTCCACTCGCAATACTTGAGCAAATCTCCCTGTGCCGAGCGGAACACTGCTGCAAATGCAACTGCGTCATCTGTAAATCCTATGATAGGCAAAATATCGGGAATTATATCAAACGGATTTAGAAAATACAATATCGCTCCTATAATCAAAGCAATCGTACGCCATGGAACATCAATGTATCGTTTGGTTTTATAATCTTTAAGCATTTCATAAGCCAAAGAAAGCTGATTTAAAAACTTTCCGAATACATTTTTATTCAGCTTATCTGTTCTTTTTTTTACGTTCTCTTCTGTCTTTAAGATTCTTGTTACATCTCTATCGCTCACTTCGGAAGATTTTTTCCTGAGCTCGTCGTAAATTTTATTTTCATCTAATGTTGTGTCCATAAAATAATATAATTATTCTGTTACTCCAAAAAAACCGAAAAAAACTACATATCGTTCCAAATCAATTACATCCCGCTAAAGACGGGAGAGCAATTACGAATTTAAAATTACGTCTAATCTCTAATTCTGGTGTAAGGAATTCCTCTTCAGCGGGACTACGCCTTCGCAACGGAAATTGTAACAATATTGTCACATTTTAAAATGAAGCATTATATCTCAAATGATGAATTTTTGACGGATTCTTTAAATACAACCTGTTTTGGACTATTTCACCAAGTCACTATTTCACACTTTATATGGTCGGATTTTAGTCGGGTTTTCTGAACTCTGCAATCTGTGCTCCGAATTCTGAATTCAAGCTGGTCTGGTTATTATGTAAAGTTGGATTCATATAGTAACGTATATAATAGATAAGATAAATGAAAAATCAAAGATGTTACTACCTATTGCTACTAATAGGTAGAATTTTTTAAAATTGTCTTGCGCTTACTTTATTAAAGTCATCTTCTTGATTGAACTGAATCCATCCGTTTCCAATTTATAAAATGATTTGATTAAATAGACGCTTTCGGGGAGTCATACTTACAGTAGTGTATAAAAATAAAAGTTTTAATTTAAAATTTCAATCTTTGCATGTTAATAATTAATGCTTATTAAATTATCGATAAAAAGAAGTATCTTTAATGTCTTCTCCAATAAAGGTAACTTTTAGAATATGAAAAATATTATAGCGATAGTTGGCAGACCTAACGTAGGGAAATCAACATTATTCAACAGGTTAACCAGCAGTAACGAAGCAATCGTTCACGATTCAAGCGGAGTTACACGCGATAGAAACTACGGCGAAGGCGAGTGGACAGGAAAGAAGTTTTTCTTAATCGATACCGGCGGATTCGTTCCGCATTCAGACGACCAGTTCGAAAAGGCAATCCGCGCACAGGTGAAAATGGCAATTGAAGAAGCTGATAAAATTTTATTTGTGGTAGATTCAAAGCTTGGCCTGCATCCACTTGATAAAGAAGTTGCAAATATGCTCAGAAAATACGCAAACGAAAAACAGATAATTTTACTCGTAAATAAAATTGACGATATAAAACAGGAAGGACTTACGGCAGATTTTTACAGTCTCGGACTTGGTGAGCCTTTCCCCGTTTCCGCAATCTCTGGAAGAAACTCGGGAGACCTGTTGGATATCGTATGCAAAGATATCGAAGAAGATGATACAGACCAAGATAAAAGAATTAAGTTTGCCGTAATCGGCAGACCAAATGCAGGAAAGTCTTCTATCGTGAATGCTTTACTGAACGAAGAAAGAAATATTGTAACTGACATTCCCGGAACAACAAGAGATACTATAGACTCAGTTGTAAAATACCATAATGAAGATATAGTTTTAATTGATACTGCGGGGCTTAGAAAAAGAACTAAAATATCCGAAGACGTAGAATTTTATTCTACTGTAAGAACTTATAAAGCGATTCAAAGATGTGATGTTGCAATACTTGTTATCGATGTAAGTATTATTATCGAAGATCTTGAAACATCATCCGACTACAAGCTCGCAACTTACAAACTTGATAAACAGGATACAACAATCATAGAAGAAATTTATAAATATAAAAAGGGATTACTTGTAGTTATAAATAAATGGGACCTGATTGAAAAAGATTCAAACACTGCAAAGATAATCGAGCAGAAAATTAAGGAACATTTAAGAAGCTACGACTTCCTTAAATTTATTTTTATTTCTGCAAAGACAAAGCAGCGTATTCATAAAATCCTTGAAGATGGAAAAAAGATTTACGACCTCAGAAACTCCGAAGTTAAAACAAGTGACCTGAACAATATGCTTTTACCGGAGATACAAAAAACACCGCCGGCTTCTACACGAGGAAAAGAAATAAAAATAAATTATATTACACAGGTGAAAACCTCGCCTCCCGTATTTGCATTTTTTACCAATGATGACCGGGGAATTGAAGCTAACTATAAAAAATTTCTTGAAAGAAAAATAAGAAGCTTCTGGGATTTTGAAGGCGTGCCTATTTCACTGATATTTAAAAAGAAAAATTAAATTTATTTAATAACTCTTATCATTTTTATTTTACCCTATGATAACCGAAGTTTTTTCCGCAGCTACGTTTGGAGTAGATGCATACATCGTACGAGTAGAAACACATGTTGAGAACGGTCTTTTCGCATTCGCAATTGTCGGCTTGCCAGATAGCGCAGTAAAAGAATCCAAAGAGCGCGTTGCTGCTGCAATAAAAAATAACGCCTACCTTTTTCCAATTAAGAGATATACAATTAATCTCGCTCCAGCAGATGTCCGTAAGGAAGGGTCAGGATTCGATTTACCGATAGCAATCGGTATACTTTGCGAACTGGGACAGATAATGCCTGACATAGTTAATCAATATGTTTTTCTTGGTGAGCTTTCACTTGACGGCAAATTACGCAGAGTAAACGGAGTGCTTCCGATAGCGCTTGAAGCTAAGAGCAAAGGCTTTAAAGGAATAATTCTTCCTGTTGAAAATGCTGCCGAAGCTGCCATAGTTGAAGGTATAGAAGTTTATCCGTTTGAAGATATAAGAGGCGTGATTGATTTTATAAACGGACAGTCAACTCCGTCCACATACAAAATAGATGTTAAGAAAATTTTTGAAGAGCATCAGAACTATCCTGTAGATTTTGCCGATGTAAAAGGTCAGCTTGAAGTTAAACGAGGAATGGAAGTTGCCGCTGCAGGCGGACATAATATTATTATGATTGGTTTGCCCGGCTCAGGAAAAACTATGCTCGCAAAAAGGTTATCAACAATTCTTCCTCCGCTTACATTGGAGGAATCACTCGAGACAACTAAAATTCATTCGATAGCAGGAATACTTCCGTCAGGTTCAGCGATAATTTCAACAAGGCCGTTCCGCTCACCACATCATACTGCAAGCGATGTTTCAATAGTTGGAGGCGGGCAAAATGCAAAACCCGGCGAAATATCTTTTGCCCATAACGGAGTTTTATTTTTAGATGAAATGACTGAGTTCAAGAAAAATGTTCTTGAAGTAATGCGTCAGCCCTTGGAAGACAGGGAAGTTACAATTTCCCGCTCAAAGATGACCGTGAAGTACCCATGTAATTTTATGCTTGTGGCTGCTATGAATCCTACTCCCGCAGGCACACAGAAGGAATCTGAAATGTTTTCCGAATACGAAATACAAAAATTTCTTTCAAAAATTTCCGGACCGATATTAGATAGAATTGATATTCACATACACGTAAATCCCGTAAAGTTCGATGAGCTTTCAAGCAAGACTGAAGCAGAGAAATCTGAAGATGTTAGAAAGCGCGTTATAAAGGCGAGAGAGATTCAGTTAGAAAGATTTAAGAATCTTCCTGGATTGTACTCAAACTCCAATATGAGTTCAAAAGAAATAAAACAATTTTGCCAAATAGATGAAGACTGTGAAAAACTTATGAAGCTTGCAATTATGAAGCTTGGACTTTCAGCTCGCGCCTATGATAGGATTTTAAAAGTAAGCAGAACTATTGCTGATTTAGAAGGAGCGGAAAATATTACACCTGCGCATATTTCAGAGGCTATTCAGTACAGAAGTCTGGATAGAACTAACTGGATGTAACGGGAAAATTTTAATCAAAAAATTAATTCGTAACAGTAAAACGGCATATCTCTTCCTGCAAAAAAACATTCACCTCTTTTTTGATAACCTCTGTTCTCATAAAATTTTAATGCTCGTTTATTTTGTGAGTAAGAGTCTAACCTTATTGCAGAGTACTTTTCTTTCTTAGCATGCTCTTCAGCAAAATCCATTAGCAATCTCGCAATTCCTTTCGCTTGAAACTCAGGGTTAACAGCAAGTCTGTGAATTACAACAACATTTTCATTGGGACCTTCCCATTTCATTTCTTTATACTCTTCATCCTGATGAGTGCTCACACACACAGCTCCTAAACATTTGCCGTCTTCAATATCTTTTGCATAATATCCATAAAGAGTTTTATCTTCTATATCCTGCTTAACAGTATCTATAGTCGGATATTCATTCTGCCACTGAAAAATCCCTGCTGCCTGCATCGCTCTTCTGCATTGTTCATAAATTTCAAAAAGCTCATCAGCTTCATTTATACTGCATAATTTAATTTCAAACATTTCTATAATAAATTACTTGCAAGTTCAGCCAGCTCAGAGCGCTCGCCTTTTACTAAATTAATATGGGCGTACAATTTCTGATTCTTAAAATGGTCAATCAGATAAGTTAGCCCGTTTGATTCAGTATCAAGATACGGATGATCAATCTGGTAAATATCACCCGTAAAAATAATTTTACATCCTTCGCCTGCGCGCGTGATAATTGTTTTTATTTCGTGCGGCGTTAAGTTCTGCGCTTCATCCACAATAAAAAATATTCTTTGCAAACTTCTGCCGCGAATGTAGCTCAGAGGTTCTATCACAAGTTTATCGTCTTTCACCATTTGATTAATCGTTTGGTGCGCCTGGTCAGTCTCCTTATATTGGTCTTGAATAATTTTCAGATTATCCCATAACGGCTGCATATAAGGAGCTAGTTTGCTCTCGACATCTCCCGGCAAATAGCCGATATCTTTATTGCTAAGAGGAACAATCGGACGCGCAATATAAATCTGTCTGTAATTTTTTCTTATCTGCAATGCTGCTGCAAGTGCAAGTAAAGTTTTTCCTGTTCCCGCTTTTCCTGTGATGGACATAATGGGAATATTCTGGTTCAGCAAAGCATCAAATGCAAATGTCTGCTCTGCATTACGCGGTTTGATTCCGTAGGCAGTAATCTTATCAACTTTGAGAAGCATTTCTTTCGCAGGGTCAACGTATGCAAGAATAGAGCGGCTTGCATTTCTTAGAATATAAAATTTATTGGGAATAATATCTTTCTGCTTTTTGGGAAAAGCTTTCTTCAGCGGAATCTCAAACGGCGACGTGTAAAGCGCCTGTAAAATATCGTCATTAAAATCTTCAATGATTTCTTTTCCGCTGTATAATTCTTCAAGGTCAGTTATTCTATCCGTAGTATAATCTTCCGCAGGCATACCTAATGCTTTTGCCTTCATCCGGAGATTAACATCCTTCGATACAAGTATTACCTGCCGCTTCGCACCAAATTTTTTTGCCGTATCTAATGCAGCGTTCAAAATTCTGTGGTCGGGAGTATCCTCTCTGAACACATCTTTTATTTCATCGTTCCAGGCTCTCGGAATTGCAATAGAAACTTTTCCTTTTTTCTTACCTAGTGAAACACCGCCATTGAATAAGGCATCACCCGTGAGAGAATCCAGCGTTCGCGCAAACTCGCGCGCATGCAAATTAATAACCTGATTGCCCTTTTTGAAATGGTCTATCTCTTCTATGACAGCCATCGGAATTACTATGTCGTTTTCTTCAAACTGGAGTATGCTTGTTGCATCGTGGAGAATTACATTTGTATCGAGAACAAAAATTTTAGGAGATTTTTTTGGAGGCATCTAAATTTTATCAGAGGTTTATTTCCTCTTTGAATTTATATCAAAATTTTTGAAAAATAAATCGATAATTATTTACGTCACGAAGCCGAGCTCCGTAACGATAGCGATTTAAAATAAACATACTGTAAATTTTTTATTATGTTACTTCAAAGAAATGTAGTAATATGTAAGAAAAGAATTTTACTCATACCTCAATGCATCTATCGGATTGAGATTCGCTGCTTTACGCGATGGATACCATCCGAAGAAAACTCCTATGAGAGTACTTACAACAAATGAAATTATGATTGAATCGGGAGCAACAATTGTTGAGTAACCTCCGAATCTTGAAACTATGTATGCTGTCAGAAGTCCCAACAAAATTCCTGTTACGCCGCCTGTTAAGCTTAGCACAACTGCTTCAAGTAATAACTGGAACTGCACGTCTATTCCCGTAGCACCGACTGCCATACGCGTACCAATCTCGCGCGTTCTTTCCGTTACCGATACAAGCATTATATTCATAATTCCTATACCGCCAACTACCAATGAAATCGCTGCAACAATAGAAAGCAAAACAGTAATTGTATCAACAACTGTATTAAGCGTTTCACGTATCTGAAGCTGAGTACTGATTGTAAAATTATTTGGAGCACCGGGCAAAAGCTTATGCTGAGTTCTCAAAACTTCTCCAATCTGTGTTACTGCAGTATTAACATCGCCCTCAGTTTTAGCCGAGGCAAAAATCTGGTTAACATTATCATTGCCAAGCATTCTGTTCTGCACGGTTGAGTATGGCGCAAGCACTATGTCGTCCTGGTCCTGTCCGCCGCCACTTGTACCCTTGCTTACAATTGTTCCTATAACGAGATATGGTATCGTCCCAACGCGGATAGTTTTCCCAATGGGGTCAACACCGGGACCGAATAAATTATCCTGCACCGTTTTTCCTATCACACAAACTTTAGCAAGTTTCTTTTCATCTTCCTTTGTAAATATTGCGCCGTCTTTTATTTCAAGAACGCGAATGGTAAAATACCCGGGGAATACCCCTGAGATTGTGCTCCGCCAGTTTTTATTTCCGTATTTTATTTGCGCTGAAGTTCTTACCAACGGCGAGACTGCATCAATAGTGGGTACTTCTTTTAAAAGCACATCGGCGTCTTCTTTCTTCAATGATACACCGCTTCCCGCATCCTGATTTACTCCGCCGCTCCTTGCAGAGATAGGACTGATAGTAATTAAATTTGTTCCGAGCGAACTTATACGCGCATTAACATCGGCGCTTGAACCCTTACCGATTGCCTGCATCACAATTACCGATACAACTCCGATAATTATTCCGAGCATCGTAAGGAAAGAACGAAATTTGTTTTTCCCCAGTGCTTTAAATGAAATTTTAACTGTGCTGCCTATATTCATAATTTATATCTTATAGATATTCATTTTAAATTTTTTATGCTTCTTCTACTATCTCTTCGGGCTTAGGCATTTGCGCAAGCTGGTCTGTTGCAATAAGTCTGTCGTGAACTTCTTCAGAGCTTTTCATCTTCCCGTCTTTAAAAATTACTTTTTGCTTTGCCGATTGCGCAATATCGTCTTCATGTGTAACCATTAAAATCGTAATACCTTTATCGTTCAAATCCTGAAATATCTGAATTATTTCCATGCTTGTCCTTGTATCAAGATTTCCCGTAGGTTCATCGGCAAGTATCATCTTCGGATTATTTACTATTGCTCTTGCTATCGCTACTCTCTGCTGCTGACCGCCGGAAAGCATATTCGGTGTATTTTTCATTTTATCTTTCAGTCCCACACTTATCAATGCCTTCTCAACTTTTTCTCTTCTTTCCGCTGAACCAATATTACCATAGATAAGAGGAAGCTCAACATTATCATAAGCTGTTGTTCTAGATAAAAGATTGAATGACTGAAACACAAAACCAAGATTGTCTCTTCTAAGTCTGGCGCGCTCATTTTTATTTTTATCGCCGACTTCCTCGCCATTAAATTTATATTCACCACGTGTGGGTACATCAAGCATTCCGAGTATATTCATAAAAGTAGATTTACCCGAGCCGCTTGTTCCCATCACTGCAATATAATCTCCTGCGAAAATATCCATTGATACATCATTAAGCGCAGCGAGTGTTTCACTTCCGACTTTATAAATCTTCACTAAATTCTTCACCGATATTACCGGCTGAGATTTATTAGTGCTAATATTTAAATCATTTTTTTCAGGCATATTTTTATCGACCTCTGTTACCATTACCGGGACCTCGAGTAGGCGCTTGAATTAACCCTTTAGTCTGGGTCGATGGTGCATTGCCGTTCTGCTTCGTTCCTATTACAAGCAGCTGCTTCGGCGTAAGGTCTCCCTCGGTAACTTCTATTTTTATTCCGTCAGAGAGTCCTGTTTTAATTGCAACGGGAACAAGATTGTTTTCATTCAATACAAACACTAATGACTTATCCCATTTAGACAAACTGTCTCTTTGATTGGCGACAGAAACGCTATCAATATTTTTGTATGCCTTTGGAGGTGAAAAATTCATCGCCGTGATAGGAATTTTAATAACGTTCTTACTTTCTTTCGTAATAATAGAAATATCTGCATTCATTCCAGGAAGAAGTTTCAGCTCATCGTTCGGCGCATCTATCATTACTGCATAGCTTACAACATTGTTTACTGTAATAGGCTGCATACGAAGCTGGCGCACAACTCCCGTAAATGTTACATCGGGATATGCATCAACTTTGAAAAATACTGCTTGCCCTGTTTGTATCTGACCTATATCTGCTTCATCGACATTTGCCTGCAGCTGCATTTTACTCAAGTCGTTCGCAACCGTAAAAAGAGTTGGTGTTGAAAGACTTGCGGCAACTGTCTGCCCTACATCAACTGCTCGGGAAATCACAACTCCATCTATCGGAGATTTTATAGTTGCAAGAGCAAGATTTGTTTCTGCTTTTGATACATCACCTTGGGAAGACACTAAAGTAGTCTGAGCAACTTTGTAATTTGCTACGAGTAAATCATAGTCGCTTGCCGGAAGCAATCCTTTATCAACCAAAATTTTATTTCTTTCCATTTCAGATTTTGACTGATCAAGTTGTGCCTGCGCCTTTGTAAGGCTGGCTCTTGCCTGGTCTAATGCAACCTGAAGATTTCTCGTATCAAGTACTGCAAGCACCTGACCTTTTTTCACAATGCTGTTGAAATCAACATTTATTTTTGAGATAACTCCCGATACCTGT